>JAAELW010000331.1 GCA_024226235.1 bacterium
CGTCCTGATCGAATTTGATTTCTTTTGCCATTGCCAATTACTCCAGAACCCCGAGGACGTCGTCCTCGCGGATGATCAGATGCTCGTCGCCGTCCAGGTTGACTTCAGTGCCCGCATACTTGCTGAACAGCACCTTGTCGCCCTTCTTCACGTCCAAGGGTTGAACCGTGCCGTCTTCGCGGACCTTGCCGCCTCCAGCGGCGATGACGACGCCCTCTTGGGGCTTCTCCTTGGCCGAATCGGGGATGATGATTCCCCCGGCGGTCTTCTCTTCTTCGTCCAGGCGCTTGACCAGGATCCTGTCCTGGAGCGGTCGGATCTTCATACCAGCTATTTCCTCCGAGACCCTCACCCGGGAAGGGGGTGGGGTGGGCGTTGGGGATGACTCGGATCGAAACGACCCGAGCGGGTCGAGTTAGCACTCGACGCCTGTGTTTGCCAAATGAGCCGGGACGGTATGCACGAGGTTTCTGCGGTCAAGTCGGAGGCAGCGATTATTTTCCTCTTTGCTTGACCTTCGCTTTCTATTCGGCGAATCTCCGGCGAAACCAATTCCCGGAGGCCGTTTCGTGGCCCTGACACGTCGCCAGCGAGAAATCTATGACTTCATCCGCCAGTTCGTGGATCAGAAAGGCTACTCGCCGAGTCTCGAAGAGATCGGCGCCGCGTTCGGGCTCTCCTCCGTGGCAACGGTCCACAAGCACGTGCAGCACCTGGTGGAGAAGGGTTTCCTGAAGAAGGCCTGGAATCGCTCGCGCTCGGTGGAGCCGATGGACGAAGAGCGGTCCGGCCTGGTGGAACTCCCGCTGTTGGGCACGGTGGCCGCCGGGGCCCCGATCGAAGCCTTCGAGGTGGACGAACGGGTGGCGGTGCCCCAGGAAATGGTGCGTCGTCGGGGCGAGAGCTTCGTGTTGCAGGTGCGCGGCGATTCGATGATCGATGAGCACATCCAAGATGGAGACCTCGTGGTCGTGGAGAGCCGCCCGGAGGCTCGCAACGGGGAGACGGTCGTCGCGCTCGTGCGCGGCAGCGAGGCCACGCTCAAGAAGTTCTACAAACGGGGCCCGAAAGTGGTGCTGGAGCCCGCCAACCAGACGCTCAGGCCGATCGAGGTACCTGCTGAGGACGTCCAGATCCGCGGTGTCGTGCGCGGACTCCTGCGCAGCTACTGATCAAGCTTCAGGCCGGACTCCTGCGCAGCTACTGATCAAGCTTCAGGGGACGGTGGGCTAAGGTCAGCTTCTGCCAAGCGGAGGTCCTCCCACCATGAGCGACACGCCCGATTCCGAAGCAACGGAATCCGATCCGATCGAGCCCCTGATCGAGCGCTTGTTGAAGGAGCTGGGTGAGGATCCGCAGCGCGACGGGTTGGCGCAGACGCCCGCCCGGGTGGCCCAGGCCATGCGCTTCCTGACCAAGGGCTACCAGGAGGATCCGACCGAGATCCTGAACGGTGCGATGTTCGAGGTCAGCTACGACGAGATGGTCGTCGTCAAGGACATCGAGTTCTACAGCCTCTGTGAGCACCACATGCTGCCCTTCTTCGGGCGGCTCCACGTGGCGTACATCCCGAACGGCAAGATCGTCGGGCTTTCCAAGATCCCGCGAGTGGTCGAGATGTTCGCACGGCGTCTTCAGGTGCAAGAGCGCCTGACGATGGAGGTGGCGGAGACGCTCGAGAAGGTTCTTCAGCCGCGCGGCGTGGCGGTGGTCGCCGAATCGATCCACCTGTGCATGATGATGCGCGGGATTCAGCAGCAGAACGCCTTTGCGATCACCAGTTCGCTCAAGGGTGTATTCCAAAGCGATCCGATGACCCGATCGGAGTTCATGGAGCTGATTCGACACCGCAAGGCCTCGTTCGCCTAGGGGAATTCGAAATGGATGCAGGTGGAAAACGGCACTCATGACGCACTGTTTCCCTACCGATCATTTGGAGCACATGCCGCGGCGCGTCAGGGAATATCCGGCACGTCCGAAAAAACGCTCTTAACTGCGTGGAATTGCTAAGGAAATTTTTCTTCTTGGGAGCGTCATTTCAGGCTTGGCAAACGAGTCAAAGCGGAATACCCTGCAGAACGGATGGCGGGCTCCGGTATCCCAACCGGAATAGGCCCTCCGAACTGCCTGTTTTCTCTCATGAATTTGTTCTGCTGCAACGCGTTGCGATGCAATCGGGCTAGCCGATGTGAGGGCGACTGGGACGATCGCTGACACGAACCTCGTGTGGCATCGCCTGGATCCAACGTCACCAAGGACCCCCGAAGCGGAACGAACTTGCGAGAAGAGAACGGCAGGGCGGGACCACCTGTCAGCCGGGCACGGATCGGGATAGCGATGAGGGCGCTCCCGACCGGGCCAGTGAAGCGCCCGAGATTGCACGAGATAGCCCGAGATCCGGTCTGCTGGATCCGGGAAACCAGAGTCGGGCGCCACACCGGCTACCAAGATCAGGACAGCGAATACTCGAGGCCTGCACGCGAGCAGGAGTTCCCGGAGAGCCCGGGGGCGAGCGCGCGGCGGGACTTCGACGAGCGGCGACCCCACTTCGTCGCTCCCAGCAAAAGGCAAGGAGGGCGAGGGGTGAACAATCAAAATGACCTCTCCATCGAAGCGCAGCGCCGAGCAACGTGGCGGCGGATCGCGCCGGAGAACGAACTCGGTCAGGAGACCGACGCGCAGGCTGTGAAGAGCGCGAAGTCGATGAGCCGCGTGGATCCGAAGCGACTGAACACCCAGAAAGAGAGCCAGCGCTCGAGCGAGCGCGGTGCACTCGTCTCCTACTTCAAGGACATCGCGGAGATCGCGACCCTGAAGAAGGAAGAAGAGGTCATCCTCGCCAAGGAGATCGAGGCGGCGACTCTGGCCTTTCGCGAGGGCACGGTGTCGGTTCCGTGGACCGCCAAGGAAGCGGTGCGGATCTGGCAGGGCCTGAAAGCGGAGAACCGCGCCACCGGAAAGATGTGCGAGTCCTTTGGCTCGGGCTCTCCCGAAGGTGTCGATCTCGGTGGACGCATCGACCAGATCCTCGGCAAGATCGAGCTTGCATTGCGCAAGCGCGACGCGGCCGTCCTTGCCGCCAAGCCGGCCGAGGTGGCCAAATTCGATCGGCGCGCTGCCCGTCTGCTGAAGGAAGCGGACCTGTCCATGCAGCTGCTCGGGCGGATTCGCAAGGGAGTGCTCGAACTCTACAAGGATGCGGCTCGCTGCAACCGGCGGATCGCAGCGCTCAGCTCGAACAAGCGACCCCCGCAGAGTGAAGCCGGCAAGGCGAAGCGCAAGCAGGATCTCGTGCGTTGGACCGAGCGCGGCAGCGAGCTGGCCTACGAGGTCGGCATGGAGCTCCCGGACTTCGTTGCCCACATGGGCCGGGTCGAAGACCAGTGGGATCGGCTGTCGGACGTGAAGAGCGTCTTCGTGCAGCACAACCTGAAGCTCGTCGTGGCCATCGCCAAGGACTTCCGGAACATGGGGATCACCTTCCAGGATCTGATCCAGGAGGGGAACATCGGTCTCATCCGGGCGGTCGAGAAGTTCGAGTATCACCGCGGACACAAGTTCTCGACGTATGCCGTGTGGTGGATCCGTCAGGCGCTGATCCGGGCGATCCAGAACCACTCCCGGACGATCCGGATCCCCAGCCACGTTCACGACACCCTGCTCAAGTACTACCGGGCGTACAACGCGCTCGAGAAGAAGCTGGGCCGGGATCCGACGACCCGCGAGATTGCCACGACGATGGACATCGAGGTGGAGCGTGCCGAACAGCTCCAGCGGATGGTCCGCGAGCCGGTGAGCCTCGAGAAGGACGTGCCCGGCACGGACTCCAAGAAGGTCAAGGACATCGTGGCCGATCAGAACCCGATTTCGCCGGTGGCTGGGCTCGACCACGCACGCCTCGAACGGGCCAGCGATACGTCGATCGCCCAGCTATGTGAGCGGGAGCGCAATATCCTGCGCTGGCGCTTCGGCCTGAAGGGCGAGCGCGAGCACACGCTCGAGGAGATCGGCGGCAAGCTGGGCCTTTCCCGCGAGCGGGTGCGACAGCTCGAGGCCAGGGCATTGACGAAGCTCCGCAACTCGGACAGCCGCGACCGCCTGGAGGCGTTCGCGTTCGAGACGGCTCACTAGGTCCAGAACCCCGATTTCATTCAGTTTAGCGGGGAGAGGTCGTAGACCAGCTCTCCGGCCTCTGTCAGCTCCTCGCGGACCTGGGCCAGCCACTTGGTGGTGACTGTCTGGCGGCGCTCTGTGAGTAGCCGCTCGCGCTCGGCCTGGGCGCCCTGGTCGAGTTGTTCGTCGGTCGGGCTGTCGTGTTCCAAAAGCTGCATCAGGATGAACTTCCGATCACCGATCTCGTAGACGGTCGGATCGGAGGGTGCGTCCTCGCGAAGCGCGAAGGCGGCTGCCAACACCTTCGGTGCGACTCCCAGACCCGGAATGAAGCCATCGGGTCGGTGGCGCAATGGGTCGGGTCGGACGATCTTGATCTTGTCCTCGCGGGCGGCATCGACCAGGGCCTCACCCGCACGGACCCGCTCGGCCAGCACTTCGGCCTGGTCCCGTGCCGCTGCGGTCGAGGCGTCGGTGAGAGCGAGGTCACGCGCGATCTGTTCACGCGCCTCTTCGAAGGGCGTGATCTCGGCCGCACGTTTTTCCTCGACCAGGATGATGTGCTTCCCGAAGCTGCTCTCGACCACGTCCGAGACCTGTCCCACCTCCAACGTGAATGCGACCTCCTCGAATTCCTTCACCATGCGGCCGCGGGAGAAGAACCCGAGATCGCCGCCCTTGGCCTGGCTGCCGGGGTCATCGGAGAGTTCGGACGCCACGTCGGCGAAAGCTTCGCCGCCCTCGAGTCGGGCGAGAGCTGTCTCGAGCTTGTCGCTTGCTGCCGTGGCGGCGGCTTCGTCACCGGCTTCCGCAGCGCGGATCAAGATGTGTCGGGCACGCACTTCCTCGGGTCGGTCGAACTCGGAACGCCGTTTCTCATAGGCTTCCTGGAGTCGCACCACGTCGCCCTCGAGCATCGCCTGGACGGCTTCCTCTGAGGCTTCGAGGCCCTCAGGGCGCTTGCTGCCGTCGAACGTGACGAACGCGAGCTTCACCTGCTCGCCGGCGTAGCGGAGAGAATCGCGTGCCTCGGCCTCGGAGACATCGACCGATTGCCACAACAATCGCTGCAGCTTGCGTTGCAGGATCTCGCTGCGCAGCGCCTCCTGGAAGCGAATCAGGCTGCCGAATTCACGCTCTGCATAATTGCGCACCAGGTTCTCGTTGAGCTTGCCCTCCTCGTCCAGCACTCCGGGCAGACTGCGGAAGTAGTTGCGCACTTCCCGATCGCTGACCACGAGGCCCATGCGCTCGGCCTCGAACGCGTAGAGACCGGTCTGGAGGAGGTTGCTCGCCGCGGATTCGTCAAGGAAAGGGGCCGCAGCCTCGGGGTCGTAGCCATCACCCAGGGCCTGGCGGTAGTTCGCTTCGATGCCACGCTTGACCCGATCGACCTCTCGGACGTCGAAAGAGCGCGGGCCGACTCGTACGACGACACCGCCCTGCTCGGTCGGGCCGCCACCGCCTCCCCCGCCGAGGTACAGCGTGAACACGACGGCAATCGCCCCGATGATCAGGATCATGAACCAGCGGGATCCCTCCCGGAGCGCGCGGAGCATCTGTTCCCCTTGTGGCCCGTTCCGGGCCTTCGTGTGTGAAGCCCCGCAAGGTACGAAGGGCTCTGCGGGGGGGCAATCCCAGTCGACGATCCGGGATTGTCCTTGCTGCCTTCCCCGGGGGCTGATAGGATGATCTAGCGGCCCTCTCGAAGAGGGAAAGGTGCTTTCAAACCGCAGACTTAGACCAAGATGTCCAGGGCTGGAAGCACCCGATCCAAACCGTGTCTCAGTAACTGACGAAACACCGACCACAGGGAGAAGCTGGTGCCGTTCAAACGCATCCTGGGTTGGTTCTCGAGCGATCTCGCCATCGACCTCGGAACTGCCAACACGCTGGTGTTTGCCAAAGGCAAGGGCATCGTGGTGTCCGAGCCGAGTGTGGTGGCGGTGGTCAAGGATGGTCGTGGGCCCGACAAGGTTCGCGCGATCGGTGAAGAGGCGAAGAAGATGCTCGGGCGCACGCCGGGCAACATCATTGCCATCCGTCCGATGAAAGACGGTGTGATCGCCGACTTCGACGTCACCGAAGCGATGCTGCGCCATTTCATCGAACGCGTGCACAACCGTTCGTCGGCGCTTGTGCGGCCGCGAATCGTGGTTGCGGTTCCTTCGGGAATCACTTCGGTCGAGAAGCGTGCAGTGCGCGAGGCATCACTCGCTGCAGGTGCGCGAGAGGTCTACCTGATCGAGGAGCCGATGGCGGCCGCGATCGGTGCCGGGCTTCCGGTGACGGAGCCGTCGGGCAACATGATCGTCGATATCGGTGGCGGCACGACGGAGGTGGCGGTGATATCGCTGTCCGGTGTCGTGTACTCCAATTCGTCCCGGGTTGGCGGCGACAAGATGGACGAGTCCATCATCAACTACGTCAAGCGCAAGTACAACCTGCTGATCGGCGAGCGTTCAGCGGAGCTGATCAAGATCAAGATCGGCACCGCCTACGCGACGGACCAGATCGACGTGATGGAGGTGAAGGGTCGGGACCTGGTCGCCGGCGTGCCGAAGACACTCGAAATCAAGTCCGACGAGGTACTCGAGGCATTGCAGGAGCCGATCACGGCGGTCGTGGAGAGCGTGCGTGTTGCGCTCGAGCAGACGCCGCCCGAGCTCGCTGCGGATATCGTGGACAAGGGCATCGTAATGGTGGGGGGCGGTGCCTTGCTCCGAAACCTCGATGTGCTGCTGCGGGAGGCTACGGGGCTTCCGGTAATGCTCGCCGAAGATCCGCTGACGGCAGTAGCACTCGGAACCGGCCAGACGCTCGACGAGCTCAAGCTTCTGCGCGAGGTGACGATCCCGTCGTGAAGCCCCCGCCCATGGGGAGGCCATGGGCGATTTCCTGCGCCGCATCCGCCTGCCCCTCCTCTTCGCGGGGCTGCTGCTCCTGACCCTCGTCCTGATGTTGCAGGACAGAGGAGGCCCCGGCAGGGTCGGGGGACAGGCCGATCCGCGTTCGGATTCCCCGCGTTCGGAATCACCGGGCTCGGAGTCACCGGGCTCGGAGTCACTGGGCTCGGCGTTGCCGAATTCGATCTTCGAAATTGCGGCGCCGCTGCAGAAAGCACTGGCAAGCCCGGTCGAGTGGCTGGGCGAGACCTGGGCGAACTACGTGGCCCTCGTCGATCTCCGCGTCGAAAACGACATCTTGCAGGCGCGCATCGCCCAGATCGAGGAAGAGAACCTCCAGTTCCGCGAGGCGCTCGTCGCCAGCGGGCACCTCGATGGGATCGCACGTATGCGCGAGGGTTTCGAGGTACCGCTGCTCCCGGCTCAAGTCGTGGGCCAGGATGTGTCGTCCTGGTTTCAGGCGATCCTGATGGATCGGGGCCGCCGCTCTGAAGTGCTCTCGGGCATGCCGGTCGTTTCGGATCATGGGCTCGTCGGGGTGGTGACGGCCACCTCGATTCATGCGAGTCGGGCCATGCTGTTGCTCGATCGACGTAGCGCTGCCGATGCGATCGTTCAGCGCAGTCGCGCTCGCGGCATCGTGCGGGGAACCGGAAGCGGGGAGCTCGAATTCGTGTTCATGGTGCGCGGCGACGACGTCCTGCCCGGCGACATCGTGATCACCTCGGGCTTCGGTGGTGTCTATCCGAAGGGTGTGCGCATCGGGCAGGTGACCGAGGTGGATACGGATCGTGCAGAGCTCCTGCACAAGGCCCGGGTCACACCGGCGGTCGACTTCGGTCACCTCGAGCAGGTCTTCGTGATGCTGCGACGCGCCCCCACGATGGATCTTCTGTTCGCGGGTGACGGCGATCTTCCCGACCCGAAGGGCGAAGAAGAAGCGGGTTCCGTGTCGGATCCGGTGACTCCAGCAGAAACGGGCTCTGCGTCGGATCCGGTGGCTCCATGAGGAAGGCGATCGTGCTGCTCCTGTTGGGGTTGCTCGCGTTGGTGATCGAGGGCGCGCTCGCGACAGGAATGTCCGTGCGCTTCATTCCCCAGGCTTCGCTGCTCGCAGCCGTCGCTGCTGGGCTGGTGCTGCGTCCCGGCGAAGGCTTGGTTGTCGCGGCGCTGCTCGGGCTGGGCGCCGATGCGCTTTCCGGCACCCTGCTCGGCCAGCAAGCGATGTTGCGGATCCTGGAGGTGGTGGCGACCCGCGGGATCGCCGCTCAGCTCGATCTCCGCAACGGATTCCCGCTGGTGTTTTTCGTGTTCGCGATTGCGCTAGTCGATGCAGCGCTGCTCGTCACCGGCAGCTGGTTCTTTCTGGGTCTCAGCTTCCATGGATCCGAGGTGGGCGGTGTACTGGTGCGGGCCGTCGTGACCGGCCTCTGCGCTCCCGCGGTCAGTAGTCTGGCCCAGGGTCTCGTGGAGCGTCTGGACGAGAGCCAGGCCCGGCGGGAGATGCGGCTCGAGACGGGTCGACCCGCTCTGTGAATGGAGCCATGCGTTGAGCCCCCATCTGGCCGGGAACCAGCTGCCGATCGAAGGCCGTCTGCGTCTCGCAGCCGTGCTGATCCTGCTGGTCCTGCTGGTCTTCGTGGTTCGGCTCTTCCAGCTCCAGATCCTGGACGGCGACAAACTGCGTCGCCGCTCCGAGCAGAACTCGGTGCGCCAGGTGCGTCTGGAAGCGCCTCGGGGCGAGGTGCTCGATCGCGAAGGAAGAGTACTCGCCAGCACCCGCCCTGCCTACAGATTGGAGGTGACACCTAACGACTTGTCCGATCGAGGGCGCGTATTCGCTGCACTCGGGCGGCTGCTCGGGGCAGAACCGGCAGAGCTGGACGAAAAGGCGGGCTCCAGCAAGGGGAGCCGCCGTTTCCGTCCTCGTGTCCTGGCGGACGATCTCGATTTCGAGACGCTGGCGCGAGTCGAATCCCATCGGTTCGCGATGCCGGGAGTACGCACGCACGTCGAGCCGCGGCGTCACTACCTTTCTGGTTCCCTCGCTGCCCACACGCTCGGAACGATCGGTGAGATCCGGGCCGATCAGCTCGAGCGCGAGACATTCCAGGACTACCGCTCGGGCGACGTGATCGGGCAGACCGGCCTGGAGGCGCAATTCGAAGCCCATCTTCGCGGCCGCGAAGGTGGTCGAAACGTGGTCGTGGATGTCGCGGGCCGCGAAGTGGGGGACCCTCTGCTCGAGGTTCCGGCGGTGCCAGGTGGCCGGGTGGTATTGAGCCTCGATCGCGATCTGCAAATTGTCGCAGAAGAGGGATTTGCGGAAGTACCCGAAGATGGGTCCCCGCGGATGGGCGCCGCCGTGGCCCTCGATGTGAAGACGGGAGACGTGCTCGCGATGGTCTCTCGGCCGGCCTTCGATCCGAATTCGTTCGCCGGCGGCATCGATACGGTCACCTGGAAGGGGCTCACTTCCGACGAATGGGATCCTCTCCGAAACCGCGCATTCCAGAACCACTATCCGCCGGGCTCGACTCACAAGGCCATCGTTGCGGCCGCGTTGCTGCAGGAGGGAGTCATTGGTCCGCAAACCACGGCCTACTGTCCCGGCTTCTTCCGCTTTGGTGGCCGCATCTACCGTTGTTGGAAGCGCGCAGGCCATGGCACGGTGAAACTCATGGACGCCCTACGCGAGTCCTGCGACGTATTCTTCTACACCTACGGGGAGAAGCTCGGAATCGACCGGCTCGCGATCTACTCCAAGGCCTTCGGAATCGGCAGCACGCCGGGGCTCGGCCTCGGGACCGAAGCGTCCGGGTTGGTTCCGAGTAGCTCGTGGAAGCGGCGGCGCTTCGGGGAGCCCTGGTATCCGGGGGAGACGGTTTCGGCGAGTATTGGCCAGGGTTTCAACCTCTATACGCCCATGCAGCTCGCGATCGCTTATGCGGCGCTCGCGAATGGGGGCAAGGTCATGAAGCCGAGACTGGTGCTTCGGCTCGAGACCCGGGATGGCATCACGGTGAAGACCTTCCCGACCGAGCAGACGGGCGAGGTACCGGTGACGGCGGCTCGCCTGGCACTGGTTCGGCGTGGGCTGCGGGCAGTGGTCGAGGAGCCGCACGGCACCGGTGGACGTGCGCGGGTCCCTGGAGTGGAGGTAGCGGGGAAGACGGGGACGGCCCAGGTCGTGCGACTCGACCGGGTGGAGGGCCTGAAGGAGAACGAGATCCCGATTCGCCAACGCGACCACGGATGGTTCGGTGCCTTCGCTCCGGCGGACGATCCGGAAATTGCCGTGGCCGTGTTCGTCGAGCACGGCCTGCACGGCAGCACCGCCGCCGCTCCCATCGCCCAACGTATTCTCGCCCGCTACTTCGAAAAGAAGTTCGGTGGGCCACCTGTGGCCGAAACCGACGGAGGATCGGATGACGCCGGCGATTGATCGACGTTCCCTGCAGCACTTCGACTGGGTGCTGTTGGGCCTCGTGACATGTGTGCTGGGCATCGGCCTCGCGAATCTCTACTCGGCTTCATCGCCCGGAGTGGAATCGGGTCTGCCACCGGAGTTTCGTCGCCAGATGCTGGCGCTGGGCGTGGCCACGGTCGGAATGCTGGTGGCGCTGGTCCTCGACTACCGGCGTCTCGAACGGCTGGCCGTGCCGGTCTACGTGGGAACACTGGCGCTCGTGGCATCGACGTTGCTGTTGGCTCCGCTCACCCGAGGAAACCGCTCCTGGCTGATCTATGGCCCGCTCAGCCTCCAGCCCGCAGAGTTGGCCAAGGTGGGCCTGATCCTGGCCATGGCGCGCTACTTCCATCGCAATCCGCCGGCCGAGATCCGCCGGGTTCGGGACCTCTGGGCTCCTGCGTTGATTGCCGCGGGTCCGGTGGGCCTGATCATCCTGCAACGCGACATGGGTGTCGCCGTGCTGACATTGTTGATCGCCGCCACCTACCTGCTCTTCGTGCGCATTCCCGCCCGGGCATGGGCCGCACTCGGCGCGGCGGGTGTCGTGGCGTTTGCGGGCCTTTGGACCTACGTGTTCAAGGACTATCAACGGGAGCGCATTCTCGATTTCCTGGATCCCTCACGAGACCCTCTCGCCTCCGGCTACCAGCAGATCCAGTCGCGGATTGCTGTGGGCTCAGGAGAGCTCTTCGGCAAGGGATACCTGGCAGGCACCCAGACCCAGCTCCAGTTCCTTCCGACCCAACACTCGGATTTCGCCTTCTCGGTACTCGCCGAGGAATGGGGTTTCCTCGGCTCCGTGCTGCTGCTCGGCTTCTACTTCACGCTGCTGATCTGGGGCCTCGTCGTCGCCAACAACTCGAAGGACAGCTTCGGCGCGATGCTCGCCATCGGCGTGGTCGGCATGCTCTTCTGGCCCGCAGTCATCAACGTGGCGATGGTGCTCGGCTTGGCACCGGTGATCGGCGTCCCCCTCCCCCTCGTCTCCTATGGCGGCTCCCAGTTGCTGGCGAACATGGTCGCGATCGGGCTCCTGATGAACGTCTCGATGCGGCGCTACATCTTCTAGCCGAGGTTGCCGGGAGCGCGGAGAGGCTAGACGAGCTTCTGGGCCATTTCTTCGAAGGCGCTCTTCGGGCGGGCGCCGGTGATCTGTTCGACGACGGCGCCGTCCTTGAATGCCAGAACCGTGGGGATCGAGCGGACGCCGTACTTGCCGGGCGTGGCCGGGTTGTCGTCGATGTTCATCTTGACGACCTTGACCTTGCCGTCGTAGGTGCCCGCCAGCTCCTTGACGATCGGCGCAATCGCGCGGCAGGGGGCGCACCATTCGGCCCAGAAATCGAGGATGATCGGGGTGTCCGACTGGAGGACCTCCTGATCGAAGGTGGCGTCGGTGATGTCGATGATCTCGGCCATGGGCTGACTGTTCTCCCTGTCGTTGCGCGCGGTTTCGGGAAGCTTATCACCCGCGGCGTGGCGTCAAGTGCCGGTCATTATCACCCGTGGCGTGGCGTCTAGTGCCGGTCAATGTCATCCGTGGCGTGGCGTCTAGTGCCGGTCAGCGGCGCTGGGCCGTGCGCAGTTCGGCGAGTGGACCGAGCCCACCCGTAACCACGGCCAACGAGTGGGCTCCGGCTCGGGCGAGGCGGGCGGCCAGGGCCATGGCCGCGTCCGGCTCTCCGACCACCACGATCGGGTGCTTCGGATCCAACCAGGCGTCGGGGAAGGGGTCGTCCGGGGCCAGCCAGATGGCGTCCCTCAGCTCCGGCACCGTCTTTTGCCGGGGCAGGGGGTGGACGATCGTGACCTCTCCCTCGGCAATCCACGCCACGGCCTCGTCGGCTGAGATCTCTCGGATCGGTACGTCTCCGCCGTGCTCGAGCAGGCTTCCCAGGCCGTCGCGGCAGCCCGGGAGCACGAGCAGGCTGGCCACGAGCAGCAGCTGGAGCGCGCGGATCACTCCGGCATCATAGCAGTGGGGTCAGCTGCCCCCGGGGCCCGAGAATTGACGCCCCGAAACCGGCCCGGTATCTTCGAATCCTCCGATCTAGTTGAATTTGCAGGGTTTTCTGTGGCTCTCCCGTCGCGGGCTCGGACCGTTCGACTCCGGCCGGCGGGGTAGGGTGCTACCCATACGAAAGGAGCTCTGCGCTTGGGTTCTGCTTTCGATCCCGTCGCCCGGGTTCGCCATACCCTGGAGGAGAGCGCCCGCGTCAAGCGCGGCGTGGCTGCGGAGCTTTCTGAAGAGATTGCCCGCGCCGCAGGCTGGGTGGCCGAAGCCTATCGAGGTGGTGGCAAGGTGATCTTGTTTGGCAACGGCGGCTCGGCCTCGGATGCCCAGCACATCGCGACCGAATGGACCGGCAGGCTGAATCGGGAGCGACCCGCACTACCGGCGCTGGCGTTGACCGCCAATTCCTCGGATCTGACGGCCATCGGAAACGACTATGGGTTCGATCGCGTGTTCGCACGCCTGGTCGAAGCCCACGGTGTGGCGGGTGACATCGCAATCGCGATTTCGACTTCCGGCAACTCGCCGAATGTGTTGGCGGCAGTCGATGAAGCGGCCCGACGCGGCATGCAGACGATCGGCCTGCTCGGCAAGTCGGGTGGCAAGCTCGCCGAACGAGTGGAGCTGCCGCTGGTCGTGCCCTCGCAGGACACCCAGCGCGTGCAGGAGGCCCACATCGCGATCCTTCACGCGATTGCCGAGGTCGTGGACGAGATCCTCTTCCCGGAGGATGCGTGAAACGTCGTCTGCCGCGGATTGATCGGAGCCAGATTCGTACGTATCCGGCACG
>JAAELW010000332.1 GCA_024226235.1 bacterium
AGGGCCCGATCACGATCGGACCCCGGGGAACCGCAGCAGACGACACTGCCGCATTCGTCGTCGAGGATGGTCTCTACGTCTCCGCCCGGTGGCCCGGCGACGCCTACCTCTTGACCAAGCGATTGATGAGCCGGCTGGGAGCGCCCTGACCCCGCCCCAGATCGCTGCGCGATGGGCGACCCGGCGACGGCGATCGGTGGTTCGATCCTCGCTGGACGGACGGTTATTCTCCGCGGATGCACGCCCCCGTCCACGTCGAGACCCTGCCCGAGGGTCCTACCCTTCTATTGCGAGAGGCTCACGTCGCCCCGGTGGCGGAGGTCCAGGTGCTGGCCCGTGTCGGGGCCGCGGACGAGGGGCCCGACGAGGCCGGGCTCGCCCATTTTCACGAGCACATGCTCTTCAAGGGCACGGAGACTCGGGGCGTCGGCGAAATCGCGGGGAACATCGAAGGTGTCGGCGGGAGGATCAACGCCTGGACTTCCTTCGACACGACCTGCTACCACGCCACGCTGCCGAGCGACGCCATCGCTGTGGGCCTGGACGTGCTGGCGGATGCCACGCAGCACTCGCTCTTCGACCCGGAGGAAACCCGCCGGGAGATCGGGGTGGTACTGGAAGAGATCCGCCGCTCGGAGGATGAGCCCCACCACGTCCTTTCGGATCTGATCTTCGCCACCGCCTATCAAGCCCATCCCTACCGCGCCCCGATCCTGGGCAGCCACGAAAGCGTTTCGTCTCTGACGCCGGAACGGCTGCAGGCATTCTATCGACGCTGGTATACGCCTACGAACCTGGTGGTCGTGGCCACGGGAGATTTCGAAACCGATTGGATGCGCGAACGAATCGCCGCTGCATTCGGCCAGGCAGAGAGCGCCGCGCCGGAGCGCAGGCGTGCCGCGGAACCCGGCCAGAAGAGCCTGCGCGTCGCACTCGAACGCCGCCCGTTCGAACGTGCCTGCGTGGACCTCTCATGGCCCGCGACGAACCTGGCGCACCCGGATACGCCGCTCCTCGATCTGTTGGCCTATGTGCTGGGTGGCGGTGAAAGCTCGCGACTCGTGCGCCGGGTCAAGGAGGAAGCGGGGCTCTGCGACCGGATCGACGCATCCTGCTATACGCCCTTCGACCCGGGCCTGTTCGGCGCCAGCGTCGACCTCGAGCCAGAACAGACCGAGGCCGCGGTCGAGGCGATCGTGCGCGAGACCGAACGCATGCGCCGCGAACCTGTCAGCAGCGCGGAGCTCGAACGGGCCCGCGCGAACTTCCTGGCCAGCCAGGCCTGGGAGGGTGAGAGCGTCTCGGGCATGGCGCGCAAGCTCGGCAGCTTTCACCTGCTGGCCGGGGATCATCGCCAGGCGGATCGCTACCTGGATGCCGTGCGCACCGCCACAGCCCAGGATCTTCAGCGTGTCGCCGAGGCCTACCTCGGAAAGCACTGCCTTTCGATCGCGGGAGTGCTTCCTGATGGTGCTGGCACGTTGACCGAGGAAGGCATCCGGAGCGCCGTTCGGCGCGCGGGCGAAAGGGCATCGCGAGCCGCCGCGGCGCCGCGACACGAAACCCGGCCGCCGGCCGCGAAACCGACTGGAAGCGCACGCAGCGAAGAGATCCAGACCTACGCCCTGACGAGCGGTGCGCGGCTCGTGGTGACGCCGCGACCCGATGTTCCGGTGGTCGCCGTCCGGGCCGCAATGCTAGGCGGACAACTCTCCGAAACGGAAGGAGCGGCGGGTCTGGCAGGATTCCTGGCGGGCATGTGGCTGCGCGGCACTCGCGGCAGATCCTCCGCTGATTTTGCGCGCGAAGTGGAAAACCTGGCCGGCGACATCGACGGGTTTTCAGGCCGCAACAGCTCTGGCCTCACGATGGACGCCACCCGCGAACAGTTCCTCCCGGTACTCGACCTCTTTTGCGAGGCCATCCTCTCGCCCGGCTTTGCTGCAGACGAGATCGAGCGTGAGCGTCGAGACACGCTGGCGGCCATCGCCCGACGGGAGGATCGACTCTCGGCTCGTGCATTCGACTTGTTCCATTCCACCGAATTCCAACGCCATCCCTACCGGCTGCCGCTGACCGGCACGCTGGAGACGGTGGCCCGCTTCGACCGCGAAGCCCTCGAGGCGGCCCACCAGCAGATCGTCGGCGGCGAGAACCTGGTCGTCGCGGTCGCGGGGGACATCGACCCGGACGACGCGGCGGGCGAGATTTCGCGTCGGCTCGGGGAGCTTTCCTCGGGTCACGATCTCACCGCGAACCTTCCGGAGGAGGAGGAGCGGACAGCAGGCGTGCGAATCGCAGAGGAGTTCAAGGATCGCGCACAAGCTCATCTGGTGGTGGGCTTTCGCGGCCTCTCCGTCCACGACCCGGATCGGACCGCGCTCGAAATGCTCTCCCAGACCCTGGGAGGCCAGGGTGGAAGGCTCTTCCTGGAGCTCCGCGATCGCCAGAGCCTGGCCTACGCCGTGACCGCCGTAAACGTGGAAGGTGTCGCTCCCGGAAGTTTCGCGGTCTACATCGCGACCGCTCCGGAAAAGCTCGAGCAAGCCAAGAGCGGCATTACCGATGAGCTGCACCGGGCCGCTTCAGAATGCCTGCCGGACAGCGAAATCGAGCGAGCTCGCCGCTACCTGATAGGCCACCATGCCATCGATGCCCAACGCAGCAGCGGCCGTGCCCTTCAGCTTGCCCTCGACACACGCTATGGCCTCGGCCCGGAAGCTCATTCGCTCTACCCGGAACAGGTCCGCAACGTCACCGCCGAAGACGTACGCCGCGTGGCCGAAAGAGTGATCGATTTCAACGCGATGACACAGGCCATCATCCGCCCAGAAGGCCCCTGAGCGAAACAGAGGGGGATCAGGGGCCTTGGGCGATTCCATCGCCGCGCGGGTCGCTTGCGCCCATGTGCAGGCCGTCTGGCTCCACGACGATCGCCTGGGCGCTGGACCAGTTGCGCTCGGAGATCTCGACGTGGTGCCCGCGGGCACGCAGCGCGTCGACCACGTCTGCTGGCGTCGCATCCTCGACCAACAGGCGATCTGGAACCCACTGGTGGTGGAAGCGCGGAAAGGCCAGGGCCTCCTGCACGTCCATTCCGTAGTCGACGACGTTCACGATCGACTGGAGCGTGGTGGTGATGATGCGCGGGCCGCCGGGGCTGCCGGTGACCATGCGGATCTTGCCGTCCTTCACGAGGAGGGTCGGTGTCATGCTGGAAAGCGGGCGCTTGCCGGGGGCGATCGCATTGGCACCCGTGGTGTCGATCAGGCCGAAGGCATTGGGAGTGCCGGGGGCAATGGAAAAATCGTCCATCTCATCGTTCAGCAGGATGCCGGTGCCGGGCACTGTGATTCCGGAGCCGAGGATCAGGTTGATCGTCTGGGTGATGGAGACGGCATTTCCGGCAGCATCCGTGACCGAGAGGTGGGTCGTCCCACCGCCCGCGGGCGCCTCGCCGGGTGCCTCGACATGGATCGCCACCTCAGGGCGGCCCCAGGTCCAGGGAGCCCGCCTCCACCAGGCCGGGTTGATACGCGCACGCAACGCATCGGCATGCTCGCGTGAGATCAACCAGTCGACCGGCACGTCGACGAAGTCCGCATCTCCGATGAACGTGTTTCGATCGGCGAACGCGAGCTTCATCGCCTCGGCGAGACGGTGCAGACTGGCAGAGGAGCCCGCACCGAGTGCAGCCAGGTCGTAGGGTTCGACGACGTTCAAGATCTCGACCAATGCGATGCCGCCAGACGAGGGCGGCGGGAAGGAGATCACCTCATGGCCACGGTAGGTCCCGCGAATGGGCTCTCGCTTGCGCGTGGCGTAGCCGGCCAGATCGTCCAGCGTCAGGATGCCGCCGTACGCGCGAACCGCAGCAACGATGGCTTCCGCGATCTCGCCGGAATAGAACGCATCCGCGCCCCGCACAGAGATCGCGCGCAGGGTCTTCGCCATGTCCGTCTGCACCAGCCGAAAGCCTGGCTCGAGCGGGCTGCCGTCTGCAGGCAGCTGGATGCGCGCCGTCTCGGGGAAGTGCTCGGCCAGGCCCAACTTCTGCCAGAACGCAATGCTCCCGGTATGCCGCGGCCCGACCGCGAAGCCCAGTTCGGCCAGCCGGATCGCCGGCGCCATCACCTGCTCGAGAGAGAGCGTCCCGTACTCCGCGAGCGCTTCCGTGAGCCCCCGGACGAGACCCGGAGTGGCGACCGCCAGCCCGCCGATCCGCGAGGCATGCTCGGGCAAGCCTTCCGCCAGATACATGTCCGCGCTGGCTGCAGCTGGAGCCGTCTCCCGGGCATCGAGTGCGATCGCACGCCCGTCGGCCATGCGGATCAACAAGAAGCCTCCGCCTCCCACACCGGAGTGATGGGCGTCCGTCACTGAGAGCGCAAAGGCCGTCGCGACCGCTGCGTCCACGGCATTGCCACCCGCTTCCAGCATCTCGACACCGGCACGAGTCGCATCCGCCTGGGGGCTCGCGACCATTCCCCCGCGACTGCGCGCGGGTGCGGGAGCGGCCGCCCCCGCGAACTGCGCCAGCAGCAGCACGATCGGGAGCACGGCAATCGCCGCGCTCCTCCCTACACTCCAACGACTCGACGTTTGACCTTGCATGAGGCAACGCTACCAGGGAGGCGGAAGTGAAGCGAGAACGACGCGGCTGGCTGGTGGGCGTGCTGGCACTCGGATTGGCCACCGGCGGCTGCGGGAGCCAAGAAGACGCTGGATCCGCCCGGAGCCAGGAACCCCCTGCCGCCCCGCCGATCGTTCCGGTGCCCGCGGCCTCGGGCCCCCGAGATGCCGCCATCCTCGAGATCGCCGACCACGGCGAGATCCGGATCGAACTCCTGCCCGAACTCGCCCCGAAGAGCGTCGAGAGCTTCATCTCGCTGGCCGAGGCCGACCTCTACGACGGCACACTCTTCCACCGCGTGATCCCGGGCTTCATGATCCAGGGCGGCGACCCCAACTCGAAGGACGACGACCCGGCCAACGACGGAATGGGTGGCCCCGGCTACACAGTTCCAGACGAGTTCAGCCAGGTCTCGTTCGTGCGTGGCATCGTCGCACTGGCCCGAACCGCCCAACCGGATAGCGCCGGCTCCCAGTTCTTCATCGTCCACGAAGACAGCCGCCAGCTCGACAGCCAGTACACGGTGATCGGCCGCGTGACCGGTGGCATCGACGTCGTCGACACCATCTGCCGCGTGCCGATCGACCGCGTCGGCGCCGACGGCCCCAAGGACCGTCCCCGCAATAGCGTGGTGCTCCTCGATGTCCGAATCGAAAAGACCGGCTCCGCGAGCGCCTCACCCGACGAAGCGAGCGAACCTGCGGAGCCCTCCAAGAATGCACGGGAATGGGACGAAGGCAGCACGTAACCCATTGATTTCGCAGGAGACACCGCCCATCCGGCGAGCTGGCTCGCCAGGGTCTTTGCAGCTACGCTCCGCGGCCCCGTGGCCCGGTAGCTCAGTTGGTAGAGCACCGCACTGAAAATGCGGGTGTCGCCAGTTCGATTCTGGCCTGGGCCACCATCCTTCACATCGACAACGGGATCGCCAGCTTGGGGTTCCAGCGTCGGCGGTCTTCTCATCGGGCAACGCATCATTGCTAGGCTGTGATGCACGGATCGTATAGGGCCGTCCGGGGTCGCCACTCTCCCGCTCCGAGCCCCGCCCGAACTCCGCGAATGAGAGATCCGCGGCTTCGACCACGATCCCGCAACGCAGCTCGAAGAGAGCATCGCATTGCACCTGGGCTTCATCATGCAGGGGGCCGGCGGCTACTTCTTCGAGAGCCTCGCATACTGGGCACGGAATCCGGAGCAACGCGCTCTTCGCGACGAGTGGTACCAGTGGCTGCATCGATCCTACGCAGCCATCGTCCAGCGGGTGCGACCCGATTGCTCTCCTGCGGCCTGCAGGGGAAAGTCTTATCAGCTCCTGACACTCACACTCGGAGCTTGGATCACGTTGAGTACCTCTCAGCCCAACCTGTTTCGCAAGCAGGCGGCGGGGCTGAAGGAGACCCTGCTAGAAGCGGCGAGGGCCATCGTGCTGGCCGATGCGGACACCCATTCGTGACATCAGGGGATCCGCATTCAGACCTCGGCGTGCATCCACCGATCGCGGCGGTACCAGACCCAGAGGGCACCGCTCTCAAAGACAATCGAGATCACCATCGCCCACCAGATCCCTTCCACGCCGATCGCGAGCTGGATCGCGAAGAGGAATGCCAGGGGAAGTTTGATAACCCAGTTCGAGAGAATCGAGATGACCATGGGCGGACGCGTATCACCGGCCCCGCTCATGACCGCACCCCAGATCACGCTGAACGCGGTGGCGAGATTGGCCACGACGAGCAGCTGCATGAAGCTCGTGCCCAGCACAAGGACCACCTCGTTCTCCTTTTCGAACAGGCCGATGATTTCGCGTGCAAAGATCATGTAGGGAGCGCCGAGCCCGATGCTCAATGCGATCGACATGCGCGTGCTGCGCTTCACCAACCTCCTGATTCCGGCCACGTCGTGGCGACCCAGGGATTGCCCAGTGAGGGCCGACACCGCGGTAGAAAGAGCGCCGAAGTAGAGCCATGTAAGCGAGAGTGCGCGGACGGTGATACCAAAGGCCGCGATACCCTCGGCCCCGAACGAGGCGATCACCTTCAGCAGGAAGAGTGTGCTGAAGGGGCGTGTCAGTGCGGAGAGTCCACCCGGGATGCCGATCCGGAGCATGCGGGCCCAGGCGTCGGCGCCGTACCAGCGCAGCAGGCCGGGATGGGGGAAACCCATGTCGCGCCGTCTGTAGAGGATCATCATGGCGACGAGCCCGAGGATCTGGCAGATCAACGAAGCGACGGACGCACCCGCTACGCCCAGCTCCGGAAAGCCACCCCAGCCGAAGATGAGCAGCGGATCGAGCACCACGTTCACGATGTTCGCGGCGACCCCCACGTACATGGGCGTGCGCGTATCTCCGGCCGCGGTAAAGACCGCACCGATTGCCATGCCCGGGAACATGACCAGGAAGCCGATCATCATCGGAACGAGGTAGGCCGTTCCGTGCTCGGTGACCGCAGCCGAAGCGTCGAAGAGCTGCATGATCGCGCGAGAACTCATCACACCACTGATCGCGACGACCAGCCCGAGTACGATCGACAGGTGAAAGGCCTGGGCCGAGACGCCCTCGGCCCCCAACTTCCCCGCGAGTTCACCGGCACCGATCCGTCGCGAGATCATCGCGAGGGCACCCGACTGGATGATGATGGTCAGACCAAACATCGAGAAGAGAACGTTCCCGCACAACGCGACAGCCGCGATCGCATCGGTCCCCAGCGCCCCAATCCAGTACAGGTCGATCAGGGTGAAGAGGGTGTGCGCCCCCATGTTGACCATGACCGGCCAGCCCAGGTTCCAGATAGATCTGTAGGAAGCCGGATCTACGTACTCTTCTTCGGTTTCGAGAGATGCGCTCATGCAGGCTCGCTTCGGAGGAGCCCGGGCGTGGACCTCACGGTGCGCGAGTCTACAGCGGGTGAGTTCTCGGCGCGCGTGGGGTGCAGGAACGGGGTCCGCTGCGTGGTCTGAGCCCAAGTTGACCGAATTTCGCTAGTCGGACCTTCCCGAGCCCCCCCCACTGCCGGATGAGAGCTCTCGGACAAGGGTCTCCTCGAGGACACGCAGCTCGATCTGGCCCCAACAGCGGGATCCCCCCCGTCGACGTGCAATTGACGAAACATCGACTACCCAGTCATTGAGCGAAAACCCAGCTTGAACCCTCTATCTTCAGCCATCGCTGTGACTATCTTCAGCTGCTCACAGGAGGATGCGAGCATGCGGACGAGGATCTCCTGGGTGGCACTCGTCACCCTGGCCATACTCTCGACGGGCGGCGGCGCGATCGCCGAGGGCTATGTGATTCACGCCGGTCGCCTGATCGACGGCGTGGGCGACGAGCCGCGTCGAGAGATGTCGATCCTGGTGGAGAACGGCAAGATCACGGGTGTCGAGTCGGGCTATCGGGAGTCGCCCTCCGGCGAGATCCTCGACCTGCGCGACAAGACGGTGCTCCCCGGGCTGATGGACATGCACGTGCACCTGCAGTCCGAGCTCGACCCTCCCGAGAGCTACAGCGCTCGCTTCTATCTCAACAGCGCCGACTATGCGCTGATCAGCACCGTCTATGCCGAGCGCACTCTGATGGCGGGCTTCACTACCGTGCGCGATCTCGGCTCGCGGGATGTCGAGGCCGGGGTGGCGCTCCGCAAGGCGATCAATGCGGGCCGGCTCGTGGGGCCACGGATCTTCATGGCGGGCAAGTCGCTGGCCACCACGGGCGGGCACGCCGATCCCACCAACGGCATTCGGTCCAACTTGCGGGGTGATCCCGGGCCGAAGGAGGGCGTGGTGAACGGGCCGGTCGAGGCATTCAAGGCGGTTCGCCAACGCTACAAGGACCACTCCGATCTGATCAAGCTGACGGCCACGGGCGGTGTCCTGAGCCTGGCCAAGAGCGGCGAGAACCCCCAGTTCACCGATGCCGAGCTGGAGGCCATCGTCGCTGCGGCCAAGGACTACAACTTCAGCGTGGCGGTGCATGCCCACGGGGCCGAGGGCATGAAGCGCGCGATCCGGGCGGGCGTCGATTCCATCGAGCACGGGAGCTACATGGACGCCGAGGCCATGCGCTTGATGAAGAAGAAGGGCACCTGGTTCGTCCCGACGTTGATGGCGGGGAAGTGGGTGACGGGCGAGCTGTTCGATGAGCTGCCGGAGGTGGTCAAACCGAAGGCGGCGGCGATTGGGCCCGTGATCGCCGAGAACTTCAGCAAGGCCTGGGCCGAGGGCGTCAAGATCGCCTTCGGGACCGACAGTGGCGTATCGCCTCACGGATTGAACGCTCAGGAGTTCGCGTTGATGGTGGAGCAGGGGATGCCCGAGATGGCTGCCATTCAGTCCGCCACCATCAACGCGGCGACGCTGCTCCGACAGGCCGACGAGCTGGGCTCGATCGAAGTGGGCAAGATCGCGGACATCATCGCGGTCTCCGGTGACCCCCTGAGCGACATCAGCGTGCTGGAGGAGGTGGGTTTCGTCATGAAGGCGGGAGCCATCTACAAGCGCTAGCGGGCCAGCTCAGAGGCGAGCATGGGCAAGAATCTTCGATTCGAGCAGCGGCTCGGGCGAGAGCTTCCGTTGGCCCACCTCCGCCCCGCGGATGTGGGGCTCGATGGCGAAGCCCCCGAGGCGGCCGCCGAGCACGCAGCCGAAAGCCCTCTGGTGCTGCCCGCAACAGCGGGATCCCCCCGTCGACGTGTAGTTGACGGAACATCGACTACCCAGTCATTGAGCGAAAACCCAGCGTGAACCCTCTATCTTCTCAACGCGATCTGTGTCCTTTGTAACCACGCCAGGGATACCAGGGGAAGTGTCCCACGCCGCCACGCGTAGCCGGACAACAAGACAAGCCCAGTTAGGCAGAGAACTGCAGTATTGGGCTCGGGTACAATCACAATTCCGCGAAGGGTCGTGCCTCCGGTAGAGTATTCCGGCTTCGCGCAGGCGGGCGCGAATAGGGAGTCGCCATGAAAAGATATTTGAAGCTACTGCCGTACATCGCTGGTTGGGCGCTGCTCGTGGCGAGCGACCACCTCCGAACGCTCGGACTGATCAACGGACTTCTCCAGGTTGTCCTGTTTACGTTCGTCGTCTGCATACCCGCCTGGCGAACCGGTCGAATGTCCTACGTGGATATCGGCTGGCCATGGGGGCTCGTTGTGATTGGAGTACTCACCCTCTCGATGGGTGCAGGAGGCGAGCTGCGGATCGCGATGGTCGGTGGGCTGTACATCCTGGTCGGAGTTCGCATGGGCGGCGGCGCGCTCCACCTCTGGCGAATCGGTGCGCTAGAACGAGAGTTTCCACGCTACCAATACCAGGCGGTCCGATGGGAGAAGACGGGCGAAGCGAATGTTCCCGTTGCGCGTCAGGTCGAGGTATTGGTCCAGGGATTCGCGAATGCGTCGTTTCTCTCCTTTCCAGCGTTCATCATCGCTGCCAACCCAGCGAGTTCGATTTCACCCGTCGAGATTCTCGGATTCGCAGTCGCGTGCGGGGCCTTGGTGTTCGAGTCGGTTGCCGACTTTCAAAAGGTCGCCTTCATCTCGAAAACCAAAGCCGACGGCTTGCCAAATCGCGTATGCGATGTGGGCCTTTGGCGGTACTCGCGCCATCCCAACTACTTCGGCGAGTGGATGGTCTGGAACGGACTCATCCTCATGGCGATTCCCGCGCTTGGTTCTCTCTACCGAACGGAGTCCATGCCCGTCGCAATCCTCGTCA
>JAAELW010000333.1 GCA_024226235.1 bacterium
ACGGTCATCGGATCGGGGCTACGAAGTGTGCCGGGGGCTGCGCCGGACCCACCCGATGGAGGAGCTGCCGGTGTTTTTCCTGACCGCCAAGAACCAGACCTCGGACGTGGTGACCGGCCTGTCGCTGGGTGCCAACGACTACCTGACGAAGCCGGTCGCCAGGGACGAGCTGCTGGCCCGCGTGCGCCCCCACCTGGACCTGTTGCACGTCCACCGCAACCTCGAAGACCTGCTCGAAGACCGATCGGGCGCTTCCAGTCCGACTGGGTCGAGACCGATGCCGGGAAGCGCTTCGCGCAGTACACGAACCTCGGCCAGGCCCACCGAGTCCCTGCCACGAGGCACCCGCCGGCTCGTTTCCGCTAGCATTCGAGCAATGCGGAGATTCGGCCTGACGCGGTGGCTGCTGTCCCCGAGCCTGCTCGTGATGATCGCCCTGCTCCCCCGCGGCCTCGAGGCTCAGTCCGCCACGCTCTTCGACGAAGTGGGGCGCTTCTACGTGCAGAACTTCGGGCCGGAAACCTATGGGGCAGGTGTGCAGAACTGGGCCGTGATCCAAGATGAAAGGGGCATTATCTATGTCGGCAACAACCACGGC
>JAAELW010000334.1 GCA_024226235.1 bacterium
CATCGGGTAGGCCTGGTGCTGACACTTCTCGTTCAGCGCCCAGTGAGACTCGCGAAGCATCGCCAGCGACAGGCCGCCCTGCAGCATCCAGTGCCCAACCACGACGTCTTCGTCGAACCCATAGAGCGGGAAGCCGGTCTTCTCCGGATCCACCACTTGCGCGACGTACTCGGCCCAGGCCTCGTTGTAGAACCCGAGCGCGCCCCAGTCCAAAGCGCCGATCTCGCCCACTCGTCCATGAACCGAAAAGGACGACGCCTGGGAAGAATCTGCTTCGGGTGAAGGTGCGCGGACCGAAGAACTGGGATCGACAGACGATCGACTTCACCGTCGGGGAGTAGCGCTCCAGGTCGAGGTTGGCGGGAAGCGTGCAGGGGGTCCCTGAGAGACTCTCCCGCACTGGCCGACGCCCACCGACCCGGTGACCGGAAGACGATCGACACGGGCGGCGACATGCCCCGTCGGGCCGGCGATGAGAGAGAATTTCGCTGCCAAGTGCAACATTCCGCGACTCTGTGGTGTCTTTATTAGTAGAGGGTCACGAAAAAGGTGCCTTGAAGGATGGTTCTGAACCACCATTCAGGGAACCCACAAGGGCGGCGCCCCAGAGTCTTCTGCCGCCGGCACGCCTGCTGGCCCGGGGTCCGGCCTTCCGGAATCCGGCTCTCCTGAGTCCTGCCTTCCGGAGCTGCTCGGCCCATCAGCGCCGTCGCTCGGAATCCTTTCGCGCTCGGCGGGCTGCCACCGAGGGCCAGCCGCCCGTACGCCGGCGCCACGGCCCGAGCTCGTGGGGCGCTATGACCCGGTGTCACATCCGGGAACGCGACGTCCGTCCCCTCCCGGGGACGGACTCGGTCCCGACTCGTGCCGCCCACGCAAACATTGATTTCAAACGACTTGTGGCTTTTCAGGCGATTGCCAGAGAAAAAAGCTACGATCTTTTTTCAAATGTGGACGCCAGCACTGCACGTGCAGAGCCACGCTCTGCATTCCCGCCATCGACCCCGGTTGAATGCCGTGCCTGGTTCTGCATTTCGCGCCAATGCAGCACGTAGTGCTGCACGTGGCGGATTCGACGAGTTTGCACGCCCATTTTCGGGTGTGTACGGTGTTCGCATGTTCGGACGTCCAACATGCAAAAGCCGCTGGCGCGAGCGTTCCCCCCGGGGGACGCACGGGATCCCGACAGCGGCGACGAGCAGCCCGGCGGTGCCGGGCTTCCATCAACCCGCCCGCCCGG
>JAAELW010000335.1 GCA_024226235.1 bacterium
GGGAATCCGCATCTTAACAAATGGGACCGGCCCCTCTCTTAACGACCCTCTCTTAACGGTTCAACTCTTGGGGGCGGAGGCGGGGCGGAGGCGGACCAGGGCGTTGTTGTGGCCGGGGACGCCGCCTCGAACGAGCAGGAGGTTCTTGTCTGTGTCGACCTGAACCACCTCGAGGTTGCGGGTCGTGACCTTCGCGTTGCCGAGCTGGCCGTACATGGGCTTGCCCTTGATCACCTTGCCGGGATAGGCGCCAGCGCCGATGGAACCGGGGCGGCGAGCACCTTCGTGGGTACCGTGGGTCTTGCGCTTGATCTTGAAGTGGAAGCGCTTGATCACGCCCGCGTTGCCACGGCCCTTGCTGGTGCCGATCGCATCGACCTTCTGGCCGGCCTCGAACAGATCGGCCTTGATCTCAGCTCCGACGTCGAATTGGTCCAGCTCCTGCTCAGAAACCCGGCACTCCTTCAGGTAGCGCTTGGGCGCTACACCGGCCTTCTCGTAGTGTCCGAGCCGGGGCTTCTGGAGGGTCACCCTGCGGCGCTCTCCGAAACCGAGCTGGAGGGCCGAGTAGCCATCCTTCTCCGGCGTCTTCTTCTGGACGACCGTATTCGGTCCGGCCTCGAGGACGGTTACGGGGATACACTCTCCGCTCTCAGAGAAGACCCGCGTCATGCCGATCTTGCGGCACAGAAGCTCGATAGCCACTTTCAGACTCCCGGAATAAAAAGGGGCCGGGGAGCCGACGATCGGGCTCCCGGGGCCGAAGGCGGCGAAGGATAGGAGGAAGCCAGGATCGTGTCGACCACGCCCAAAGAGACCAGAACCCATCGAGTTACCCTGATCCAGGGGGATGGAATCGGCCCCGAAGTGACCGAATCGGCTCTCCGGGTGCTCGAAGCGGCCGGCGTAACCATGGAATGGGACTCCGTCGAGGCCGGGGCCGACGTGGTCCAGAAGTATGGCACCCCTGTCCCCGAGGGTGTCCTGGACTCGATTCGCAAGACCCGGGTCGCGCTGAAGGGCCCGATCGGCACCCCGGTGGGCGGCGGCTTCCGCAGCGCCAACGTCACGTTGCGCCAGTCCCTGGGCCTGTTCGCTTCGGTCCGACCCGTGAAGAACGTGCCCGGCGTGGCGACCCCGTTCGATGGGGTCGATCTGGTCGTGGTGCGCGAGAACACCGAGGGCCTCTACTCCGGGCTCGAGCACCAGGTAGCACCGGGCATCGTCGAGAGCCTGAAGATCGTCACCGAGGCCGCCTCCCTGCGCATTGCCGAGTACGCCTTCCAGCTCGCCCGGCGTGAAGGCCGCGGCGAGGTATGCACCGTACACAAGGCCAACATCCTGAAGCTCTCGGACGGGCTCTTCCTCGAATGCGCCCGCCGGGTGGCAAAGGGGTATCCAGACATCGCCTACCGGGAAATCATCGTGGACAACTGCGCGATGCAGCTGGTGAAGGACCCGGGCCAATTCCAAGTGCTGCTGCTCGAGAACCTGTATGGCGACATCCTCTCGGACCTTTGCGCGGGGCTGGTCGGTGGGCTCGGCGTGGTGCCCGGAGCCAATGTGGGCGAGGACATCTCTGTGTTCGAGGCCGTGCACGGCAGCGCACCGGACATCGCAGGCAAGGGCCTCGCGAACCCGATCGCGGTGATTCTCTCCGCAGTGATGATGCTGCGGCACCTGGAGGAGGCGGATGCGGCCGGGGCGATCGAACGAGCGGTCTTCCAGGCTCTGACGGAGCCGGACAACCACACGGGTGATCTCGGCGGTCGGGCCGGCACGGAGAAGATGACCCGTGCCGTGATCGAGCGGCTCGAGTAGCCGGACGCCGATGAACGCCGCTCTGCGCCCACTCCTGGTGCTCGGCCTCGACGGCGCGACCTTCGATGTGATTCGGCCCCTGGTTGCCGCCGGTCGCCTTCCGAACCTGGCACGCTGGATGGAGGATGGCCTTGCCGCGGCGCTGCCGAGCACTGTGCCAGCGATGACCTTCCCTTCGTGGAGCAGCTTCCTCACCGGCCTGACACCCGGCGAGCACGGCATGCTCGATTTCACCCAGAAGCTCCCGGGGCGCTACCGGCTGCGCTTCAACAACGCAACCGATCGAACTGGCCCCAGCCTCTACCGTCGCGTGAGCGATGCCGGCGGGGTGGTGCTGGCGCTCGGCATGCCGGCCACCTTTCCCCCGGAAGAGCTGAACGGGCTCCTGGTCTGCGGCTTCGATGCACCCGTTTCGACCGGAACCAACGCTTCCTCCGCCAGTGACCCTGCACTCTACCGATCCATCGCTGCACGCACGGGCCCGTGGATGTGCCCGGACCTCGACGAGGGAGCCCTGGAAGACACGGGCGCCTGGCATGAGCAGGCCGTCGACGTGTTGCTGGGCCGTGTACATAGCAAGACGCAATTTGCGCTCGAAGCGTTGCGGCAGCTCTGTCCGCGCGGAGGTTCGCCCGCCCTGGTGAATGTGGTGTTCTCCGAGAGCGATACCGTGGCCCACCATTTCTGGCGGGATCACGACCCGTACTCGCCCCGCCACGACCCGGCAGCCAGCGCGAAGCGTGTGGGTGCCGTGGCGGCCGTCTACGAAGCCCTCGATGCGGCTTGCGGCGAGCTCCGGGCCGCGATGGGGCCGGAGACCGCCTGCGTGGTCGTCTCGGATCACGGCGCCGGCGGGGCAGCCCGTCGGGTGGTGCACTTGAATCGCCACCTCGAAGAGTGCGGCCTGCTCGTGCGTTCGGGGGGCCGCGCCGCGGTGTCGGGGCTCGCAAGGGGAGCCCGCGAAACGGCCTTGCGCCTGCTTCCGCCGCGCCTGGCCCAGGCCGTATTCCGGAGGGTTCGCCCGGCTGCGGCCCGTATCGAAAGCACTGCTCGTTTCGGCGGTTTCGATTGGTCGCAGACCGCGGCCTTCTCGGAAGAGGCAAACACCCAGCCCGGTGTGTGGCTCAACCTGCAAGGTCGAGAGGAGGCTGGCAGCATCGGCTCTGGGGATGCCGAGCGCGTGCGCCGCGAGGTGATCGACGCGCTCCTCGACTGGAAGCTACCGAATGGCGAACCGGTGGTGGCCAGCGCGCGGCCCCGCGAAGACGTCTACCACGGCGCGTTCGTCGACCGCGCACCCGATATCGTGGTCGAACTCGGCCAGGACAAGGGATATGGCCTCTCCCTGGTTCAGACTCCGTGGGCCACGGCTCCGCAGGCGCTTCGTGAGCTCGGAGATCACGAACTCGCAGGAGGGCGTGGCCGGGGCATGAATGGCGTCCACCGCCCGGACGGGGTGTGGATCGGCCCGAGAGAGCTGGGCAGCCCGGCCGCGATGCCCCAGACGGCCCATCTGCTACTCCGGGCCATGGGTGTTCCTTCAAGCGTCGACGGGGGCTCGCCCCCACCTCGCGCGTATAGCGAGGAAGAAGACGCCATCGTGGCGGCGCGCCTTCGCAAGCTCGGCTACCTGGAGTAATCAGATGGCTTCCCAACAGCGGGTTCGCAAGCTCGGCGCTCGGCTCTTCTGGAGCCTGCGCCTCGGACGAGCCGATCGCGTGGCGGCGGATCAGCTGACGATCATCACTTTCCACCGCATCCTGCCCGATCCAGACGACTCCCCTCTGCCGCACCTGGCTGTGACGCCAAAGCTTCTGCGGGGCTGTCTGGACTACTTCGCGCACCATTACACCTGCCTCACGGTTTCCGAGGCAGCCACGCGCTTTTTCGCTGGCGATCGTCCCGCCAAGCCGCTTCTCGCGGTCAGCTTCAACGATGGGCGCAAGGATGGCTTCCTGCACGGGCTCTCTGCACTCCGTGCGAGCCACGTCCCCGCGACGTTCTATGTACCGGCTGGCCGGGTCGATGACACGAACTCTCTCTGGCATGATGAACTGGCTCGGATCGTCCGCCAGATCGAAGAACACGACGCAACCGAATTCGTACGAGAACAGATTCCGACGCTCGATGGCGCGGGGCTCGTTCGGGCGGTGATCCAGCACGCAATGACCCTCTCCGAGCGAAAGCGCGACTCCCTGATCACTCGCCTGCGCGAACAGGCTGGGCAGCTGACGCTTCCGTTCTGGGAGCAACCCATGGGCTGGAGCGATCTCCAACTGCTGATCCAGGAAGGGCACGAAATCGGCTCCCACTCGATGAGCCATGGCGTATTGCGCGAAGACCTCGGTTCCGACCCGCACAGGGAAATCGCCGAGTCCCGACGCTTGCTGGAGGAGAAGCTGAAAGGACCGGTCACGAGCTTCTGCTACCCCACGGGTGAACACGACGACGCGACCCTGCGCGAGTTGAAGAGGGCCGGCTACCAGAATGCGGTCACGACAGGCCAGGGGCTGAATGACGGAGCGGCCGATCACTTCGGATTGCGGCGCTTCGACGTTCAGGAGCAGCTGAATTCCAATCGCCATGGTGAGGCCGACCAGGCGCTACTGGCCTGGAACCTGTCGCGCCTTCCCGGAGCGCCCCGATGAACGAGGGCTGGCCGTTCACCGCGGGGCATCTCGGCGAATGGGCCAATGCACAACTCGCCGTTGCGGACGCGTGGAGGTAGGCTGGATCCATGCAGCGGTGCATGCCGGAACTCTCCCTGGTCTTTCCGGTCTGGAATGAGCAGGAGAATGTCGAGGCGCTTCTCCGTGCAGCCCTCGATCTGGGGAACCAGCTTTCGGGTCCGTTCGAGATCGTCGTGGTCGATGATGGCAGCAGTGATGAAAGCCGATCCCTGGTCGCATCGATGGAGCGCAATCATCCGGAGATCCGTCTGGTCACCCATCCCTCGAACCGGGGCTACGGCGCTGCGCTGCGTTCGGGCCTGCGTGCCGCTCGTGGGCGCTGGGTCTTCTTCAGCGATGCCGATCTCCAGTTCGATCTGAATGAGCTTCACCGCCTGCTCGGACATGCGGACACCTTCGATATCGTGGCTGGAATCCGCTCGCCCCGGCGAGACCCCTGGGGCCGGCGGCTGCTCGCCGGAGTCTGGGGCTTGCTGGTGCGCATGCTCTTCGATCTCTCGGTACGCGACATCGACTGTGCATTCAAACTGTTCCGCCGCGAAGTGATCGATGCGATTCCGATCGCGTCGATCGGCGCGTTCGTGAACACTGAAATCCTGGTGCGCGCCCGGCACGCGGGCTTCCGCATCCACCAGGTGCCAGTCAGTCACCGCCCCCGCCAGCGGGGGCGACAGTCCGGTGCTCATCCACGGGTGGTATGGCGGGCAGCGATCGAGTTGGCCTCGCTGTACCGCGAGCTGCGCGCACCCATCGCGCCAGCGACCCCGACCCGCGCCGAGCCCTGAATCCGTTGCGCCTAGCACTAGTCCTGGCCGCACCGTTCCCGACTCTCCAGGGCTCCCAGCGCTTTCTGGCCGAGCAGGCCCGCGCACTGCAGAAAGCGGGCGTCGAGGTCACGCTCTTCACCTATGGTACGGGCGATGGACGCTCGCAGAGCGACCTGGACGTCGTCACCGTACCCGCGGGCCTCTCACCGCGCAGCCTGCGCTCGGGCCTGCACCCCGGAAAGCTCGTCGCGGATGTCGCGCTCGGATTGCGGCTGCTTCGGGAGCACCGGCGGCGGTCGTTCGATGCAGTACTCGCGCACAACGCCGAAGCTGCTGCAGTGGCGATCAGCGTCCGTCGCAGACTGCAACGGCCCGTCATCTACCTGGCACATACCCTGTGGGAAGAAGAGCTGAGCAGCTACCTGCCGCGGCCTCTCGAGGCGGCCGCTCCCGTGGTCGGCGCGCGAATCGATCGCAGCCTGGCCTCGCGAGCAGACGCAGTCATCGTCTTGAGCCGCGATGCGGAGGCTCGACTGGCTCCGAACGCACGCGGCCGTGTGACGCGAATCGTACCCGACCATGTCCCCGAGCAACCTCCGGACGCCACCAGCCGCGCGGATGCCTGTCACCGCTTCGGGCTCGAGCCCGAGGGTTTCGTGCTCTACCCGGGAAACCTGGACCGCTATCAGAACCTGGCTCTGCTCGACGCTGCCGCTCGGCACTTCGAGCTGGGGCCCATCGTCGTCGCAGCCCACGATACAAGGGGCGCCACACTCCCGAACCTCCGGGTCCTCCAGATCGAAGATCCGGAAACCCTGCGCCGTCTGGTGTTTGCGGCCCGAATCATCGCGATCCCCCGTCGGGCGAGAGGCGGGTTCCCGATCAAGGCCCTACAGGCCATGGAAGCCCAGCGACCCATCGTGGCTCTGGAAGGCGTGATCGACACCCTCGTTCACGGCGAATCCGCCTGGCTGCTCCCCCAACGGGCCAACGAGCGAGACCTGGCCGCTACCCTCCAAAGCCTCTGGCGAGACCCACGACACCGCGCCCGGCTGGGAGCCGGTGCCCACGCCACCGTGATGCGCGAGAGCGAGGCCGCGGACATCCTCTCCGCGATTCCGAATCTCGGCCGGCGGGGCTCGGCTGTGCCCGTCGAAATTCGGAAGTACGGGAAGAGCGTCTCGGCTTCGGGCCTGCCGGATCGTGATGGCTGAAGGCGATCTTCAACGGTTGGCGGAGCGGCTGGCCCAGGGGGTGGGGCCGCGGCGGCTGATTGGGCTGCGCGGTGGGGCGCGCTTGGCCGTGCTTGCGCGGATCGTGCAGGCTGCGGGCTCGCGAACCGTGCTCGTGCTCACGGCTGGCGCGAAGGAGACGGACCGAGCCGCTCAGGATCTGGCGGGTGCGCTCGGTGAACCGGCCGCAGACGAAGGCGGGCGCGTGCGGACGTTTCCGCACCCCGACACACCCGCCTACGATCGCTTCTCTCCGCAGCCCTTCGTCGTGGCTCAACGTCTCGACGTCCTGTTCCGCCTTGCCGATCCGGTGGAGGGCGAATCCGCGCCCATCATCGTCGCACCCTGGGCAGCGCTGGCCGATCGGGTGCCCGCCCGAAACATCGTGCGTGCGCGTTCCGTTCGCCTGGACATCGGAGCATGGATCGATCGCGATGAGCTCGTCGCCACACTCATTTCGGCCGGCTACACCCGCCAGCCGCTGGTCGAAGAGCGGGGCGAGGTTGCGGTTCGCGGAGGCCTGGTGGATGTGTTCCCGCCGCAGAGCGCACGGCCGGTGCGGATCGAGCTGCTGGGCGACGAAGTCGAATCGTTGCGCGAGTTCGACCCGGCCAGCCAACGCTCCCAAGGGCAACTCGGGCGTCTCGTCGCCGCACCGGCGCGCGAGATCCTGGGCGATCGCGCATTGGTGGTCGATCGGAGCGCTTCGATTCGCGACCGCGGCGCAAAGCAGGGCATCGACGTCCGAAAGATCGACGAGCTGCTGGATACGTTGCTGCGTGGAAACCTGCCGCCGGGTGTCGAGGCCATGGCCCCGTTGCTTCAGCCCGCAACGGAGACCCTGTTCGATGCGTTGCCGGAAGACACACTCATCGTCGTCGATGAGCCCGCGGCTGGGCGCGACGCACTGTGGCATTCCGACACCGAGCGGATCGAAAACTGGGAAGGAGCCCAGACAGGCGAGCGCATCGTATGCACGCCAGACGAGCTTGCGTTGCGTGCCGATGCGGTGCAGGCGGAGATCGAACGGCGGAAGCCGATCCTGTTGGAACGTCTGGAAGTGGAGACCAGCGACACCGCATTGACGATGCGGTCCACCTCCCAGGATGAACTGAGCACGGCTCTGCGCGCGACCCGCGCTGACCCGGACGCGGGTGACGCGCTGCAACCTCTCGTCGATAGCCTGGCTAGCTGGTGCAAACAGGGGTTCCGGGTCGTGCTCTCGGCGAGTGCGCTTTCGGGTGCTGACCGGCTGCATACCCTGCTTGGTGAGTACGGAGTCAGCTCGCGCCTCGTGCGTGAGCCTTCCCCCCTCTGGGAGTGGTCCGCGGCTGGGGAAATCGAGGTGCGAATCGGCGCCTCCAGTGAGGGCTTCGTGCTGCGGGCCGAAGGCCTCGCGATCGCCACCGAAGACGAACTCTTCGGCCCCCGAGAGAAGCGACGGCGAGCAGGGAGCTGGCGCGAAGGCGCAGCCGTCGAGGCGTTGGGGCAATTGTCCGCGGGAGACTATCTCGTGCATGCCGAGCACGGCATCGGAATCTATCGCGGGCTGGTCATGCTCGAGCTCGGTCGCATTTCCGACGAGTTCCTGCGCATCGAATACGACGATGGCGACCGACTCTTCGTGCCGGTTCATCGGCTCAATCTCGTGCAACGCTATGTCGGAGCCGAGGGCTCCGCGCCGAAGATCGACAAGCTCGGGGGCACGACCTGGGAGAAGACCAAACGAGCGGTCAAACGCTCGATGCGAAACATGGCGAAGCAGCTGCTCGATGTGCATGCCTCCCGGGAGCTTGCGTCGGGTGTCTCGTTCCCTGGGAGGGACCGCGCCCTCGAAGAATTCGAGGCTGCGTTCCGCTACGAAGAGACTCCCGATCAGGCGGCGGCCATCGAGGACATGCTGACGGATCTGGTTCGCGACCGTCCGATGGATCGGCTGGTCTGCGGCGACGTGGGCTATGGCAAGACGGAGGTGGCGTGCCGGGGAACGTTCCAGGTCGTGATGGCTGGCAAGCAGGTCGCGGTGCTCGTGCCGACTACCATACTATGCCAGCAGCACACGGAGACCTTCGAAGAGCGCTTCCGCGGCACA
>JAAELW010000336.1 GCA_024226235.1 bacterium
CGCCCCTCGCGCCGGGCCTCTTGGCGCGTCGCTTCGTCCTGCGCACTCTCCAGCCGAACGACGCTCGAAAGGAGTTGTGCGTTCCGGTGGCTGCTCAGGTGGAAGGGCGGAGGGAATTTCGCCCCTCGGACGATCTCCTCGCCACGCGTGAGCGTGCGTTCTGCTCCCGTCTGGTCGCCGAGCAGGATCTCCGCCTCGGCGCGCATGGCGTCTGCGAGCAGGTGCAGCAGGTCCCCGGGAGTCTCGTCGTGGTATGCCTCGGCGCCGGCGCGAGCTTCGGCGAGGCGGCGCTGCTCTATGGCCAGGAAGACCGGCTGTGCGTAGTGGTTCGTTTTGGCAAGGTCGTAGCCGTAGGTCTCCCAGATGCGGGAGGTGCGGTCCATGAGTGTGAGTGCATCGTCCCAGCGCCCCTGGCGAATCCGCTTCTCCGTCTCGAGGCCGAGATACTGGCAGATCGGCCACAGGCATAGCTCCCGGAGTCCCTCTTCGAAAAGCTCCTCTCCCAGGCAATGCGCATCGCTCCAGTCGCCTGTCAGGAAGTGGTGAAGGTGATTCATCATGGCGAAGGTCACCCGTTCCTTGAGATCGTCGGCCCTCACGAGCGGAGCTCCACGGGCGAGGAAGCGCCGACCGATGGCGGGCGAGAGCCCTCCGTAGGAGAAGATTCCGACCGTCGAAGCGAACATGCCGCCAGCGTTCGGCACGGTGGAGGGGTCCAGCGTGTCGAGGCGCGCGAGCGTGTCCATGGTGTCGAAGAGGAAGCGTTCCGGAGAGACGGTCGTCTGTGCCTCTGCGCGACGGTACATGATGGCGACCACCTCGCGGTCACGTGCGGTGGAGGGCCGACGTCGCCTGAGCGGCAGCCAGAGACGCGCCAGCTCGATCGGAAGATTGCGCGCGAAGCGCAACATCATGGCGGTCTGCGAACGGGGAACGCTCTCGCCGAGCGCCCGCAGCGCGGTGTTGAAGTGCTGCTCCGCATCGATGAACTGGCCGCGGTTGTAGAGCGCCAAGCCCAGGTTCTTCTCCAGGGTTGCCCGGCGCGCGGGGTCTCCGCCCTCGCCGTGGACCTCGAGGTACAGCCGCGAGGCATCCCGGAAGAACTGGAGCGCCTCGTTCGAGGCGGCCGACCGGGCGGCTTCGTCGCCCGCGTGAAGGAGTTCATCCTCGGCGCGCAGGTGGTTTCCGCCAAGCCCGAAGTGGTAGGCGAGCATCGCGTGGTAGCCCGCAATGCTCGCGGAAAGCTCTGACTCAGTGGCCTCCGCCACGGCGAGGTGGCGCTCGCGTCGCCGCCCCTCCAGTTGGCCATCGTAGGCCACCTCCTGCAGCAGGGGATGCTTGAACGCGAGTTCCTCTCCCTGCGTCTGGTCCCATGCCACGACGAAGCCCGCGACACGGAGCGCCGCCAGATCCCGCTGGAGAGTGTCTGCGCGCGGGAAGATCCGCCGCAGTACCGCGACATGGAAACTCCTGCCGATGACGGAGGCGACCTGCACCAGTTCGCGCTGGTGGGCCGGTAGATGATCGATCCGCGAACGGACGACCTCCTCGACACTCCGTGGAATCTCGGTCTCGTGAATGCGCTCGGTCGTCCGGAAGCCTCCGCCGTCGCGGACGACGGCGCCCTGCTCGATCAGCGAGCGAACGACCTCCTCGACGTAGAACGGATTTCCGGACGCCCTGTCGGTGATCATCGCCCGTACGGGCTGCGGGATGTCAGCGCCGCGGAAGAGGTTGGTGATCAGGCGCCTCACCGCCTTGCGTTCGAGAGGTCGTAGCTCGAGCGTGGTGACGTGCTGGCGATGTTCCTCGCGAAGTCGCTCGATCAGACGACCCGAGGTAGCGCCGAAATGGGGACGGAAGACGTGAAGGAAGAGGATCGGCCGCCTCGTTGCGAGCGGCGCAAGCTCGAGGGCCAGCTCGATCGAGGAGAGATCGGCCCAATGCAGATCGTCGAAGACGAGTACGAGAGGCCGCTCTGTCGACAGTGCCGCGAGGACGCGCTCAACGCTTGCGCGAATTGCCCGCTCGAGAAGCTCTCCGCTCACTTCGGCATGCCGACGCCCATGCTCCGAGTCGAGCGAGATGCCCATCACGATGGCGAGGAATGGTGCGACCTCTTCCTCTTCCCCGGGGAGGAGTCGGGCCACCGCCGCGGCGAGTTTTGCAGCGGCCGCGGGCGGGTCGTCTTCGTCATCGATCCCGACCCAGCCGCGCAGCAGATCCGCGAAGGGATGGAATCCAAGGCCGGCTCCGGTCGAGATCGATCGGCCCTCGAGCCAGGTGATGCGACCCTGTGCCTCGCGTTCGAGCTCCGTCACCATGCGCGACTTGCCGACGCCGGCTTCGCCCACCAGCGCCACGAAGCCACCCTCGTCCCGTTCCAGATCCGAGAGCCGCCCTCGCATGCGCCCGAGCTCGGCTTCGCGTCCCACGAGTTCCGACCAGAGCTCACCCGGCTCACCCACCTGACGTCGGTAGATCTGCTCGGTCTCGGAGCGGAGTTCGAAACTCTCGATCGGGTCGGCGAGCCCCGGGACGTCGAGTGCGGCTCCCGGCGCAAAACCGAAGCGATCGTGGGTGGCCCGCCAGGTTTCGGGGCCGATGTGGACCTCGCCGGCCTCGGCATGGTCGGTCAACTGGGAGGCGACCACCACCGGCTCGCCCATCACCGCGAATTCGCTCAGCAACGGACCGCTGACGTCTCCTGCGATGCTCCGTCCTGTGTAGATCCCGGTGTGGACGTCGAGCGCAAGCCCGCCCGGGAGATTCTGCTCGAGGCTGTATTCACGGACGCGGCGGCGCATCTCTATGGCCGCATTCACCGCCGCGCGTGGCGCATCTTCCAGGGCTTCCGGAACCCCGAACAATGCCATCACGCAGTCGCCCAGGAACTTCTGCACGGTGCCCCCGTGCTTGATCGCCAGGTCGCCGAGGAGCTGCAGGCAGCCCGCGACCACGGGGTACGCACGCTCGGCACCCAGCGTTTCGGTCATGGCCGTGAAGCCCACAATGTCTGCGAACAAGATGGTGGCGCGACGTTGCTCGGCCTCGCCTGCGCGTTCGCTCTGCTGAATTGCCCGGGCGCGCTCGGCAGCGAGCGCCGGCGCGAGGTGGGCTCCAAGAACGAGCCGACCGGGCATTCCGGCTGCGCGCGCCAGCAGGGTCTCGCGGTCTCGCTCGTCGAGCCCCGCGTCCCCTGCGATGGCGCCTAACAGTTTTCGCGCCGATTCCGGATCGAGGGGGTCGAGCCTGATCGAACGCAGCCTCTCCCCGACGGTCTTCCCAGCGGCCTCCGTCAGGCGATCGAGCTTCGGCCCCGGCTGACCGCTGAGCACGAGCATCAGTGGCTGTGAGTGGGCCAATGGCAGCAGTGCCTCTATCTCTGCCAACGATTCGAGATCGGCTCGGTCGAGGTCGTCGAGGACAAGGAGCAAGGGGTTCGCCAGCCGGAGTGACTCCGCCAGCGGCCGCGCACTTCCGAGGGCCTCCGCCAGTCCTGCGGCCAGCTCTCCCGGCGCGGCCTCTCCGCTGGAGCGCGGGTGGGCCCGTAACAGCTCGAGGCCGCTGATTTCGTGCCTGCGTCCAAGTTCGCTCAGGAGGCGCGTCTTGCCGGACCCCTCCTCTCCTACGAGGATGACGACAGACCCGCGGCTCTGGTCTAGACGACCCAACTCATGCCCCAGGGCCTGGAGTTCGGCGCGGCGTCCCATGAAGGGGCTCGCGGCTCCCTCATCCGGGTCGAGTGTGTGCGCATGGAAGCGATCCCGCGCCTCCAACACTGCAAACGCCTCGACCGGCTCGCTCTTTCCCTTCAGGCGGAGCGCTGGGACGGCCTTCCAGACAAAGTCCTGACGGGCTTCGGCATGGGTGTCGGCTCCTGCGTAGATCGAACCGATCGGGGCTTTCGACTTCAGCCGGGCCGCGATGTTTACCGCGTTACCTAGCACGTGGAATTCGCGCACCACTGGCCCACGGACATCGCCCGCCACCACGTCGCCCGTGTTGATCCCCACGTGAAGGTCGAGGCGTGGCTCGACCTTCAACGCGCGCACGAAGTCGCCCACGGTCCGACGCATCTCGAGGGCGGTGCTCAAAGCCGCCTGTGGCGCGTCGGACTTGGGGATGGGATGACCAAAGATCGCCATGAGTGCGTCGCCCTGGAACCTGTCCACCAATCCGCCGTGGCGGTGGGCAATCTCGTCGAGCAAGCGCAGGCAACCCGTGGTGATGTGGTAGGCCTGCTCGGGCCCGACCGCCTCCGAAAGCGCCGTGAAGCCGACGAGGTCCACGAACAAGATCGTCGCGTGGACTCGTCTGATGCCTGTCTGGGCCGTGGAAGATTCGTCGGGGGACGGAGTCACGGATCGGAGAGCCTCGCGAAGTTCCTGGGAGAATAGCCGCCGGTGAGAACGTCAGCCCTGGGCGTGCCGTCGATCGGACCTGCTCGCACGCGAGGCCAGGCTGAGCATTGCTACTGCCAAGCATCCAACGGCAAACAGGTCCCCGACCCTCGAGTAGAGGGTGCGCCCGTCGAGAGCTCGTATCTCTCCCTCCACGACGGCGGGTGTGAACGGTTGACTGCGTGCTCGTATCCGACCGAAGGGGTCCACGATCGCCGAGGGCCCCGACGTCGACGCGCGTATGAGGAACCGTCGCTGCTCGATTGCACGCAGCGCCACGATGTCGAACTGGAGTTCGGCGAAGTCGGCACTCGGTACCCAGGTGTCGTTGGAGGGCGACACGAGCCACGTTGCGCCCACCTCTACCCGTTGGCTCGCAACCTCGGGAAGCATCGCTTCGTTGCAGATCAGGACACCGGCGGGCCCCACACCGGTCGGCAGGGCTGCGTTGGCGGGGCCTGCAGTGAACTCGCGGACTCGTCCGAAACGGCGGCGCAGGAACTCGATGCCGCCGAACGGAAAGTACTCCGCGAACGGCACCAGGAGCTGCTTGTCGTAGCGCGCGCTCACTCGTCCGTTCGGCGCGAGGAGGTAGACGCTGTTGAAATAGGGGGGGCGGCTGTTCGCGGCGGCGCGCGGTGCACCGAGCAGCAGCTCGGCGCCCGACTCCGTGAGCGCGCGGGCGATCTGCAGTCGGTAGCCGGGCTCCTCCTCGAGGAAGAATGTGGCCGCGCTCTCCGGCCAGACCACGATATCGGGCTGGGCGCGCGACTGTGCCTCACGGGTGAGCTCCAGGTAGAGCCCCAGGTTCTGGCCGTAGCGCTCGGGCGACCAGAAGGCCCCCACGTCCACGTTTCCCTGGATCACGGCGACTCGCGCGGTCGGACCGGCGGGCTCTGGTTGCGCGGTGCCCGAGAGCGCGTGGATTCCGTAGCCCCACACCAGCAAGGAGGGGAGGGCTGCAGCCCCGAGGGCGACGGCCAGCGGCCGCCGCGGAAGGCCGCGGCCCCGGATGGCGAGCCACGCCTCGACCAGCCCTGCGTTCAGAGCAGCAATTGGGAAGCTCACGCCGTACACGCCTGCCAGGTCGGCCACCTGGAGCATGGGCAGCACTCCGGCCTGCGAGTAGCCCAGGAGTGCCCATGGGTTTCCGATGAAGAAGGGTGTGCCGGTGAAGAGCCGTCCGCGCAGCAGTTCGGCTCCGATCCAGGCGGCTGCTGCGAGCAGAGGGAGAGCGCTGCGCCAATGCTTCGCGAGCCCCCGGTACGCCAGTGCGAAGCCTATGTGATACGGGGCGACCATCAGCGTCGCCACGACAAGGAATACGCCGTAGCCGATCGCGCGGGACTGAAGGTAGTAGGTCTCCACGGCGGCCGGCATCCACTCGCCTACGGACCAGGCAGCGAGCATGCTCCACAGCCATCCCAGCCCCACAGCCCCGCGCCAGCTGGTTTCGCGGAGCGCCAGGAGAAGAGGGGCCAGCGCTAGCCATGCCACGACAGTGATTCGATGAGGCGGGAAGGCGAGGCCGTAGAGCAGCCCACTGGCCAGCGTCAGGAGGATCGGCCGGACGCTCGTCAGCAGGCTTGAGTGGGGTTCGGCGAGCCCGTCTCCCCGCTTGCGGCGGTCCGGTCGGTTTTGCTCATGGTGGCTTCTGGTACGCACGCAGGCCATGTCACCCAGGCTCGGCACGCTGGGGTTCGAGCCTGGAATACGGGTCTTCGACATGGGCGGTGGCTGTGGCTGTTTCGCGGAGTACGCGGGACTGCGCGGAATCAAGGTGCACAGCATCACTCGCAGCCAGGCCTATCACCTCGTTGCGGGTCTCGACGCCGCGTCGCTTTCGGGCAAGACGGCTCCGCCCACGAGTGGGGAGTAGCGCACCACGCCGCCGGCCGGCGGGATCACCTGGCAACTCCGGGCCGAGGTGATGAGTGCGCGCCAGATGGGATCGCGTGACTCGCGGAGTGCCTCGCCGAGGACGGGTCTGAGTGCGTCCGTCGCTCGGCGCAGTTCGTGGTGAGGGATTTCCGGGAATAGATGGTGCGCGGTGTGGGAGCCGGCGTGATGATGAAGGGCCTCGAAAACACCATAACTGCGATCCACCGTGGCGAGGGCGCCGAGTAGCGGCGTCCACGCCTCCTCGCGATACCAGGGTACAGCTGGATCCGTGTGGTGTAGGTAGGTGACCAGTGCGGCCCACACACAGAAGACCAACCAAGGCAGTGCCCAGTGGCGTAGCACGAAGGTGGGGCCCTGCCACGCGGCGAGGAGGGCGAGGGCAGCCAGCCAGAGCCCACACAGGGCGATGCTCACCCCGACCTTTCGGCGCTCGCCCGCAGGGAAGAGGCTAGAGCGCGGGTTGTAGTGCGATCCGTACTCGCGACCCGGAGTTCCTCGCAGTAGGTAGAAAGGGAGGGAGAGCGGGAAGACGCGCAGACGGATCCAGCGGGAGAGGGTTGGCAACGCCAGAACCTGCGCCTTGGTGAGAGGCCCCCAGACCACATCGCGGTCCACGTGCGAGACGAACTGATGGTGAAGCTGGTGGCTGATCCGCCAGGCGTGGTACGGCACCAGCATA
>JAAELW010000337.1 GCA_024226235.1 bacterium
CCCGTGGTCGCTGCCGGAGGGTGTCAGTGTCGAATGGTTGGGTGAGGGTGAGCTGAAGATCACCGCGGACGTGTTCCGCGATCTGGGGATCGCCTTTGGAGTGGCACTGATCGGCATCTATTTCCTGCTCGTGGTCCAGACGCGGAGCTATGCGATGCCCGGTGTGCTGATGATCTCGATCCCGTTGACGATGATCGGAATCATGCCCGGCTTCTACCTGTTGAACCTGCTCAGCGGAGGCATGATTTCGGGCCATGCGAACCCGGTATTCTTCACCGCGACGGCGATGATCGGCATGATCGCGTTGGCAGGGATTGCAGTCCGCAATGCCATCCTGTTGATCGAGTTCGTACACGTGGAACTCGGACGCGGGCAGAGTTTTGAAGATGCGCTCCTTCGGGCCGGTGCGGTACGCACGCGCCCGATCGCGCTGACCGCCGGCACGGCGATGCTCGCAGCGATTCCGATCGCTCTGGACCCCATCTTCTCGGGTCTGGCCTGGGCGCTGATCTTCGGCCTGCTGGTTTCGACGACGTTCACGTTGGTCGTCGTTCCCGTGGTTTACGACCTCGTCTACCGCAACCGCCCAGGGCACGGGCTTCCGGCACCTAGGGGAGGAGAAGAGTCATGAATGCCAACAAGCTTCGCCGTATCCTCCAGGTGGCGATTGGAGGAACCCTCCTCACCGGAGCCGTGGTCTGGCTCTCCGGCGGTTGCAGAGACCGCATCGGACCCGGAGTCTCGCCGGAGCAGATCCGAAAGTGGTCGGGCGCTACCGCAGTGGTGACGCGAACGGATGACCCCGTGACCGAGTGGGCCAGCGGGACCGTTGCCTCGGCCCGTCACACAGCCGTGGCTGCACGCATCCTGGCGACGATTCGGGAGGTCCGGGTCCGTGCCGGTTCCGAGGTGCGTGCCGGTGACTTGCTGATCGTCCTCGACGCCGAAGAGCTCGCGGCACGAACGGCCGGCGCTGCCGAAGCCCTGCGCGGTGCACGAGCACGTCTGACGCTTGCGACCCAGGAAATGGAACGTGCAGGCGAATTGCTCGCGGAAGGCGTCGGTACGAAGCAACAGGCGGATCGGGCCAGCTCGGATCTGCGTGTGGCTGCAGCCGAGGTCGAGCGCCTCGAGCAGGCACAACAAGAGGCGAGTACGACAGCGAGCTACGCGGAGATCCGCTCACCGGTTTCGGGCCGTGTCGTCGATCGTCTGGCCGAGCCCGGCGACACGGTCGTACCGGGGCGCTCCCTGCTTCACATCTACGATCCGAGTGTCTTGCGCGTCGAGGTTCCCGTTCGCGAGAGCCTGGCCGTCGCACTCGATCTGGGCCAGACCCTCCGCGTGACGATCAGTGCGCTGGACACGCAGCTATCCGGAGTGGTGGACGAGATCGTGCCCTTCGCCGATCCAGGCGCTCGGACCCTGCTCGCAAGGGTGCGACTACCCGCGGACGGGCGACTGTACGCGGGAATGTACGCCCGGGTCGCCATACCAGCCGGAACCCGCGAACGGTTGATGGTTCCGCAGGGCTCCGTGCAGCGGGTCGGCCAGCTGGAATCCGTGCTCGTCGTGAATGGGGAGGGCCACGCGGAGCGGCGCTTGGTGACGACAGCCCCGGGCGAGAAAGGCGATACAGAAGTCGAAGTACTGAGCGGGATTTCGGATGGGGAGCAGGTTGCGATGCCGTAGGGCGGGGTACATCCCCACCCTTCGAGATCCGGTACACTGTCGCTGGGCCCAAGTCATGGCCCTTACGGGCTGCACACGTCGCGCTGGCTGCTGGCGTCCCTGCGCCGCCCGTGACCATCACCTGTCGTCCTCCGGGCCTGATGCGTGGGCAGCATTGGTATGATTTGCGAGAGTCGCATGCAATTCACAATCGATATGGGTGAGTCCATTCCGACGCTCTCTGAGACGGTGAGCCAAGGGCGGGCCGCGCGCCATCTCACGGCAACCTACCGCGAGCATATTCTGAAGGGGCTTGGGTTTCGCGATGGCTGATGTCTCGAACATGAGTCCCGCCGACGCGTTTTCCATGTTGAAACGGATCATGGTACGTGAGTTCGATATCGCCGAATCGGAGATCCAGCCGAGTTCCGGATTCGAAGATCTCGACATGGATAGTATCGACGCGGTAGATCTCGCGGTTTCGGTGGAGGAAGAGATCGGATTCCAGTTCCAGACGGAAGATCTGGCAGGGATTCGTACGATCCAGGACGTAGTCGATCTGATCTGCGGAAACGCTCCGCATCCGTCCGGCTAGATGGCGAGCGCCGCCCGACCTTGGAGCCGCATGCGGGAACGAGGCTCGATGTGGGGCCTTCGAGTCACGGTGGCTTGTGTTCGGACTTTCGGACGCATTCTCAGTCTGCCCCTGGTTCTGGGCGTGGTCAGTTACTTCTTCGCGACCGACGCAAGAGGCCGTGCTGCGTCTCGCGCCTACCTCGAGCGCGTTCACGCCAACACGTCTCCCGAGCCTGACTGGAAGCCGGGGCTCTGGCAGAGCTTCTTGCAGTACCGGGAATTCGCCCTGTCGATTGCGGACCGCATCTGTTTCTGGAGCGGACGGATGGATGCTTTCGAGTTTCACTTCCATGGCCGCGAGCACTTCAAGGCATTCCTCGAGCAGGGACGAGGCACGATCGTATTGGGCACTCATCTCGGGAGTTTCGACGCGATGCGAGCGCTCTCGACCAAGGATGATGTGCCCGTGAACGTGTTGATGTACACGCGCCATGCACCGAAAATCAACGAGATCTTCCGGAAGATATCGCCTGAGTCGGAGGTTCGGGTGATCAGTGCAGATCCGGGCTCGGCGCGGGCGATCTTCGAGATCAAGGCCTGCATCGAGCGCGGAGAACTGGTGGCGATCCTCGCCGATCGTGCTCCATTGGAAGAGAACGGACGGGTCTGTCACGTCGACTTCCTGGGTGAGCGGGCCGCACTCCCCGAGGCTCCGTTCCAGCTACCCGCGATCCTCGGCTGTCCCGCCGTCATGGTCGTGGGCCTGCGCAGTGGGCCCGGACGTTACGAGGTCCATGCCGAATCCCTGGCTGAAGACGGCGAGCGGGCTACTGGCCTCGCCCGTGCGAATCGCGCCAGGGAACTCGCGGAGCGCTATGCCGAATGCCTCGAGCGTTACTGCAAGCGCGCTCCGCACCAATGGTTCAACTTCTTTGATTTCTGGGCAGAAGGGAATCCAAGATGAACCGGGTCGTGGTCACCGGCATGGGCGGCTTGTGTTCACTGGGTTCCGATTGGGAGACCGTGCGCGATGCGCTGCTGGCGGGTCGGAATGGCACGATCGTGATGCCCGAATGGGAGCGCATGGCCGGGCTCAAGACCCGTCTGGGTGCACCGGTTCCGGATTTCGAACTTCCGACGAGTTGGCCGCGCAAGAAGACCCGAAGCATGGGCCGGGACTCGGCGATGGCGGTGCGCGCCACTGAGATTGCGCTGGAAGACGCGGGCTTGTCGGGAAGCACGGAACTCGGCGACGGCACCACGGGTGTTTCCTATGGCTCGACTGCGGGAAGCCCTGGGGCGCTCGACGGCTGGGCCGAGAGTTTCTACCGCAACGATACCCTGAGCGGGATCGGGGCCAACCAGTACGTGCGCTTCATGAGCCACACTTGCGCTGCCAATCTCGCGCAGTTCTTCGGGATACGCGGTCGGATCATCCCGACCTGTTCCGCCTGCACCTCCGGCAGCCAGGGGATCGGCTACGGCTACGAGGCCATCAAGTACGGGCACCACGAAATCATGATTGCCGGTGGCGCCGAGGAGCTGGGTCTGATGGATGCGGCGGTATTCGACGTCCTCTTTGCCGCCTCGACCTGCAATGATCGGCCAGATCAGACGCCAAGACCCTTCGATTCGAAGCGGGACGGTCTCGTATGCTCCGAGGGGGCCGCGACGTTCGTGCTCGAGGAATTCGAACATGCTCGCGCGAGAGGCGCAGCGGTATACGCCGAGGTTCTGGGCTTCGGAACCAACTGCGACGGGCGCCACATCACCAACCCGGACGCGACCGGAATGGAGAAGGTGATGCGCCTCGGTCTGGAGAGCGCAGCGCTCGCACCCGAGGCCATCGACTACCTGAATGCCCACGGAACTGCCACGGAGGTCGGTGACATTGCCGAGAGCCTGGCCACTGCGGAGGTTTTCGGTCGCGGTGTTCCCGTCAGCTCTTTGAAGGGTTTTCTCGGGCATGCGCTCGGTGCCTGTGGCTCTCTCGAGGCCTGGCTCTCGATCGAGATGATGCGCGACGGTTGGTTCGCGCAGAATCGGGGTCTCGAGGATCTCGACCCTCGTTGTGCGGACCTGGACTACATTCGTGACGAGCCCCGGAAGCTCGATGCGCAGATCCTGATGAGCAACAACTTCGCGTTTGGCGGCGTCAATACTTCGTTGGTCTTCGGGCGTGACATCTGAGATGCCGCAGGTTCGCGTCTGTGCGCTGCTTCCGACATTCGACAACCCGCGTACGGTCGGTCGGGTCGTGCGCGAAGTGCGCAAACACCTGGAGGACGTGATCGTCGTCGATGATGGGAGCGGTCAGGAGGGACGCGAAGCCGTGGAGGCCCTGGCACGGGCAGGGCTTGCGACCGTGTTTCGCCGCGAGATGAACGGCGGAAAGGGCGCAGCCGTGAAGACCGGCTTCATCGCGGCTCGCGACCTGGGCTTCACCCATGCGCTGCAGATCGATGCGGACGGCCAGCACTGTACGGGCGATCTGCCGCGATTCCTGCAGGCCGCGCGCGAGCGACCGGAGGCATTGATCCTCGGGGCGCCGATCTTCGATGAGAGCCAGCCCTTCAGTCGGGCGTTTGGAAGGAAGATCAGCCAGTTCTGGGTGAATTTTGAAACGGGGAGGCGGGTGATCGACGATCCGCAGTGTGGGTTTCGCGTCTACCCCCTGGAAGAGGCCTTGGCGGCAAGGGCTCGCGGGAACCGGATGCAATTCGATCAAGAGCTTCCCGTGCGCATGATCTGGCGGGGGGTCCCCGTCGTGAATCTCCCGACTCGCGTTCGCTACCTGAGTTCGGAAGAGGGCGGTGTTTCCCATTTCCAGATGTTCAGGGACAACCTGCGGATTTCTGCGATGCACACCCGGCTGGTGCTGGAGAAGCTGGCTGGAGCTGGCAGGTGAAGTGGCTGCGGGTCGTCCTCGCCGTGGGCTACCCGTTCCTGATCTTCGTGGGCCTCCAGTTTCTCGAAGCGAGATGGATTGCCCTGGGCGTTGCCACTTGGCTTCTGTTGCGCTGGGTCACGAGCTGGCGATCCCCTTCCAAAGAGGATGTGCTCCGGTTGCTCGTGCCCGCTGTGCTCGTAGCGACCGCATTGGGCACGACGATCATCTGGAATGACGAACAGGCGCTTCTGTTCCTTCCGGTCGTCGTGAACCTCGCGCTACTCCTGGCCTTTGCGCGCACGCTCTGGAGTGGACCACCGCTGATCGAGAGTTTCGCGCGAATGCAGGTCCCCGAGCTTCCACCAGACGAGGTTCGCTACTGCCGAAGCGTCACGATCGTCTGGTGCGCGTTCTTCATCGGGAACGGTTCGATCTGCGCATCGTTGGCACTATTCGGTTCGGCCTGGGTGTGGACCCTCTACACCGGCTTTGTCTCATACCTGCTGATCGGTCTGCTCTTTGCGGTCGAGTTCCTGGTGCGATCCTGGCGGTTCGGTCGCTATGCCGGAACACCCATGGAGCCGATCTTTCGTCGCATCTTCCGTCCGCCTCCCGATGAGGGGTCGAGCCGCGGTGTATGACAGGCTCCCAGTCCGGCCCAGGCTCGGTGTGCCGGCCGGAAACTAGCGCGAGGCCAGGCGCCTACTCTTCGTTCTCGATCTTCTCGAACAAGCGCGCATACCGGACCAGGTGTTTCATGCCCAGGAAGTGCTCACGAACGCGCTCGCGCGCCCGCTTTCCGATGGCTTCGGCCCCGGAACGATCGTCCAGCAGCGCGCGCAGCGCGATGGCCAACTGGTCCGGATTGCGCGGGTCGTGGATGAGCACGCCGGTCACGCCATCCTCGATTTGATCCAGGATGCCACCGAGGGCGCTCGCTACGACGGGACGCCCCTTCCACATCGCCTCGGTCACCGTCAATCCGAAGCCTTCGCGCAGGCTCTTCTGCACCACGATGCTGGCGTGGTGTTGCAGCGCGTTCACGATCGCCGCGTTCTCCTGGACGTCGTCCATCGGCAGGCTGACGAGGTGGATGCGATCGCGCAGGGGCGGTGGCAGCGCACGCCAACGTTCGACGACATCTTCGAAGACCCTGCGTCCCTCTGGGTCGTCGGCCACCGACTGCACGTCGGGTCCCGCGAGCACCAGTTCCGCATCGTGGGAAGCTCCCGTCTCCACCAACCGGGTGAATCCGTCCATCACGCCGGCCATGTCCTTCAGTGGGTCCCAGCGCGAGACCTGGACTACCAGCGGTGTGTTCCGGTCGGGTGCGCGGCCGCTGCGTAAGATGTCTGCCTTGCGGGAGACACGGCCGGGTGTGCCGTCGTGACGCATGAAGCTGCAAGCGTCGCCATTGGACAACGGTCCCTCGATCAGGCCGGTCTGTACCAGGATGCCAAGTACGGTCTCGGCCGGAAGATCCTGGTTCTTTGCGGAGAGCGGATCGATGCTCGGCGTGATGATCGTCGACTTGCCGTGGTCACAGACCTCGGGCACGTAGCTCGAGCGTGAGAATACGTAGTGCCGGACGTTCTGGAGGTAAGGTGCCAGGAAGGCCCAACCCAGTTCGGAGTGGGGCGACGGATCATCACTGCCGATGTGGCAGCGCCAGATGGCGTGGACACCCGCTTCCATCAACGCGGGTGCGAGCCCGGCCGTCTGCGGATCGTGGAGCAGCACGAAATCTCCGGGGCGCGCGAGAGCACACAGCTCGAGCGCCGCGGGTCGCAGGGTTTCTTCGTAGATCTCGCGCTCGGCCGCCCCCAGCGGGGATCCGTCGCCTGCCTCGCCGTGAAGCGCGTGGTGCAGTCGTTTTGTCACCCGGAAAAATGGGTCGTTGCCCTCGACGACGAGCCACCGGCTGTTGATACCCAGACCGCGGGTATAGCCGAGCAGTGATTGCAGCATCTCGGCCACACCCCCGCCGGCCGCGGTGGAGTTGACGTTCCACACCACGCGCTTCGAAAGGAGCTTTTGCATGGCCGCCGCCGCGCGGAGCGTCTCGTCGATGGATTCCTCGCCGAGGATCAGGCGGAGCCTATCGAGGGTCTGGACGCCGACGCGCACCTCATCGAGGGCGCTCATCGGTTCACCGTTTTCATCTGGTCAGTTTAGCGGGGCTGCCGGCTCCTCTGCCGGAGCTATCGTGAGAATCATGCCGACCGACATCGAAATCGTTCGCGCCGCGCGCCCCCGCCCCATCGTGGAAGTGGCGGAAGATCTGGGGCTTCGTGCCCCAGGGCTCCGCCTGTACGGTGAGGAAGTCGCCAAACTCGATCCGACTGTGCTTGGAGAGCCGCGCCGTCGCCCCGGTGCGGGACGCCTGATCCTGGTCTCTGCCATCACTCCCACACCCGCTGGCGAGGGAAAGACGACGACCAGCATCGGGCTGGCCCAGGGCCTGGCCCGGCTCGGCGAGTCCACCTGTCTGGCGTTGCGTGAACCCTCGCTCGGCCCTTCGCTGGGGATGAAGGGCGGCGCCACCGGCGGTGGGCACAGTCAGTTGTTGCCCATGGACCGCATCAACCTCCATTTCACAGGTGATTTCCACGCCATCACGACCGCCCACAACCTGTTGGCAGCGCTGCTCGACAACCATCTCTACTTCGGCAATGCGCTTCACATCGATCCGCGTCGGATCCTCTGGCGACGTGTGATGGACATGAACGATCGCGCACTCCGCGGCACGATCGTCGGCCTCGGTGGAAGCAAGCAGGGCGTACCGCGCGAGACGGGCTTCGATATCACGGCGGCCTCCGAGGTGATGGCGATCCTGTGCCTGGCCGAGGACGAGGCCGACTTGCGTGCGCGGCTCGATCGCATCTTGATCGGCTTCACCTACGACGGTGAGCCCGTGACCGCGGAGAGTCTCTCGGGCTCGAACGCGATGCTCGCGTTACTGCGCGACGCTTTGTGGCCGAACCTGGTGCAGACGCTCGAAGGCACTCCCGCTCTGATCCACGGCGGCCCGTTTGCGAACATCGCTCATGGCTGCAGCAGCGTGGTCGCCACCCGGATGGCGCTCCACCTGGCGGATTGGGCGATTACCGAGGCGGGCTTCGGTTTCGACCTCGGGGCGGAGAAGTTCTTCGACATCAAGAGCCGAGTCGCCGGGCTGGAGACCGCTGCGGTGGTTCTCGTGGCGACCCTCCGCGCACTCAAGATGCATGGCGGGGTGGCTCGCGGCGCGTTGTCAGCAACCGATGCCGACGCCGTACGACGCGGGCTTCCCAACCTGGAGAAGCACCTCGAGAACATCCGCCACTTCGGCGTGGTGCCAGTGGTCGCATTGAATCGCTTTGCCTCCGATAGCGAGGTGGAAATCTCGGTCGTGCGCGAACGCTGCGAGGCGCTCGGTGTGCCCTTTGCTCTTTCCGACCACCATGGTCGGGGTGGGGCGGGGGCCCTGGACCTGGCTCGCGCGGTGCTGGCTCATGCGGATCCGGAACGACGATTTTCCCCGCTCTACGAAACCGGAGCACCCATCCCGGAGAAGATCCTTGCCGTGGCCCAGAAGATGTATGGCGCGACGGGGGTCGAACTCACCCGCAGGGCTCGTCGCGAGATCCAGGATCTGGAGCGGCTGGGCTACGCCGACCTGCCGGTCTGTATCGCAAAGACCCCCGGCTCTCTCTCCGACGATCCCAAGCTGCGAGGTCGGCCGGATGGCTTCGACGTCACTGTGCGCTCGGTGCAGGTGAATGCGGGCGCCGGTTTCCTTGTCGTGCTCACCGGTGACATCCTGCGGATGCCGGGCCTGCCTCGGCATCCGCTGGCCGAGCGGATCGACCTGGTCGACGGGGAGATCGTCGGTCTCGAATAGCGGTGTGCTAACGGCGTATCAGTGTGGCCGTTTGCTCCCATAAGCGTTTTGGGCAGATTTCGGTACCCTGCCCGGCGAGCGGTTGTTGACTGATCCAGGCATCGAGCCCCCCGAGGGGTTCCTGACCAACCGCTCCGCTCCATGGTCCGGTAGACGGGACCGGCCCGGTCGTCAGTCCGATTCGACCGGGGCCAGTCCGATTCGAGCAGGGCCTTCTCGAAGGGGGGCAACATGGCACGATCCAAACGAATGTCGGTGCAGAAGCGGCTTCGCGAGAAGAAGAAGGCAGAGGCCGCCGCGCTGAAGCGCGAGATGCGGGCTCAGCAGCGCTCGGCACCCCCCGTGGAAGACGACACCCCCCGCTCGGATGTGGCCGACCGCGAGGCACTCGAGGGTTACGGCGTGATCGTCGAGCCCGAGGAAGACGCGGCGGACGCCTGATCCAGCCCCGTCGGAGCCGAGCAAGCCCGGCCTGGATCCCACGAGAAGGGTTGCGGAATCCCAGTCCGCAGGCCAGAAGCCTCTGGATCGTCTCGGATCGAGAGGCCTAGGCACGCTCTTCCGGTGTTCCATTCTCGCCCCCGAAAGATGTATCACAACGTACTTGTATTGGTCGTGCAATGTGATACATACAGATCTCGAGCGCCCCACAAGGAGACCCGAGATGAGCGAGAAGACCCATGACAGGATCGAAGGATTCGCGGACGGCATGGTGGATGTGGCTGCGGCCTGGTTCCAGGTTGGCGTGATGGTGAGCGAAACGGCCATTTCGGCGGCTGCCGATGGCCTCCGGGCCACCGCAGAGGCCATCTCGGTCCTTTCCGATCAGGCCGAAGGCGACAGCGACCGCAGCAGCTAGCCGTATCACTGCGTGCTACAAATCGAGCCGATGACTGACGATGATCGCGACTCGCGAGCGCTGGTTCCGCGGCGGGCCCAAGCCCGCAAGGAACGGGTACTCCACACGCGGGTACCTGAAGTCCTGGCCCAGGAGTTGAAGCGCCTTGCCGAGAGCATGCGGGTTCCGGTCTCGAACGTGGTGCGTACATGTCTCGAGGATGCTGTGGACGCGGTGTCGAGCATGAGCCACCGGGCCGAAGGGGAACTCCAGGGCTTGGCCGATCGGTTGGGCGAGCGCCCGGAGAGGCCTTCGCACCGCCGGAGTTCCAGCGCCTCGCAGGAAGAAGCTCCGGCGGCTCCGTTGGCCGGAGTGATCGGCTTTCAGCCGCTGCTGCTCGCCCAGAACACGGTCTGCTCCCTCTCCGGGCGCGAGCTCAGGACCGGTGAGCAGGCCTACCTGGGAATCCGCAGTGGCACCGGTCCACCGCTGATCATTGCACCCGAGTGCCTGCCTCGGAGCTTCGAGGCGCCCGACGAATGAGCGTCCTGCGCGAGCGTCCCGGGAAGGAGCTTCTGTCCTGGGCCGCCCAAGGGGCGCTCTACGGCTTTGGCTACCTGCGTCCCCGGGTACCGCGAAAGCTCCCACGTGAAACCGACACCCTGGTGTTCGTCCACGGGCTGGGGATGAACCGCGCAAGTTTCTTCCCGCTCCAGGCCTATCTGCGCCTGATGGGCTACGACGCTCAATGCTCCCGCAACTTCGGTATCCCCGATTCGATCGAAGCCATGGCGGAGGCCATTGGCTGCCTGGTCGAGCGTTCCGCACCCGAAGGGCGCGTGACGATCGTCGGCCATTCGATGGGCGGGTTGGCCGCGCGTTGGTACGTCCAAAGGCTGGGCGGCGACAAACGGGTCGATCGGATCGTCACCCTGGCCACTCCACACGGGGGTACCTACCTCGCCTACAATGCCCCGACGACGTTGCTGAACCAGTTCGATCCCGAGGGTTCGTTCATCCGTTCGCTGAACGAATCCCCCATGCCGCCTACGGTCGAGCTGCATTCGATCGTCGCAGGACAGGATCTGATCGTGGTGCCTCGCACCGCGGGCGCAGCACCCTTCGGCGAGAGCGTGGTTTTCGAAGACCTCGGCCACATGGATATCCTGCTCTCGCCGCGGGTCTTCGCGACGGTGCACCTGGCGCTCCGAGCCTAGTCGCCCAGATCCTGGTAGGCGGGCTCGTGTCTTCCATAGATGAAATTGCCGATTCGCTCCAGGCGGTCGCGTTCATCGGGTTCCAGCGGTCCGCGATCGAGCGCACGCAGCGCTTCCTCCATCTGGGCCTCGTTGGCGGGTCCGCAGAGGGCCAGATCGACGGAATCGCAACTCAGCGCGAAGCGATAGCAATCGCTGGCGGGCGGAGGCGTCTCGCCCGGCGGCATCTTCTTCGGGTCGAGCAGGTGGCCCCAGCGCGTCGTGGTGTAGGTGACGATGCCTGGCTTCGGTGCGGAAGGCAGGAACGGGAATACATCCTTCTCGGCTCCCCTGTGGACCGCGTTGTAGCGGAGCATGAACATGTCGAACGGGCTCTCTCCCTTCTCGTACTCCTCGAACATCGAGGGAAGGAGGGGCCGGTTGTGGGTGCTCATCATCAAGTGGCGGACCTTGCCCTGCTCCTTCAACCGAAGGGCTGCCTCCAGAAGTCCGTCACCCGGGCGCTTGTCCCATTTGCCCAGCAGCAGGAAGTCGAAGTACTCGATGCCGACCCTGCGCAACGAGATCTCGATCGACGGGCCCATCAGCGCGGGCACGCGTGAGTAGGATTGGACGGTCAGCACGACGCTGTCGCGGTTTCGCTTGGCGAGGTTGCCCATCGCACGCCCGAAAGCGGGGCGTCGGAACGATCCCCAGTAGAGGTAGTTGGCACCGCGTTCAGCAGCGTCCTCGATCACCTTCGTCGACGCGCCGAAGCTCGAGCCGATTCCGAGGCGACCGACCTCGAGGCCAGTGGTCCCCAGCGTGACCGGGGTCCGGAAATCCGTCATCAGGGTTCTCCTTGACGAGCATAGCCAGGGAGAGCCTAGCTTCGATCTTCAGTGCTCGTGGCCCGGGCCGTGAGATGACCAGATGCGGCTCTTGCCGTCGCGACCGATGGCCAGCACGTCGTAGGGCTCCGGATTCGGGCCCTCCATGCCGGGCGAGCCAATCGGCATTGCCGGCACGCTCAGACCGGCAATCGGGGGCTTTTCGCGAAGCAGGCGCTGGATTTCCGTGGCAGGTACATGCCCCTCGATGAAGTAGCCGCCGACGAACCCGGTATGGCAGGAACTGAACTCTGCTCGGATGCCATTGGTGGATTTCACCGTCTGCATGTCGCTTCGATTTTCGGCCTGGACCTGGAAACCATGGCTCTCGAGATGATCGATCCAGGCGTTGCAGCAGCCGCAGGTCGGCGATTTGTAGACCTTGAGCGTTGGCGCCTCCGCAAGAATCGGGGAGCTGAAGACGAGAAAGAGCAGGTTGGCCACGAGGAGGCGCTGGATCATCCGAGGAGCCTAGCGAGCGGGCTCTGAAAAGGCGGCAATCCCGCTTCCGGTCGGAATGCCGCGCTCGCGAAGCAGATCCAGGAGGCGATCGGGGTAGTCGGTGATGATTCCGTCGACCCCGAGTGAAAGCAGGCGCAGCATCGTATCCTCCTCGTTCACGGTCCAGGGCACCACCCGGAAGCCGGCTTCCTGAATGGGCCGGATGGGTACTCCGCGGCCGAAGCGTGGCAACAGGATCTGCCAGTTCGGTGAGAAATCGTCGACGAACTCGTCCGCAGCCTGCAGCAGACCCAGAATACCGTCGTGTTCGGACGGTACGAGGCCAGCGAGCCAACGCGCCTCGAGCGTGTCGTCGCTCAGTAGCGCCACGGTGCGAAGCCTCGGTTCGAGGCGTTTGCCGACTGCGAGGGCCTGCCAGTCGAATGACTGCAATGTGGCACGAGTGAGGAGTTCACGGTGCTGAAGCACCCGGACGATACTCGCCACGAATGGCTCGAGGGGTGGGGTCTCGCTGCTGGCTGGCACCACCTTCACCTCGATGTTGAATCGCATGTGACGGTCCCCGTGGCGGTCCTCGAGATCGAGTACCTCTACCAGAGTCGGAATCCGCGCACCGGGCACGGCCCGTCGAGGAGGCTCGGGGAAGCGCGCTGGGTCCGGGTTCAGGCTGCCGCAGTCGAAGGCCTGGATCTCGGCCAGGAGGAGATCGCGAACCAGCGGGCCGGGGGGTCGGATGGGCGACCCGTCCGGAGCCGTGCAGAGTGCAGGTGTGACCCGGGGATCATGGGTGACGACGAGCACCCCGTCCCGGGTCATCCCGAGATCGAGTTCGAGGGTTGTGACACCCAGTTCCAACGCGTACTTGAAGCCGGCCAGGGTGTTCTCGGGAAGCAGCCCCCGGGCGCCCCTATGGCCCTGCGCATCGATCGGGCCAGAAGATGGGTGATTGCCCGGCTCGGCTGGCCCAGAGCATGCGATTCCGGTGGTCATGAGGAGTCCGGTGAGCACGATGAGTGCCACCCGAAGGAACCCGAGCATGGAGCAAGCGTAGTGGATCCAAGACGGCCGGCCTCGCTACGTTGCTTCTGGCCGCCCTCCCTGCCCGGCCGCGCTACGTTGCTTCCAGCCGCCCTCCCCGGCCGAGCTTCGATCAGCTACACCCGCTGGTACCAAGCCGACCACTGCTGGGGATCCCGATGACGTTTCTTCGCTTCCTCGCTTCCTCCGTCCTTCTACTGGCCTCGTTGGGGTCCGAGAGTGTGGACGCTGGCGCCATGACTCCCACACCCAAGGAAGCGGAGCGTTCCTTCGCCAGCTTCGCTGAGGACTGGATGGGTCGCGCCAGGGCCGGCGGCGCACCTGTGTGGCGCTTTGGCGGCGCCTACCGGATCGAGGTCGAGCAGACGGGCGATCCCGAGTTGCCCTATCTCGGTGTCCTTCGATACCAGCGCTCGAAGTACGATTGCCCCGAGGATCGCTCCGCAGGCTGCCGGCTGCTCCACATCCGACCGATGCGCCACCTGTTTCCGTATGCCAACGGTCGCTGGCAGTTCTAGCCTGGGCAGTTATTCCTTTCCATCGGGCCGGGGAGGCTACACTCCATACGGCAACCTTCGGAGGGAATCCCATGCACGTCTGGTACCGGATCGCCGCCCTTCCCTTGTTCGCTGCAGCGATTACCTGTGCGACACCTGCCGAGTTGCCGACACTCTCCTCTCTGGTTTCGGCTCCGGTCTCCCTTCGCGAACGTGAGGTGCGCATCACCCATCAGGTCGTCGTTCTGCTCGATGGCTCCGGCACCATGCACGATCGGGCCAGCTTCCCGGTGGCTTCCCAGCTCACCCGATCCTTCGTAGCAGGGCTGCCCGAAGCCTCCTCCCCGACGAGACCGGAAGGCCCTTCCGACTATTTCGCGTCATTTACGGGATTCCGGTCCACAGTCTTCCAGCCGTCACCCCCGGCGCAGGAGGCCTTCGATCCGACCTCGTTGCAGGCAGGCGCGGACGGTTTTCGTTCGCGAACGAACTCGTTTACGCCCCTTCCCTACGCACTGCGGCTCACCCACGACGCCGTGCAGGCAGGAGCCTTGCGCAAGGCCGTGGTGATCGTCAGTGATGGGCTGGGTGACAACGGGAGCGGGCCGAACGAGGCGACGCAGCAGGAGGCGCTCGATCTCGCCAGTGTGATGATTGCGGAAAGCGAGGGAGAGGTCTGCCTTTGGTCAGTGCATGTCGGGCAGGACGACCCGGAAGATCCGGTTTCGGGTGAGAAGCTGATGCGCGACCTCGGGGCACTCAGCTCCTGCGGTGGTTTCAGGAAGGGCGAGGACATCGTTGCCGGGCCTGATGGTGCCGGAGTGTTGCAGCTGGTCAGGGATGTGATGCTAGGGATCACCGAGGGTCCGGATATCGGAGAATGTGAGGGCCTCACCTTCAGTCTGAACTTCCTGTTCAACCAATACTCACTATGCCACGTACGGCCCCAGGGCGATGCTGCAGAAGGCTATTCCGAGAGCCTGGTCGCGAACCGCAGTCGCCAGGAGAGCCCCGGAACCTGTGAGGATGCGTTCGGTCCGCGCCAGGTAAGGGCGATCCTGCCCAAGGTCGTCGAGGCGCTGCGCGAGTGCCCGAACGATCCCCTGTATATCACCGGTCGCACCGATACCGTAGACACGCCTGGCTACAACCAATGCCTTTCCGAGCTGCGTGCCTGGGAGCTGCGTAGCTATCTCGCGAAGCAGCTCGAGGGTACGGGCGAGCCGGGCATTCGTGAGCTCTTCTTGAAGCGCTCGAAGGTCGTCGGCCTGGGTGAATCGACGTTCCAGCAGCCGGTGCGCCCGGAATGCGGCGAGCCCGATGACGCGGAGGCCCGTGGTCAGATGCGAAGGACCGAGATCCTGACGGGCCGCCTGCTGCGGGGTGAGATCCCTGCCGGGGTTCGGCCCATCACCAGTCCGCCTGCCGGATTGGCCGAGTGCAGAGCCCGCCGAGGTTCCCCCCGCGACTGCAGGTAGGCCACCCTCGATGGCAGGTGGCAGCAATCCGATCCGGGCGATCTTCTACGCGTTCTTCGCCAACCTCTCCATTGCCGTGGCGAAGACGGCCGCAGCCCTCTATACGGGCTCCTCGAGCATGACGGCGGAAGCGATTCACTCCTTCGCTGATTCCGGCAACCAGCTACTGCTCCTGTTGGGCCTGAAGAGCGCCAAGAAGCCACCGAATCGGGAGCATCCTCTCGGCTACGGCAAGGTCACCTACTTCTGGAGCTTTATCGTCGCGATGCTGCTGTTCAGTGTCGGCGGCCTCTTCTCGCTCTACGAAGGCTGGCACAAGCTTCATGACAGCAGCCCGATCGAAAACGGCTGGGTCGCGCTGACCGTGCTCGGCCTATCGATCGTGTTGGAGAGCATCAGCATGCGCGGCTGCCTGATCGAAGTGAACAAGGTCCGCGGCGATCGCAGCTTGTGGAGTTGGCTGAATCGATCTCGGAATTCAGAGCTGGTCGTGGTGTTCGGCGAGGACCTGGCCGCGCTCACCGGGTTGGTGATCGCGTTCGTATTCGTGCTGATCGCGTTGTCCACCGGGAATCCGGTCTACGACGCCTATGGCTCGATGGCGATCGGCATCCTGTTGGTGATCGTCGCGCTCTTCGTGGCGACTCTGGTTGCGAAGCTGTTGATCGGACGCTCGGCGGATCCGGATGTAGCCAGCGCGATCGCACGAGCGATCGAACACGAACCCCACATCCTCGAGGTCTTCAACATCATCACTCTCCAGGTCGGCCCGCAGATCATGTTGGCTGCGAAGTTGCGATTGACGCCCGGCCTGAGCCTCGATGAAGCCATCGAACACATCAACAAGTTGGAACGCACCCTGCGTGAACAGGTCCCCGATCTGGGCTGGCTGTTCATCGAGCCCGACGCTCACGACTGACGGTTCGGCCAGTCCGAGCCGAGGCCACTCCTTGGGTTTCACATCTCGTCTCGCCGTCTCGCGGTGTGTGTGTCCGCACTCAACAGCGTGAGGACGTCGGCTGTGAAGTGGTCCTTTGCACGAGCGAAGAGGACACGTTCCTCGCCTTGGGCCCCGAAACGCTTCTTCTCGAGTTCGGCCCCCATTCCCATGAGCACACGGGACGCACCATGCGCGTTCGCCCGCTCCAGTGTGTGATGAATGCACTGGCGGTAGACGCCGTCCTCGGTGACATGACGGTAGTCAAGACCGACGATCAAAGGAGCGTAGGCTTCGCTCCCTATGTGAGCAGCGAAGAAGGCGCTCGGCATGCTGTCTGGTTCTTCGGCCAGGGTCAGCGTCACGATCTCCCATCCTTCGTGTCCAGCGAGCACATCGAGCAGGTCTTCAGGCAAGGCGAAGGTGTTCAGGTGGAAGCTCTTCTGCTGGACGTTGAGATAGAGTTGATAGAGATGGGCCGAAAGCTCCCGGTTGCCGGCGATCTCGTCCGGACGGAGCACGCGGGCCGTCCACCGATCGAGCAAGGGTGTGACATCGTCCGCCTGAAAACGGCGCGCCCGACGACTGAGAGATGCGAGCAGGGCCTCGCGATCGGCTGGCACCTGTGCCACGAGGGAAGTCGGAAGCGCGATCGCGTGGAAGCCCAAGGTCGCGAGCTCCTGCTCGAGTTCGCCGTCTTCGACCGGAAGATCGCGCAGGATGACCAGATCGATTTCCAGACTCTCCGAAAGGTCTTCGATCAACCGCGAAAGGAGCTGCAGTGCGCTCCGCCAATCCCCGTTGCGATTCAGGTAGAGGTGGTTGCCCTCGGTCAGCGGGCATCCCATGGCGAGTACCCGAGAGGTGAGGAAGTGGGGATCGTCCGCTCTTCGCGCCTCGATCACCTTCGATACCGCGGGTTCGGCGAACATGTCGTCTTTCATCAACGATTCGGTAAGGATCGTGCCGAGGACCGGGAGGCCGGCTTCGTCACGTACGACCACGTAGTGGAACGTGCAGCGATTCTCCGGTTTGCGATCCTTGCAAAATAGCGCCTCCATCGTCCGGCAACCGACCCAGTCGAAGCTGCCGCGATCCGCGAACATCGCGTCCCATTCACTGCGAGGGATCGTCTCGATACTGTCCGCGGTCTCGACGTGCAGCCCGCTTTCCCGGGCTGTGGGGATTTCGTCGGTGACGGCCGGTGCTCCGAGGCCGAATGCCCGGGCGATCTCGGCGCGATTCGTCGAACCGGTCGCAAGCGCTTCCGGAAGGATCTCCGCCATGTTCGTCAGCAGGGCTTCGATATCCTCGAGACTCTGATGGCGGGTGATCGTGAAGCGAGCGCCAGTCCGGTGCGCTGCAACCGCTGGGAAGGTCGCCGGGTTGACGAGGAAGCCGCGATCCAACAGGGATCGGACGAGTGTAGTGGTCGTATCGCGGGGTCCGAGTCCGAGAAAACGGATAGGTACATCGGCCCTGTTCGCCAGGGGTAGGTCCAGTTCCCTGGCGCGGCGATTCGTGAATCGGATCCGCTCGCGAAGCTGGGCCTGTAGCTCGGGCAGTTCATCGGACAGATGGAGTTTCGCCGAGGCCATGGCTGCGCCCAACACCGGTGGTTGAAGGGGGCCCGTGAAGATCATGGGCCCACCGCAACGGCGTACACGCTGGCAGCTGGCTGCATCCGGAAATACGATCGCTCCACCTCCCGCCCCGAAGGATTTGTTGAGTGAGACTGCCACGACGACCCTGTCCCGGGATCCCAACGTGTCGAGGACGTAGCCCCGGCCGTGCAAGCCTGTCCAGCTCATGCCGTGGGCGTCGTCGATGTAGAGGTTCAGCTGCTCGTAGCGGTCGAGGAGGATTGAGAGTGCCTTCATCGGCGCGAGACTTCCGAACATGCTGTAGATACCGTCGGTGAGGTACCAGATGCGTCGGTGGCGACTGCGAAGCTCGCAGATCCTCTCTTCGAGTTTTTCGATGTTGCCGTGGCGGACGATGGTCACCGGGATGCCGAGTGCCTGCAGCTGCGGCATCACGAGCTGCACGGTGTGGTGTACCTGATGGTCGAGCAGGACAGCATCCTCTTCGTGAATGATCACCGGCAACGTCGAGATCGTTCCCAAGGTCGTGTTCGGAGCCACCATCACGTGGCCGCCAGTGAGCTCGCCTAGCATCTCTTCGAGGGCCCCATACATCGGAGCGGAGATGAAGGTGCGAGAGGAGGAGAACTGGGTGCCGAAGCGCTCGACCGCTCGGATGGCACCCTCCTTGAGGGCCGGGTGCAGCTCCAGGCCGAGGTAGCTGCACGACGAGAACTGGATCCGCGGTTGGCCATCCAGGTAGACTGAGCGCCCATCGAGGGGCCGGTCCTCCGCTTCGAGCAGGGCCAGGCCGAGTTGGACGCCGACCTCCATGTTGTCGGCGATCAGGTCGAGAAGGTGCTGGAAATTGCCCAAGTAGGACTCCTTGCGTTGGAGTCCCCCTCAAAGGCCCTCGTAATGGGCGCCCCGATCACCACATCTATCGGGGAAAGGCACCAGGAACTGTAGTGGAAATCACTCAGTAGGCGTGAAAATCACTCAGTAGGCGGATTGGAAGTGAGTACACGCCCAACGCTTGCCAGCAACTCGTCCACGTTGAAGGGCTTGCGTAGCAAGTCATCGTCCGGCTGTAGCTGCGGTGCGTGTTCAGCGCCGAGCTTGGAGTACCCGCTCATCGTGAGTACACCGCGCAGCTCCGGACGCAGTTGACGGGTGCGTCGCGCCAGCTCGAGTCCGTCCATCTCGGGCATCATCATGTCGGTGAGCAGCAGGTCGATCCGTTCCCGGCGTGTCTCACAAATGGCCAGCGCGTCGGGCCCGTTTGCGGCCTCGATCACCTCGTACCCGTGGGCCTCCAGGGTCCGACGTGCCATGCGCCGCACCGCACCATCGTCTTCCACCAGCAGGATCGTGCCGCCCGGTTCCGGGGCCTTCGGCACCGGCTTGGTCCCCGCAAAGGACTGGGGCGTCGAGTTTGCCCGCGGAAATCGAACGCGCACGATCGTGCCATCTCCGGGCTCGCTCTCGATGTCCATCCGGCCGCGAGATTGCGTCACTGTGCCGTGAGCCGAAGACAAGCCGATACCCGTTCCCTTGTCAGGCGGTTTGGTCGTGAAGAAGGGTTCGAAGACACGCCCTTGGATGGTGGGTTCGATGCCGCAGCCGTCGTCACGGACGACCAGCTGGGCGGCCCCGTCCGGAAAGTCCTCATTTCGAGGGAGGCTGCTGGTTTCGATCCGAATCTGACCGGTCGATTCGATCGCATCCCGGGCGTTGGTCACGAGATTGATGACGACCTGTTCCAGCTGTCCCGGGTCGACCAGCACTGGAGTCGGCTCGTCGCAGCATTCGACCCGCAGATCGATCTGGTCCCCGATCAGCCGTTCGAGCATCGGAGCCAGATGATCTACGGCTTCGGAGAGATCGATCACAGCGGGCACGAGTACCTGTCGGCGCCCGAAGGCCAGTACCTGGTTCAGCAAGCCGGTGGCGCGCTCACAGCTCATCTTGATTTCCAGGAGATCCGGTCGGGCAGGATGCTCCGGGTCCATTGAATTTCTGGCAAGCTCCGCGAATCCGATGACGGCGGTGATCATGTTGTTCATGTCGTGGGCAAGGCCACCGGCCAGCCGGCCGAGGGCATCCAGCTGCTGGGATCGTTCGAGCTGGTCCTCTGTTCGCCTGTGTTCTTTGATCTCATCCTGCAGGCGTTCTGTCTGGTGAGAGAGCAGCGCGAACGTGTGTGCGTTTGCCAACGCGGTCGAAAGCCAGGGCAGCAGTGACGCCAGGAAGATCTCGTCCTTCCGATCCCGCCCCCCATTCTCGTACCAGAGCTCGAGCCTGCCTATTTCGGTCTCGCCCTGCCGAAGAGGAAGCGCGCGATCGGCCTCCCCCTCCATCGGGCCCGCCGCTCCCATGAGTTCATCTTCCTGGTGGATGGCCGTCAGCCTGATGCCGAGCAGGCCTAGCTGTGGCTTCAACAGATGGAGCAAGCGCTCTGCCAGCTGGCCGAGATCTGTTGTACGGTTGAGCTCCCGAGCCATCCATTCGAGGGTGTCGAGGCGTCGCGATTTTTCGCTGAGCTGGCCGGTGGCGAAGCGGGTGCGTCGCAGACTCTCCCGAAGTTGTTCCTGCTGGAAGCCGAGCTCGGCCAGCCCTTCCGGAAGCGCACCCGGCTGTCTGCGGACGGGCCAGAATCGCCGCCGCCGGCTCGGAGGCAACGTGATGATGTACTCCGCATTGCGTCCGTCATCCTCGGATTCCACGACTGCTTCGGGCATGCCGAGCAGCGGTGGTCCCGCACGCATGATGCCCCGATTGGTCCAAAGGAATTCCGGCGACGATCGGTAGGCTGGCAGGATCTTGATGGTCTCTCGGATGCGCCCATCGGCCAGCTCTTCACAATAGGCGCGGGTAGAGCGGAACATCCATGGGCCAAGCCAGCGTGCTCCGATCGTGAAGAGAGGCCTGGCACTGCGCATCGCAGGCAGCAGGCCGTGAATGAATTTCGGGAGGTGCTGCGTGGTATGCCGGAAGGCCAGATCTTCCAGCTCTTCCTTGCCGCCGAGGAGCATCGCCGTCCTCTCGAGGAGAACGGTAAACATGTCCCAGGGGATCGTCTTGCGAGGGTTCTCCAATGTCGCGATGTCACAGGACAGCCCCTCGACAAGGAGCTCCGGTTCGAAGCCCCGAGAGCGAACTTCCAACACCAGCGGCTTGCACATCCTGCAGGCAACAACGCTCATGGGTACCCCTGCGTATCAGAGTAGGGTGAGCTGGCATCTCCCGCGACTCGCGTCCGGATCGGGTCTATGCTCACCCCGACTGGAGGTCCTCCATGTTTGGACGCCGTGCAGATGCAACCAGGGTTCGAGATCTCAGCATGATGCGCCGCTTCATGCCGTTCATCTCGCCGCGGCGGGGTGAATCGCTGGTCTACTTCGATGGCGAGATCGAGGTCGAAGCCGCATTTCGATTTCTGGAGGAGCGAAATGCGCAACGTCCAGACGAAAGGGCAATGACCCTCTTTCATCTCTTCCTGCGCTCCATGGCGATGAATTTCCACTTGCGGCCGAACGTGAATCGCTTCACCAAGGGTGGTCGTCTATGGCAGCGCAACGGTGTATGGCTGACGTTCAGCGCGAAGCAGGAACTCGTGGAGAGCGCAAAGCTCCTCACCGTGAAGAGGGAGTTCGACGAACACGAAGGCCTCGACGAGATGACCGACGCGGTACTCGACCGGCTTACCCGCCAACGCGGTGGGGAATTGACCACGAGCGACAAGGAGATGAAACTCGCGCTCGACTTGCTGCCTCCGCTGCTGATTCGCGCGATGATGGGGCTGCTCCATCTGGCCGACTACTACGGAATGCTCCCCAAGTCGATGATCGAGAGTGACCCCATGTTCACCTCGGTCTTCGTCGCGAACCTGGGTTCACTCGACATGGACCCCGGCTATCACCACCTCTGGGAGCACGGAACCTGTCCGGCCTTTGCGATGCTCGGACGCTTGAAGCAACGTGCCGACGGAGTGCGCGTGCTTCCCGTTCGATACACCTACGACGAACGGATCGAGGACGGCCTCTACGCCGGCATGACACTGGCCGGCGTGAAGGAGTCTCTGGAGAACCCGACAAAGCTCCTCTGACAGTGAAGTCCGTCAAGAGAGGGGCCAGGCACGATTGTTAAGTTGCCTGTTTCCCCTACGGGGAAACAGGCAACTTAACAATCGTGCCTGGCACCTCTCTTAACGGACTTCACTGTCAGAGGAGCTTTGTCGGGTTCTCCAGAGACTCCTTCACGCCGGC
>JAAELW010000338.1 GCA_024226235.1 bacterium
CCTTTCAACAAGTGAATTGTGAACCCCGGCCCCCTGCTTAACGTTCGGCCAGGCGCAGGCCTTGGAGGCGGATGAAGCCGGTCGCATCGGCTTGGACGTAGGTATCGGCTTCGCCTGCGTCCTCGAAGCTGGAGAGCGCCTCGGAGTAGAGCGATACGGGGGAGCGACGGCCGGTGACATGCAGGCCGCCTTTGTAGAGCCGCACCCGAGCCTCTCCGGTCACGTTCTCCTGGGACTTGTCGAGGGCAGCCCGCAGGAAGTCCATTTCAGGTGAGAACCAGAAGCCGTTGTAGATCAACTCGGCAAAGCGCGGCATCAGGCGATCGCGCTCGTGCATGACCTCGCGATCCAACGTGATGGATTCGACCGCGCGGTGGGCAGCTTGCAGGAGTGTACCTCCCGGCGTCTCGTAGACCCCGCGGGACTTCAGGCCGACGAAGCGGTTCTCGACCATGTCCACCCGACCCACGCCGTGGGCGCCGGCCAGTTGGTTGGCGCGTTTCAGCAACGCGGCGGGTCGGAGCGCTTGACCGTCGATACTCATCGGAACGCCCCGTTCGAAGCCGACGATCACTTCGGCCGCGGTATCCGGCGCCTCTTCCGGGTCCGTCGTCATCACGAACATCGAACTGTCCGGTGCGCGCCACGGATCCTCGAGCACGCCCCCCTCGAAGGAGATGTGCAGCAGGTTCCGATCGATCGAGTAGGGCTTCTTGACCGTGGCCGTGATCGGGATGCTGTGCTTCTGCGCATAGGCCATGCAATCGGTGCGCGAGCGGAGATCCCACTCCCGCCAGGGCGCGATCACTTCGAGGTCTGGGCCCAGCGCCCGGTAGGCCAGTTCGAACCGCACCTGATCATTGCCCTTGCCGGTCGCACCGTGGGCGACTGCATCACAACCGGTCTCGCGAGCGACCTCGACGTGATGCTTGCCGATCACGGGCCGCGCCAATGCAGTGCCCAGGAGATACGTGCCCTCGTAGAGCGCGTTGCCCTGGATCGCGGGGAATACGTAGTCCCGAGAAAACTCCTCGCGCAGGTCGCGGATCACGCAGTCGACCGCGCCGCTGGCCTTGGCCTTCTCGGGGAGCCCGGTGAGCTCCTCCTCCTGGCCGACGTCGGCACAGTAGGCGACCACCTCGCAATCGTACGTCTCGATCAGCCAGCGAAGAATGACCGAGGTATCGAGTCCACCGCTATAGGCCAGGCATACCCGTTTGACGCTTGCGTCCGCCATCGATCGTCCTCCTCGGCTGAAAACCGGCGAAGTCTAACGAAGGCGGCCCAGCCCGGTCAGGACGCGGGATGCATCTGCAAGATCGTCGTCCGGCCGAGGCGCGGGTGGACGTAGGCATGGACCCGGGCTCCGAGGGCATTCAGCCGATCCATCAGAGCCGGATCGTCCGGGAATGTGGACTCGAAGGGGCCGTCTCGCGGAGTCTCGGAGACCGAGACCACCAGGGATTCAGCGTCTTCCGGGCCGAGCCGTCGCACACCCAGCGTGATCCGTGCGGGTACCTCTCGGCATGCGAGCCGCGCATCGACCAGCGCGCGCAAGGCTCGCTCGAGGCCGGGACCGTCGCCGGGAAAGCCCGCCAGGCTCGTCGGGGCCAGCAACTGGAGCGAGGTCTCTCGCTCCGCAAAACGCTCTCGCGTGGCGTCCGCCACCTGACGTACGACCTGGGCGGGATCGAAGGGTTCGACCCGAGCGGCTGGCTGTCGACCGGCCAGTACCGTGGACATTTCGTCGAGGCTCTTGCGCAGTCGCTCGACCGAGCGCAGCGTCTCCTCCAAACGGGCGCGATGGCCCGGATTGCGGCGACCTCCGGTTTCCTCGAGGAGCGTCTCGAGGCCGAGCTCCACTTCATCCACCGGTGCTTCGAGCTCCCGGCGCAAGCTCATCAACTGGTCTGCCCCGGCCTGCTCCTCGGTGAGCAGCACTACCACACCGACCTGCTCGCCCTGGTTCGCAATCGGTGAGATCACCGCGCACCAGCCGACCCCCCGCTCGCGAATCCGGCAGCGTACGCTCGCGCCCTGGCCACAGGCAGACGCGACCGCACGCAGCATGGCCTCGCGCCCACCGCCTTCGAAGAGCTCTGCGAGCGGGGTGCCGAGAGACAGGCCGGCGTCGACCCCGAAGCTCCGCTCGAAGGCCGGGTTCATATGCACGGCGTTCGCTTCCGGATCTCCAACCAGGATCGGAACGTCCATGTGGTCGATCAGCGCAGCGTCACTCACTCCGCGACCCCCACGATTCCAGCTTCCAGCAGACGTCCCAGGGTGTGGTAGGTCTCGAACGGGTCCATCCCACTGAGCGCGACCAGATCGTCCACCTGCGTCTGGCCATCGATGCGGGACAGCAGGAAGCCTGCCCCCGCCGGCAGGTTGAACTTCATCAAATCCTCGGCATCCATTTCGATGACAGGCATGGCTGACGGGGAACCCACCTGCATCAACACGTCGTCGACCAGGTGCGTGCGCAACAGCTCGACCAACGCGAGGGTCTCGGGTTCGCTCTCGCCCGCGCCCTGCGTTGCAGTCAGAAGCTGGTAGGCGTCATCGACGAGCCCGCCAGAAAGCAGCTCCAGTGCTTCCTCGCGCAGCTCTTCAGGACGAAGAAGGCTGGCCGCCTCGTTAGGGTCCTGACTCGTGGTGCTGGATGTGCTTTCGCTCATCCCTACTCCTTCAGCTGGACCTCGTAGAGTTCCTGCTCCTCGATGATCTGCTGGATCTCGTCATCGGAGAGCGTGCCGGTCGCGTTGACGGTGATCGACTGCTCCTTTCCGGTCATCGTATCCCTGGCGGAGACGCTGACGATTCCATTGGCATCGATGTCAAAACTCACATCGACTTCGGGCTCGCCCCTACGGGCCGGCCGAATGCCGCCGAGCACGAATTCACCGAGCAGATCGTTCTCTGCAGCCGTTTCGCTCTCGCCTTGCAGCACTCGGATCTTTACCGCGGACTGATTGTCGCGAGTCGTCGTGAAGATGTGGCTCTTGCAAACGGGCACGGTGGTGTTGCGCTCGATCAAGCGGGCAAAATGGCCACCGAAGGTCGCAATACCGAGAGACAGCGGTGTCACGTCCAGCAGCAGCAGGTTGTCGTCATCCGAAACCAATGTCTCGCCCTGGATCGCCGCACCGATCGCAACGACCTCATCCGGGTTCACGCCCTTGTGGGGGCGCTTGCCGAAGTGTTCGGCCACCCGGTTCTGGACCAGGGGCGTACGGGTCTGCCCGCCGACCAGGATCACCTGATCGATCTGATCGGCGCTGATTCCCGCATCCTGCATGCACTCTTCGACGGTCTTCAGGGTTCCCTCGACGATGTCGTGAACCAACCCTTCGAGGGTTTCGCGATCGATCTCCACCGAAAGGTGACGCGGACCGGAGTCGTCGCTCGCGATGAACGGAAGGTTGATCTCCGCAACCTCACGGGCCGACAGATCGCACTTCGCTTTCTCCGCCGCATCCTTCAGACGCTGAAGAGCCATCGCATCACCGCGCAGATCGATCCCCTCTTGCTCCTGGAACTTCTCGAGCAGATGGTCGACGATGCGCCGGTCGAAATCCTCACCGCCCAGGAACGTATTGCCTGAGGTCGCAATCACCTCGACCACGCCGTCGCTCATCTCGAGGATCGAGATATCGAAGGTGCCGCCGCCCAGGTCGTAGATGGCGACCTTTTCCTCTTCATTGCGGCTGAAGCCGTAGGCCAGCGCCGCCGCCGTGGGCTCGTTCAGGATGCGCAGCACGTCGAGGCCAGCAATCTTGCCTGCGTCCTTCGTGCACTGGCGCTGGGCATCGTTGAAGTGGGCCGGGACCGTGACGACCGCCTCCTGGACCGGCTCGCCCAGGTACTCCTCCGCCACCCGCTTCATCTCGCGAAGAATGAATGCGGAGAGCTCCGGGCAGGTGAAGGTCTTGCCCGAGACCTCGATGCGCACGTCCTCATTGGGGCCTTCGACGATCGCGAAGGGCGACACGTCGATGGCCCGCTGCACCTCGTCGGAGTCGAAGCGACGCCCGATCAGACGTTTCGAAGCGTAGACCGTGCTCTGGGCGTTGGTAATCGCCTGTCGCTTGGCCAGGTGACCGACCAGACGCTTGCCGTCCTGGGTGATCGCAAACATCGACGGCGTCGTCTTGTAGCCGCCCGCATTGGGAATCACGCTGGGTTGACCGTTCTCCAGTACCGAAACGCAGGAGTTCGTCGTTCCCAGATCGATTCCAATCACATGTCCCATGATTTCCTCCAAAGACGAGCGGCCTACAGCGCTCGCAGCTCTGCCTTCGCTTCCTTGTCCTTGGGATCGAGACGGATGGCCGCCTCGAGCTCCCGTTTCGCATTGGCCGTCAGGTCGGCCGCCTTGTAGATCTGACCGAGAATCCGGTGATACTCAGCCCGCTCGGGCTCGAGCTCACAGGCCGAGCTCGCCAGATCCTTCGCCTTGCGCAGATCGCCGATCGCCTGCCAGGCGATTTTCGCTGCACGAATCGCCAGATCGGCGTCGAAGGGGCGGTAGTGACACGCCTCCTCCAACGCTTCGAATCCATCCTGGTAGTTGCGCAGGTCGAGCGCTGCCTCCGCGCTCCGGGTCAACTGTTTGGCCCGCTCCTCATGGGCCTTGCACTGAACCTTCGCGAACTCCTCGCGGTAGACCTCGTTGGCGGGATCGAATGCCATCGCCAGCCGCACGGAGCCGGCGGCCTCGAGCCAGCGATCCGAACGGAACGCGGCCATCCCCGACTCGAAGAAGGTCTTGGCCTTCTGTCTACGCTCCTGCTTGGCCTTGTGGTGCCCCTGCAACCCGGACATGCGCCGACGCAACCGGCGCGCAGCCTCGGTGCCAGATATCCGCGGCTTGGTGGGCTCCGGGCTCGGGGTCGTCGACGCTTCACCCGCCCGACCACGTGCGGCCTTCGCGGCTCGCGCCTTCTCGCCGCGCTGCACCTCCTCGCGAGTCGCCGGATCGGAGAGCAGCTCATAGGCTTCGAGCAATTTCTTGAAGCAGGTATCGAGCATCGGAAGGAACTCGCCGACGTTCTTGCGGAAGTAGCGGTCCGGATGGAAGCGCTTCGCCTTCTGGAAGTAGGCCTTCTTGATCGCACGGGAATCCGCCTCTGAGGCAACTCCCAGCAGTTCGTGATACGGGCGATCGAGCCCGTTCGCGAATTCGATCAGCTCCTGCTGGATCTTCGGATCGAGATCCAGCGCCGGATCGACCTCGAGGTCAACCACGCTGGTCTTCATCAGTTCGCGACGCGGTGCCTGGACGCCACCCGACGACAAAGGTCTCCCCCAATCCGATTCCGATTTCAGCCCAGCGAAGGCACGCCGGGCCAAGCCGCCCCTGGGGTCACGGCCACCCGTTCCATCGGCGGAGCAGCAGGGGAAACTGAGGGCTTCCTCCGGGAAGCTGAGCGATTCCACCGAGCTAGAGAGGTCGGTGCGGCTAGCGGGTCAGGAGAGTCCCTACGCCCCCGTCCGTGAAGACCTCGAGCAGGATCGCGTGGAGAACTCGGCCATCGATGATGTGGGATCGCCCCACACCTCCCCGCAGGGCACGCAGGCAGCACTCGACCTTGGGAATCATCCCACCCCGGATCGTTCCCTCTTCTATCTGCTTCTCGACCTCGGCCTCGGTGAGCTGGTGAATCAGCTCACCCTGGGCGTCCAGCACTCCTTCGACATCGGTCAGCAGGATCAGCTTCTCCGCATGGAGCGCCTCGGCGATCGCTCCGGCCGCCTCGTCGGCATTGACGTTGTAGGTCACGCCCTGGTCGTCTGCGCCAATCGGGGCAATCACCGGCACGTAGCCGGCCTCGGCAACCGCCCGGATTGGCTCGGGATCAACGGCCACGACCTCACCGACCCGGCCCAGATCGACGCCGTCCTGGCATTTGCGCCGTACCCGAAGCAGGCCGGCATCGCTGCCAGTCAGGCCGATGGCCTTGCCGCCACCCTGCCCCACCAACGCGACGATCTCCCGGTTCACGCGCCCGCCCAGCACCATCTCCACCACCTCCATGGTGGCATCGTCGGTCACTCGCAGTCCCTGCTCGAAGTGGGTCGGGATGTCGAGGCGCTCGAGGATGGCCCCGATCTGGGGGCCACCGCCGTGTACGAGAACCGGCTGCACGCCGATGTACTTGAGCAGCACGACGTCGACCGCAAACGACGCCCGCAGCTCTTCGTCGGCCATCGCAGCGCCGCCGTATTTGATCACGAGGGTCTTGTCCCGAAAGCGCCGGATATAGGGCAGCGCTTCGACCAGCACCTCGGCCTTGTCGATCAGCGCCTGGACCACGTCAGATACTCCCCGAGGCGCCGGCCTGCCCTTCACGGCGAGCGATGGCAACCTCCTCGATCGTCTCGAGCAGGGAACGGTACAGGAGGACATTGCGCACGGCCGCCGAGAGACAGGCCGAGAGCAGCTCGCCGAGTTCGGCGGAGGCGTCGTCGGCCCGTTCCGGAAAGACCCGGAACACGCCCAGGGTCTTGTCGCGGAAACGCAACGGACCACACAAGAGCGGCCTCACGACTGCGTCTTCGGGCGTGTCGGTCCCGACATCGAAGCGCGGATCGGCGGCGGGATCCGGTGAAGCCACGAGCCGGCCGCCTTCGAGAACGCTGCCCGTGAGGCCCTGGGCCCCTTCCAGATGGGTCCGATCCGACGCCTGGCCACCGTCCCATTGAGCTTCCAGGCGGAGTGCCTTGCCATCGGGCGCCGTCAGGAACACCGAAACGGGGGCGGCACCCAGTAGCTCACCGACCGGGCGGAGCACCGCCTCCAGGGTCCGAGTCGGCTCGACCTCGGCCGTCAGCGCCTCGCAGATCCGGCGGGCCAGATCGGTCGATCTCGCATCGACTCCGCCGGCGGCGTCTTCCCCCGCCTGATCGGAGGCGGCGAGCCGTACCGCAACCTGCCCGGCAAGGATGCCGAGCACCTTGACGTCATCCGGATCGAAAGCGGGCGCCGCCGTCGGGTCTGCGACGCACAAGAGCCCGAGCAACTGGCCGCCCTGCAGAACTGGAGCAATCGCAAACGCGCCGGTCGCGTAGCGCTCTGGCTGGGCCAGCTCGCCGAACCGGGAGTCGGCTGAGATCTCGGAAACGCACGCCGATTCCCCTTCAAGCGCCAGTAGCCCCGCAACCCCCTGACCGAACGCGATCGGCGGCATCAGCTCGGCATCCTGCTTGACACCCACGGCGGCGGCGACATCGAGCTCGGATCCGGATGCATCGACGAGAAGCAGGGAGGCACGGTCCGCGCGAAGCACCTCGGCGGTCGCCAGCGCGACCCGGGCTGGAATCTCATCGATCCCGGCCTGCCAGAGGTCGGCGATGGCCTGATCGAGTCGATCGACCTGGCTGCGCAGCCGCTCGCGAGAGGAGGCCAGGTCGAAGGTCTCCGCGGCCCGGACCACGGCGAGACGCAGCTCTTCATCGTGCAGCGGCTTGGCCAGGTAGTCGCAAGCGCCCAGGCGAAGGGCCTCGAGGACGTACTCCTGATCGGTGTGGGCAGAAAGGATGATCACTCGCAGATCGGACCGCAGCTCCCGAAGCCGTCGGAAGACCTCGAGACCGTGGAGATCGGGGAGCTGGAGATCGAGGATCACCACTCCGAGCGATTCGTCAGTGGCTTCCTCTAGCGCGGAGGCGCCGTCGCCGACCAGCACCAGATCGAAGCCCTCCGGCTCGAGAGCCTCGCGAATCGCCTCCCGGAAGAAGCGCTCATCATCCACCACCAAAACGCGGGTCTGGCTCACGGGTCACCCCCTGGCAAGAAGATATCGCGAGTCCGATCTTCGGCCCGCAGATCAGAGAATGAATCTGGACAGATCTTCGTCCTGCACCAGGCCCGAGAGGCGCTGCTCCACGAAGCTGCGGTCGATCCGAACCTGACTGCCACCCCGATCCGGCGCATCGAACGACACCTCATCGAGAACCCGCTCCAGCAGGGTATGGAGCCGGCGGGCGCCGATATCGTCCGTGCGCTCATTCACCGTGGCTGCGATCTCCGCCAGGGCTTCGACCCCGTCGTCGCAGAACTCGAGGCTCACTCCCTCGGTCTCGAGGAGCGCCGTGTACTGACGCACGAGCGAATTCTGCGGCTCGGTGAGAATGCGCACGAAATCGGCCTGGGTGAGACTCTCGAGTTCCACCCGGATCGGGAAGCGGCCCTGAAGCTCCGGAATCAGATCCGAGGGTTTGGCCACATGGAAGGCACCCGCCGCGACGAACAAGATGTGATCCGTGCGCACCGGGCCGTGCTTCGTCTGGACGGTCGAGCCTTCCACGATCGGCAGCAGATCCCGCTGGACACCCTCGCGGGAGACATCCACCCCCCCAGCCCGGGCCCCCTCCCCGCTCGACGCCACCTTGTCAATCTCATCGACGAACACGATGCCGGCCTGCTCCACCCTTTCGACGGCGAGTTCCCGTACCTGATCCATGTCGACCAGTTTGGCGGCTTCTTCTGCGGAAAAGACCTCGAGGGCTGCGGGCACCTTCAAGCGCCGCGTCTTCGTCTTGCCGCCGAACATACCGCCGAGCATGTCCTTGAACTGGACGCCCATCTCTTCGACACCCTGCGGTGTGAAGACGGAGAGCGACGGAGCACCGCTGCCATCGGCCACCTCGACATCGATCTCGCGATCATCGAGCTTGCCATCGCGAAGCCATCGACGGAGCTTCTCGCGGGTTTCGCCAGCTTCGGATGGAACTTCCGGTGCCGCACCCGGGGCGGGCATCTGGAGCACGGCAGGAGCCACCGGTGAAGAGGGCATCTGAAACCCGGCAGGAGCCTGGCCCGCGGGCGAAACCGGATTTAGCGGTGCAACCGGATTCGGCGGCGGAAGCAAGGCATCGAGCACCCGCTCCTCTGCGTGCTCCTCGGCCTTGACCGTCACCGTGCGCTTCTGCTCATCGGTCACCAGCTGCACGGCCAGATCGGCGAGATCGCGGATGATCGATTCGACGTCCCGGCCCACGTAGCCGACCTCGGTGAACTTCGACGCCTCGACCTTGATGAAGGGTGCCTGGGCCAGTTTGGCCAGACGCCGCGCGATCTCCGTCTTCCCGACACCCGTGGAGCCGATCATGATGATGTTCTTCGGTGCGATCTCCTCCCGCAATTCTTCGGGCACTTGCTGCCGGCGCCAGCGGTTTCGCAACGCGATCGCAACGGCTCGCTTGGCGTCGTCCTGGCCCACGATGTAGCGGTCGAGCTCGGAGACGATTTCTCGGGGGGTGTAGGCCTGGGTCTGGGTCATGGCAGATTCCGCGCAGTAGAGGGGTGAGCATGGATCATCGCAGGGTCAAGACACTGGTCCCTGGCAAGATCAAGACAGGGTCACGACGCTGATCTGGTCGTTGGTATAGATACAGATCTGGGCGGCGATCTCGAGGGCACGCCTGGCGATGGTCGGAGCATCGACATCGGAGCGATCCGCCAGCGCCCGAGCAGCAGCCAACGCGTAGGCACCGCCCGAACCGATCGCCGCAATGCCGTCGTCGGGTTCGATCACCTCACCATTGCCGGAGACGACTAGCACGCTACTGGCATCTCCCACCAACAGCATCGCTTCGAGGCGCCGCAGCATGCGGTCGGTTCGCCAGTCCCGCGCGAGCTCGACGGCAGCGCGGCGCACGTTGCCGGGATGCGCCTCGAGCTTGGCCTCGAGCCGCTCGGTGAGAGCCAACGCATCGGCCACGCCACCGGCAAAGCCGAATACCGCCCGGCCTTCGGCTGCCTCGCGAACCTTCTGGGCGCCGTGCTTCATGATCGTATCACCGACCGTCACCTGGCCATCGGACGCCATCGCGATCTGCCCGTCCTTGACCACTCCGATCACGGTGGTGGCCTTCAACTCTTGCGTCATCGGATTTCGCTCCCGCGTCGTTGCCGCTTCTTCGCCCGGGGATGCGCCTGGTCATAGACCCGCATCAGGTGCTCGGCAGAAACGGCAGTGTACTTCTGGGTGGTGGACAAGCTGGCGTGGCCCAGAAGCTCCTGGATCGCACGCAGGTCGGTCCCCATGTCGAGCAGGTGGGTCGCATAGCTGTGACGCAGCCGGTGGGGATGGACCCGCCCGCCGAGGCTCGCAACCCGCGCGCGGCGCGCCAGCCGGCGCCGGACATCCCGTGCGCCCAGGCGCCGAGGCGGCTCGCCCTTCCGCGCCCGCAGCGAGGTAAACAGAGGCTCGGACAAGACGCCTCGCCCGCGACGCGGATCCAGCCACGCGCGCAGCGCCTCCCGAGCCACCGCAGGCAGCGGCACCACGCGCTCCTTGCCGCCTTTGCCCCAGACCCGCACGTCACCGCGGTGCAGGTCCACGTCCCGCACGTCGAGCGCAACCAGCTCGCCGACGCGGAGCCCAGCGCCGTACAGCAGCTCGGCCATCGCGCGATCCCGAAGACCGGCCGGCCCTTCTTCTTCGGGTACGCTGTCCATCAGGTGCTGGCAGTCATCGACCGGGATGGGCGAGGGCAACCGCTTTGGTGCGCGCGGCGCGGGGATCCCGAGACTCGGATCGGCTGCGCGTTCCCCTTCCCTTACGAGGAAGCGGAAGAAACAGCGCAGCGAGGCGAGCTTCCTACCGAGCGTCGAGGGTGCGAGGGTTGCGTAGCGCTCGGCAAGAAAGGCCCGCACGTCATCCGGCCGCGTCCGGTCAGGGCGGCTGCGGGGACCCAGGGCCTCGGCCAGCTGGTGAACATCCGACAGGTAGGCACGTACCGTGTGATCCGAGAGCCCGCGTTCTCCGCGCAGGTGTCTCCCGAAAGCGTCGATCGCGGAGTCCCAACTCATGCCACGCCACCCCCGGCAGCGGGTGCCGCGCCGTCGAGCGGGTCGATCGCCTCACGGAACGGATCCAGCGCATCGAGTGCCCGCTCTGCGAGTCGCTCGTGCTTCTCGCGCTTTTTCAACCGCCCGGTTCCCTCGAGCCTCGGAAACAGCCCGAAGTTCACGTTCGTGGGCTGGAAATCGCGACTCTCGTTGCGCAGATGGCCGAGCAGCGCCCCGTGGGCCGTGCGCGGATCGGGCTCCGGAGCGGGCTCGCCCAGGGCAGCATGCGCCGCAAACACGCCGGCCAGAAGCCCGAGGGCCGCGGACTCCACATAACCTTCGACCCCCGCCATCTGTCCGGTAACGAACAAGCCGGGGCGTTTGCGAAGCTCGAGATTCGGGCCGAGCTGGCGCGGCGCATTCAGATAGGTGTTCCGGTGCACGGAGCCGAAACGCGAAAACACAGCCTCCGCCATCGCAGGCAGACTGCGAAAGACGCGCTTCTGCTCACCGATGCGAAGCCTGGTCTGGAAACCGACCATGTTGTAGAGCGTGCCACTCTCGTCCTCATGGCGAAGTTGCACCACCGCGAAGGGGCGACGCCCCGCGCGTGGGTCGACCAGCCCGACGGGCTTCATCGGCCCGTAAGCGAGAGTATCCGCGCCGCGCCGCGCCATCTCTTCGATGGGCAAACAGCCCTCGAAGTAGAGCGCTGCTTCAAAGCGATGAAGGGGCACGGTTTCCGCTCCCTCCAGGGCGCCGACGAATGCGCGGTAGGCCTCCTCTGAAAGCGGCAGGTTCAGGTAGTCGCCCTCGCCGTCCTCCCATCGCGATGCACGAAAGGCCACCTCCGCATCGATCGAATCGGCGTAGACGATCGGCGAGATCGCGTCGTAGAAATACAGAGACTCTCCGCCGACCAGGGCTTGCAGCTCGTCGGCGAGCGACCCGGACGTGAGCGGGCCGGTCGCCAACAGCGACAGGGGAGCCTCGGGCAGCGACGTCACCTCTTCGCGGCAGACCTCGATTCCGGGATGGGTTTCGACCTGCTGCGTGATGCGCTTCGAAAACCTGAGGCGATCCACAGCCAGCGCACGACCGGCAGGCACGGCCGTCTCGTCTGCGGTGCGCATCACCAGCGAGCCCAGCCGGCGCATCTCCTCCTTCAGCAGACCCACCGCATTGGAGGTCCCGCTGGCGCGAAAGGAGTTGCTGCACACCAACTCGGCGAATTCCGGGCTCTCGTGGGCCGGCGAGAAGCGGGCGGGCTTCATCTCGTAGAGCCGGACGCTCAGGCCCCGCTGTGCGAGCTGCCAAGCGGCTTCACTGCCAGCCAGACCGGCACCCACCACCACAACATCCAATGATCGAGCCCTCCAGACGAGACGCGGGAATGTATCTGCCGGGGCAGATGAGACGAGGGAATGTAGCTGCCGGGGCAGGCGAGACGTAGGGACGTAGCTGCCGGGGCCCGACTCGCCCCGAGGGGCGTCACCGGTGAGGGCCCAACACCCGCCAGCGCCCGTCCCGATCGCATGCCACCCGCCCCGAGAGCTCGAGTTCGAGAAGCGGCCCGGCCAGCTCGGGAAGACCCAGGCGCAGCGTTCGGGCCAGCTCTTCACGGTTGCTGGGGCGCTTTGCCAGGCTGGAGAGGATCCGCTTCTCCGGACCCGTGTGAGCCGGCGCAAGTGACGATGCCTCGTCGCGCACCACGGCCGGCAGCCCGAGGGCTGAGAGCACATCCGCAGCCCCCTCGACCAGGCCCGCACCCTCGCGGAGAAGCTGGTGAGGGCCACGGCTGGTCGGCGCATCGATCGGGCCTGGCACGGCGAAGACATCCACTCCCTGGTCCGCCGCGTGCCGTGCCGTAACGAGCGAACCCGACCGAACGCGTGCCTCGACCACGATCACGGCTTCCGAGAGCGCGCTGATCAGCCGGTTCCGCAGCGGGAAGTGGGGAGCCCGCGGAGGTGCACCGATCGGCAGTTCGCTCACGACCGCCCCAGCCTCGGCGATGCGGTTTGCCAGCCCCCGATGGCTTGCTGGGTAGACTCGATCCGGCCCACAGGCCTGGAACGCCAAGGTGTACCCGCCGGCATCGAGTGCGCCTTCGTGAGCGGCCCGATCGATCCCGCGCGCGAGCCCGGAGACGATCGCCAGGCCCCCCTCCGACAGCCGCGCCGCCAACCGGCTCGCGATCTCCCGGCCCGGTACGGTCGCGGCGCGAGCCCCGACCAGGGCCACCGCGCGAACCGAAAGCAGCGACGCCAACCCCCGAACTGCGAGCAGGGGCGGTGCATCCGTGAGACGGCGCAGCCGGGCCGGGTAGGCGGACGAAGACCACGGAACCAACACGGCTCCGGCCCGCGCCAGCGTCTCACGCGCCTTCTCCGTTTCGTGATTCGATAGTAGGCGAGCTCCAGACGTGCGAGCGAGCAGCGCTTCGGGCGATGCGCCGCGCGAGAAAGCAGCAGCAGCGGCCTCCGGCGCCCAGGCAAAGCACGCCTGGACCGAGAACCAAAGCCTCAACTCCTCACGAGCCTCGGAGCTGCTCTCAGCCGGATCCAGCACCCCCGGCGAGCCGAACGAAGGGTCCACGGGTATCTCCCCCGGGACCGGGCAGCAATAGCGTAGCAGTCCTTCAGTTAAGATGGGGGCCAGGCACTATCTTAACTGAAGTGCGTTGCGCCTAGCTTGGCTACGGGTTCACGTCGGCTGAGCCGCGGAAGTAGTCGCCCCGAGCCAGCTCCGTGAGCGTGTGGGTTACCACGGCCACGGAAGATTCGTCTTGAACGTCGACCACCAGGAGCTTGGCCACCACGTGGTCGGGAAGCGCCAGGCGCTCCTGCTTGACGCTGTCGGTACCCTCACGCAAGGGCCGGAAGATCTCGAGCGGGCTTCCGACCGAGATCCCGTGCTGGCTTCCTCGGTTCAGGTAGACCACATCCGTGGAGCCCATCTCCAACCGCCTGTTCGGCGTATGCATCACCTGACCCTCGACCTGGGGCATCGGACCGATCTCGATGTCAGCCGAACGCGGACGACGCGGCAGCAACTCGTCGCCACGACGGATTTCCGAGCGCGACATACGGATCATTGCCCAGGAACTCTCGGGATGGACCTCGGTCACTTCGAGCCAGCCCAGATAGTTGGTGTGATAGCCCGCCAGGCTGCCTGTCTCCGGCGATGTGACCTGGCTCTCGGTGCGGTAGATATCGAATTGCTCGCCCACCTGGGTCTGACCGGCACCCATGCCGATGACCACCTTGTCGTGGTCGCCGAGCCAGACCCGCTCGACCGGCGTATCGATGACCGACGCAGCGCGTTGATGCGCCTTGAGCGTCACGAAGCCAGTCGACTGGATCCCCGTGTAGCGGTAGCTCAGCGGCGCCTCGAGACCCTCCATTCCGTCCTGGAGAGCCGCGGGCATCGCGCCGCTTCCGGCAAGGATCTCGGCCGCCTCTGCGTCGCTGACCTTGCGCATCTCGTGGGGCGTAATCCAGAGGCGATCGCCCGGATGAATCCGATGGGGATTCTTGATCTCGCCGTTGTCCTTCCAGATGGAGGGCCACACCCAGGGCGTCCCCAGGTACGCGTCAGAAATGTCCCACAACGTGTCGCCCTTCAGAACCGTATGCAGGCGACCCGTGCGACCGTTCTGATCTTCGCCCATCGGGCCGAGCCCAGGGCTCACGGCCTGGACCGGCGCCACTTCGGGCTCGGAAGTAACTTCCTGCACCTCCGCAGCGGGTTCCGGCGCTTCACCCTGGGGTGCAGGCACGTCTTCCGCCGCCAGCGGCCATGCCACCAAGCCAACGATCAGGAACGGAACGAGCTTCGAGAACCTCATGCTTCCCTCCGGCCATCCCCTCGAGCGCACTAGGGCTGTGAGGATGCTGGGGTTTTCCATCGGCGGGTCAGCCGGTGGTCTTGACCCCTCCCATCACCGGAAGGCAACTCGACCCTATAACCCCACGCGCTCCAGACCAGCCCGGATCTCGGGCGTCCATGTCGGCTCCGGCCGGGGGGTCTCGAGGTCGGCACCGGTGTAGTACTCCTCGACCTCTTTCAATGCCTGGTTCCAGGCCTGACGCGCCTCGTCCGCATTCTCGTTGGCCTCATAGGCCAGGGCCAGGTGATGGCGGACCAAGGAGATCTGCGCATCGTCCGGCTGCATCCCTCCGACCGCTTCCTTCAGGTAATCGATCGCGGCTGACGGAACATTCTTCTTGTAGAGCACCCACCCCAATGTGTCGGCGGCGTTGGGATTGTCGGGCATCAGCCCCTTGGCCTCCTGGGCCAGATCCAGCGCGCGATCCAGGTTGCCGCCCTGATCGGCGAGCAGGTAGGCCAGGTTGTTCTTGGCCACTGCCAGCTCCGGCGACAGCCGAATGGCCTCCTCGTACCTCTCGATTGCGCGGTCGGTTTCCTTCTTCATTTCGTAGAGCGTGCCCACGACCAGGTGCAGGGGACCGAAGTCCGGATTGGCCTCCAGTGCACCCTCGTAGGTCTTCAACACCTCGTCCGATTGGCCGGTCATCGCCAGGAAACGAGCCAGGCCCTCGTAGCCCCGGAGATCATTCGGATCGAGTTCGATGGCTTTGCGGAAGGCGGCATCCGCATCGTGCAACCGGTTGCTATACGCGGCGACCCAGCCCGCCAACTGGCGCAACCGGGCGTTCTCCGGCTCGGCCTCCACCGCGGCCGCGACCCGTTCAACGGAGCCTTGGATATCGCCCTCGCGAAGCTCCAGATCGAGCAGGGCCCGCAGGATCTCGTAGCGATTCGGGGCGTGCTCATAGCCGGCCAGGAAATCGCGACGCGCCGCCTCGCGATTCCCGAGCAGGACGTGGATCCGACCAATTGCGTACTCGCCCTCCGCACCACGCTCATCGGGATCGATCCTCTCGAGCTCCCGCAATGCGGCAGTCGGATCACCCTTCCGGACCAGACTCTGGGCCACCAGGATGCGCAACGAAGCATCGTCGCCCTTGGCCTCGAGCACGCGTCGACCGGTCTCGACCGCCAAGACGTGATCCCCGAGCGCCGCGTGGATCCGGGTCATCAGCTTCTGGGATTCGAGCAGATTCGGGTCGAGCTCGATGGAACGAGCCACCGCGGTGCGCGCACCCGCCCGATCGCCCGACAGGTAGAGCGCCGAGCCAAGAAGGTAGTGTCCCTGGGCCCAATCCGGGCGGGCGTCCAGAGCGCGGCGCATCGAGGCAACGCCATCATCGAACCGCCCCTCCGCGAGGTCGATCTTCGTCTTCACGAACAGGCCCTGGGGTGAGCCCTCATCCTTGGCGAGCACCGCTTCGACGATGGCGCGACCCTGGGAGAGCCGGGCCTTGTCCTTGTTCCGGAAACCCATATCGACGAGCACTTCGGCTCGACGCAACCGGGCCGATTCGTTCTTCGGATCGGCCTCGAGAGCCTGAGTGGCCGCCTCCAACGCGCCCTCCAGGTCGCCGTTCTGCCCTCGGTAGGTGGAAAGCAACAAGAACGGCTTCGGATCGGTGGGATCGGCCTGGGTGGCTTCCTGGATCATCGAATCAGCCTGCTCGCGCCGGCCTTGCACGTGGTAGAAGCGCGCCAGCGCGTAGATCAGCTCGACGTCGTCGTCTTCGTCGTCGATGCCCTGGCGCAGGACCTGCTCCGCATCATCGATCCGGTCCTTGGACATCATGAAGTTCGCGAGCATGGTGTAGGCAGTCACACGGCGCTCGGGTTTCGCGAGTTCCAGGGCTTTCCGGAAGGTCGCCTCGGCCTCTTCGTCACGAGCCAGGGAAGCCAGGAAGGACCCCAGTGCCGCGTTGGACGCGAAGCCGGGCTCGATCTCCGTCACTTTGCGGAAGAGCACCTCCGCCTCTTCGTTCCTCTCCTGGCTACGAAGATGGTTCGCATAGAGAAGCACGGGGCCAGCCTCTTCCGGCCCAACCTCGGCAGCCAGACGCAATGCCTCTCCCGCTTCGTCGGGCTTGCGAAGCGCGCCGAACGCGCGCGCGCGCAGCAGGTGGGCCTGCCACTTCGTCTCGTCCAGCGCGAGGATTTCGTCCGCGTTCTGGATCGCCTGTTCCAGGTCGTCCTGCTTGCCGTAGAGCAGGAATTTTCCGTATTGAAGCCGCGCCTCCAGATTGCCGGGATCCAGGCGCACGGTCTCTTGCAGCTCCCAGTACGCGCGTCGCGGATCGCCCTTGCCGAGCATCGCTTGCGCAAGCCCCCAATGGGCTGCGGCGACGTTGGGATCGAGCTGGAGCATGTTGCGGAACTCGATCTCTGCCTCGGCCCACTCCTCGGCCTCGAGGTAGGCCTGGCCCGCCTCATCGTGCTCCGCGATCTGTGTCTGCGGATCGGCACAAGCGAGCAGCGCGAAGACGACGACCGGAACGAGCCGGACTGCCCATCGTTGAACCACCATATCGAATCGTCTCCCTGTTCCGGTGAGATGCAGAAGCCGGCGAGGCACGGAGCCTGGTCGACGCCGCGGCGGACCCGCGTCGAGGGGACGGAGCCTAGTCGACCCCGCGGTGGACCCGCCACGAATCGTGGGTGATCCCCATGCGACCGATCATGTAGTTGAGCTTGCGGCGGCTGATGCCCAGGAAGCCGGCTGCCTCCTTCTGGACGAAGCCGCAGCGTTCCAGCGCCTCGAGCACGACCGCGTACTCGATCTCGTCCAGCGAGAGGCCGGCCTGTGGAAGCCCGGGCCGCCATCCCTTGGGGGTGCGAGCGAGCTGCACCAGCCCAATGTCCGAAGCCTCCACCCGTGGTCCGTCGCTCATCAGCACGGCCCGCTCGATGACGTTGCGAAGCTCACGGACGTTGCCCGGCCAGGGATGGGTCCGGAGGCGTGCCATCGCATCCGGGGCAAAGCCAATCAGCGGTTTGCAGACCTCAGCCGCAAGCTCTTCCAGGAAGTGGCCTGCCAGCGCTTCGACATCCTCCGGTCGCTCGCGCAACGCCGGCAGCTCGATGCCGATCACGTTCAGTCGAAAGAAGAGGTCTTCGCGAAAGGCACCCTCCTCGATCGCCGCGGGCAGCTCGTGGTTGGTCGCGGCCACGATGCGTACATCGGTGCGAAGGATCTGACTCCCGCCGAGGCGCTGGAACTCCTGATCCTGGAGCACGCGCAACAACTTGGCCTGGGTCACGAGTGAGAGATCACCGATCTCGTCGAGAAAGAGCGTACCGCCATCGGCCTGCTCGAAACGACCGATCCGCAGCCGATCGGCGGAGGTGAAGGCCCCGCGCTCGTGCCCGAAGAGCTCGGATTCGAGCAAGGTCTCCGGAAGTGCGGCGCAATTCACCTTGATGAAGGGCCCATTCGAGCGCTCCGACGCGGAGTGGACCAGGCCCGCAATGAGTTCTTTGCCCGTGCCGGTCTCTCCGGTGACGAGCACGGTGGCCATGGTCGCCGCGACCCGCTCGGCCAGAGCCACTGCGTCGCGCAGTACCGCACTCGTGCCGATGATGCGGTCTGGGCCCAGCCGTTCGTCACGGTCCTCCCGCAAGCTTGCCAGCTCGCTCGTGAGCCTGGCGTGGCCCAGCGCGCGCTCGACCCGGGCCTCCAGCTCTTCGAGCTCGAATGGCTTCTGGATGAAGTCATGGGCGCCCAGACGCATCGCCTCGACCGCATCTTCGACGGTTCCGTAGGCGGTCATCAGCAATACGGCGGTGTGGTCATCACGGGCTCGAGCAGCGCGCAGTACGGCCATTCCGCCGGAACCTTCGGCGCCGGGCATTCGGAGATCGGTCACTACCATGTCGTAGGCTTGGACCCCGGGATCCGACAGACGTTCCAGGGCGACATCCGCATCGGAAGCTTCGTCGAGCACCGCGAAACGGTCGGCAAGAGCCCGCGCAATGGCCCGACGCAGCCCGGCGTTGTCTTCGACCAGCAGGAGTCTCATTCCAGCGTTCTTCACGAAACTGCCAAGGGTAGATGGAGTCGAAAAGCTGCTCCGTGGCCCGGGCGGCTCTCGAGCTGAAGTGAGCCACCATGGCTGGCCACCGTTTTCTGAACGAGGGCCAGCCCCACCCCGGAGCCTTCCGCACGGGTCGTGAAGAAGGGCGAGAAAATCCTTTCCTGGAGTTCAGTGGGGATGCCGGGACCGTTGTCGGCAACGCCGATCACGACCGCATCGGCAGCGGCCTCGATGACGAGTGCGATCCGAGGCGAGGGTGTGCCGGCCTCGTCCATCGCCTGGATCGCATTCAGCGTCAGGTCTACGACCGCCTGAGTGATCTGCACTGCATCGAGCGCAACCTGCGGGCCCTGGGCTTCCGGCAGATCGAGCTGGCCCGCGAAGCCTGCGCGCCGGGCAGCTCGGTTCGCAGCTTCACGAACCAGGCTGGAGAGGTCGATGGAGGCGCGCTCCGGCGGGGCCGGACGGACGAATGCGAGACACGCGTCGACCGCCGATCCGATCCGATGCTGCTCCTCGATAAGATCCTCCAGCAACTCCAGGTGCTCGGGATCATCGAGGCGCCGTTTCAGCAGGCCTGCCAGCACTTCCATGCTGGCCAGTGGGTTGCGGATTTCGTGTGCCAGGCCAGCAGCCATCTGGCCCAGGGCTGCAAGCCGCTCGTTCAGGCGCTCCTGCTCACTTGCCCTCTCGAACGGCGTCAGGTCCTTGAACAGCAGCGCCGCACCACCGGCATCGGCGATGGCGAGTAGCGTGAACCCGATCGTCAGCCCACTGCGGGACAACGCGAGCTCGGCCCGGGAGGGATGATCCCTCCCCGCGAGCGCCTCCCGGAGCATCCCGAGCAACTCGGCCTCTCCGGCCAGCAGCTCCTCGACTCCCCGCCCCAACCAGCGCTCTGTGGGCCCGGATTGCCCGAGGATCCGAAGAGCCTCGGGGCTGACGATCTGAAGCCGGCTCCCCGCATCCACCGCCAGCAGCCCACTCCGCCATGAGCCGAGCAGCCGCCGCGCAAAGCTATCGCAAGCCATTCCCACCTGGGGCCCATCGGCCCCACGCCAACGAGAGTTAAGAAGCGGGGCCGCTTCTCAACTCGGAGGGACGAGGTAGTGTTTGCCTTCCTGCTCCAGCCAGCCGTTGCTCTTCAGCTCCTTGACCACACGGGTCACGGTCTCGCGGGAGGTGCCGATCATATCGGCGATCTGCTGGTGGGTGAGGGTCGGGGTGCTGAGACGTGAGCCGCCGGGGTGCGGATCCTTGGCCAGGCGCTCGAGCAGGCCCTTGGTGCGATCCTTCACGCGCTGGAAGGAGAGGGCGCTGGCTTGATCGTTGACGGTGCGTAGCCGTCGGGAGAGTTCCTGGATCACGGCCAGGGCCAGGTCCGAGCTTTTGCGAATCAGGCCCATGAAATCACCGCGGGAGAGCGCGAGCACGCGCACCGGGGTCAGGGTCTTCACCGAAGCGGAACGCGGGGCCCGTTCCAGGAGCGCCATCTCGCCGACGAAGGAACCGGAATCGAGGAAGTCGAGGATCTTCTCGCGGCCGTCCTCGGAGAGTTTGGTCACCTTCACCCTGCCCTCGCGCAGGATGTACATGTAGTCGCCCGGAAGTCCCTCTTCGACGATCGTGGTGTTCCGCGGGTAGCGGCGCTCGATCAGATGCGAGGCAATCTGCTCCAGATCGCCCTCGGCGACGTGAGAAAAGAGCGGAATCGCCCGGAGGGTCTCCAATGTTCCGTGTGTGTTGGCGCTCGACATCTTCCTTCCTCTCGGCCAAGCGGCCTCCCTACAGGAGGTCGCTCCGACCTGCCTCGCGCAAGAGCGAGGCCACTTTCCGAACGTCACTGCTCCGCTCGAGATCCGCCACGAGCAGGGCATCCCCGGTATCGATCACCGCGAGACCCGAAACCCCCACCAATACGACGGGACGATCCCCCGCATACACAAGATTCCCTTTCGAATCGCAGAGATACGCCTCCCCATCTATGACCTTCGTCACATTTCTGCCAACTCCGAGGTCCTCCGCAAGAGACTTCCAGGTGCCGACGTCGCTCCAGCGAAAATCCACAGGTAGACACCAGACCCTCTGGCTGCGTTCCAACACCGCCTTGTCCACCGGCTCGGCCGGCGCCCGGCGGTAGACTCGCGCGACCGCCCGAGCGGCGGCGGCCCCCCGCAGAGGCGCCTTTTCGAGAGGAGCCAGGGCTCGCGCAATGGCCGGGGCCTGGGCCTCGAGTTCGTCCAGGAATACGCGGGCGCGCCACACGAAAATTCCCGCATTCCAGAGATGCTGACCCCCAGCTACCCAGTGCCTGGCGCGTCGGAGATCCGGCTTCTCGACGAATCCGGCGACCCGGTGCAGCCCCTTGTGGGGCGAGCCGATCTCGGGGCCGAGGCGAATGTAGCCATATCCGGTCTCAGGACGTGTCGGCTTCACGCCCAGCGTGATCAGCACATCCTCCCTGGCAGCGGCCCGGACCGCCCGATTGATGGCCGCAGCAAAGGCCCGTGCATTCGGAATGCGATGATCCGCAGACAGCACGGTCATCACCGCGTCTGGCGACGATCGCACGATCCGATGGGCAGCCCAGGCAATGGCGGAAGCGGTATTGCGCATCTGTGGCTCGACCAACACCTGGCTCGCCGGAAGGCCGGAGGCCTTCCGCATCGGCAACGCGTGATCCTTGCCGCAGATCAACCAGGTCCGATCCGCAATACGGGAGGCCCGCTCGAGCGTCTCCTCGAGCAGTGTTCGTTCGCCGCCAGCCTGAAGCAGCGGCTTCGGCCAGGCCTGACGAGACAACGGCCAGAAACGGGTCCCGGCCCCGCCAGCCAGCACGACAGCGTGGACCTCTCGCTGCGCTCGACTCATCGCCCGACGCTGTGATACTCGAAGCCAGCCTCTTGCATGGACTTCGGTTCGTATACATTGCGCAGGTCCACGACCACCGGACGGCGGAGCTTCTGACGAACGCGCTCGAGATCGAGCATCCTGAACTGGTTCCACTCCGTGACGATCACGACGACGTCGGCATTCTCGCATGCCTCGTAGGAATCCTTGCAGTACGAGAGGTCGGGCAACAGCTTCGCGGCCTCACGCATGGCCACGGGGTCAAAGGCACGAATCGCCGCACCGTGCCCCATCAGACCATTCGCGATCTCGATGGCCGGTGCGTCGCGCATGTCGTCGGTTTCGGGCTTGAAGGAAAGGCCCAGCATCCCGACCGTCTTGCCTGACAGATCGCCGCCAACGGCCATGCGGATCTTCTCCACCATGCGCTCGCGTTGGTTCTCGTTCACCCGGATCACCGCCTCGACGACTTCGAGGTTCTGTCCCTTCTCCCGGGCGAAGAAGGCCGCAGAACGGGTGTCTTTCGGAAAACAGGAGCCGCCGTAGCCCGGGCCGGCGTGAAGGAACTTCTTGCCGATCCGCCCGTCGAGACCGATACCGCGGGCCAGACCCTGGATATCGCCCCCGATCTCTTCGCAGAGGTTCGCGAACTCGTTGATGAACGAGATCTTGGTCGCGAGAAACGCATTGGCCGCATACTTCGTCAGCTCGGAGGTCGCGATGTTCGTCATCACGAAGGGCGTCTCGTTCAAGAAGAGAGGCCGATACAGGTCCTTCATGATGGCCATCGCGGCCTCGTCGTCTGCTCCGATCACGATCCGATCCGGGCGCATGAAATCCCCGATGGCCGCACCCTCGCGAAGGAACTCCGGATTGGAGGCCACCGAGAAGTCGACCTCACCTGCGGCCGATTCGATCTCGGCCTGGATCAGGTCGCGCACCCGGTAGGAGGTGCCCACGGGCACCGTACTCTTGGTCACGACCAGCTTGTAGCCGTTGATCGCCTGCCCGATTTCCCGAGCCACGGCTTCCACATAGCTGAGATCGGTGCCGCCATCCTCGCGCGGCGGTGTGCCCACGGCGATGAAGACGACCAGAGAAGTGCGGATCGCAGCCGCAGTATCGGTCGTGAAGGACAAGCGCCCCTCGCGCACGTTGCGCTCGACGAGATCGTCGAGTCCGGGCTCGTAGATCGGGATCTCACCCCGCTCGAGCATTTCGATCTTGCTCTCGTCCTTGTCGGCGCAGATCACCTTCACGCCAAATTCGGCGAAGCACGCACCCGTCACCAGACCCACGTAGCCGGTTCCGATCACGCATACATTCATTTCGTATCCCCTTCGGCATCGACCTTACGGAAATGATCAAGAGTAAGCCCCAGGCCGGTCTCGATCGGTGTCTGCGCGTCGAATCCGAGCAGTTCCCGGGCAAGTCCGGTGTCCGCATGGCTGTCCCGGACATCCCCCTGCCGGGCCGATTGGTAGACGGGTTGAACATTACCACCGCAGAGTTCCCGGAGCCGGGTCAGCAGCTGGTTCAAGCTGATGCGCCTGCCGCCCGCGATGTTCACCAGCTTCCCGACGGCGGCCACGGAATCGGCTGCCAAGAGGTTGGCTTCTGCCACGTCGGCCACGTAGATGAAATCCCGCGTCTGCTCACCGTCCCCGTAGACCTGGGCGGGGCGCCGCTCGAGGCTGGCATGGATGAACCTCGGAATCACGGCCGCATACTCGCTCTCCGGGTCTTGGCGCGGGCCATAGACGTTGAAGTAGCGGAGCGCGACGGTCTCGAGCCCATAGAGCTCGGTGTAGAGCCTGCAATACTGCTCGCCGGTCACTTTCTGGAGCGCGTAGGGCGAGAGCGGCTGCGGGGGCAGCGTCTCGACACTTGGCAGGACGGCGGCGTTTCCGTAGGCCGACGACGACGCAGCGAAAACCACCCGGCGCACACCCGCTTTGCGCGCATGCTCCAGCAGCGAGAGCGTACCGATCAGGTTGACGTCGTTGGTTCGCTCCGGCTCGATCACACTGGTGGGAACCGAGGCAACGGCCGCCTCGTGAAAGACCACCTCCACCCCTTCGACCGCGCGAGCCAGCAACGAGGAATCGCGCAAATCGCCCTCCAGGAGCTCGATGGCGTCCCGGAACTCGTGCAGATTCCCGCGCCGTCCGCTCGAGAAGTCGTCGAGGATGCGGACCTCGAAGCCCTCCGCAACGAGCCGCTCGGTGAGATGGCTGCCGATGAATCCGGCGCCACCGGTCACGAGCGCGCGTCTCATCGGGTACCGGGCCCGCCGCGACGCCGGCCCTGGAGCGCCTCCTGAGCCTCCAGATCCGATTCGACCATCACGCGAACGAGCTGTTCGAAAGACGTCCCAGAACTCCAGCCGAGTTCCTCGCGCGCTTTGGTCGGATCCGCGAGCAGGGTCTCGACCTCCGCCGGGCGAAGAAAGGCGGGGTCGACGCGCACGAAATCCGCCGGATCGAGGCCGACATGGGCAAATGCCACGTCCACGAACTCCTGGGGAGTATGGTGCTCGCCGGTTCCAATCACATAGTCCGCCGGCGTCTCCTGCTGCAGCATGCGCCACATCGCATCGACGTACTCCGGCGCAAAACCCCAGTCGCGTTTGGCTTCCAGGTTGCCGAGCGGCAGCTCATCCTCGAGGCCCAGCTTGATGCGCGCCACGATTTCGCTGATCTTGCGCGTCACGAATTCCCGCCCGCGCCGTGGCGACTCGTGGTTGAACAAGATGCCCGATACCGCGAATAGCTCGTAGCTTTCGCGATAGTTCACGGTGATGAAGTGCCCGTAAACTTTCGCAACCCCGTAGGGACTCCGGGGATAGAACGGGGTGGCCTCGTTCTGCGGCGTCTCCAGCACCTTGCCAAACATCTCGGAGCTCGAGGCCTGGTAGAAGCGGATGCCCGGATCCACCTGTCGGAGCGCCTCCAGGACCCGCGTCACGCCGAGGGCCGTGAACTCGCCGGTCAAGGTCGGCTGCACCCAGGATGTGGGAACGAAGGATTGAGCGGCCAGGTTGTAGAGCTCACCCGGACGGACGTCCCGGACCAGCGATACCAACGAGATCTGGTCGAGCAGGTCTGCCTGATGCAGCGTGATCTTGTCGCGCAGGTGCGCGATGCGCTCGAAGTTCTCGGTACTCGAACGGCGCACCACGCCGTGCACCTCGTAGCCCTTCTCCAGCAACAGTTCGGCCAGGTAGGAGCCGTCCTGACCCGTGATCCCGGTAATCAGCGCTCTGCCGCTCGTCATCGGGCCTCCCCGGCGGTGTCGACGGAGTGTCCGTCATCGGGATTCTCGCCGCCCATCACGCCCAGATTGCGAACGATGCGCAATGTGAGCAGCAGGATCACCGCGAGGAAGACGATCACCGCATAACCCTCGAGCCGCGTGAACGAGACAGCGATCAGACAGAAGCATCCGGTCAGGAAGTAGATCGAGAGCACCGCCTGGCGCTGGGACCCGGAGTGTTCGTCCAGCAGGCGATGGTGCAGGTGCATCTTGTCGGCTTGCATGATGTGGCTCCGGTGGCGAAGACGCCGAACGATCGAGAGTCCTGTGTCCAGGAGAGGCACGGCCAGGGCCAGCAGCGGCACGAGGAAGGTCAGCAGGGTCACCC
>JAAELW010000339.1 GCA_024226235.1 bacterium
CGGCCCTTCTGCGCTCCCTTCGTCTAGTGGCCTAGGACGCGGCCCTCTCAAGGCTGAAACACGGGTTCGACTCCCGTAGGGAGCGCCACCCCGCTCCACCCCGTCCCAGAAAGGCTCGTGTTTGCCGGACTTCGCCTTCGCCTTCCTGGATTGCGAGTTCGGCGGGCTCGACCCGGAACTCCACGACATCACCGAAATCGGGGTGATCGTGACGGACTACGGCCTGAAAGAGGGGGCCGAACGCGAGTGGAAGGTCATCCCGCGGCCGGAGCGGGTCACGGCGGAAGCCGCGGCCATCTTCAACTACGAGCCGGAAGTCTGGAAGGCAGAAGGGGTGGGCATTCGACAAGCCCTGACTGAGGTAACCGAGCTGCTCCCGAAGGGGAGAGTGGTCGTACCCGCGGGCCAGAACGTGCGCATGGACGTGATGTTCCTTCAGCGGGCCTACCAGAAATGCGGCATCCCCTACCCCTTCGACTATCACGTCATCGACCTGGCAACGCTCTTCTATGCCTGGTCGCTGGTGGAAGGCGAGACCCTGCCCGCACTCTCTCTGCGCCAGGCCGCCACCACAGCGGGGCTGATGAAGGGATCCGTCGCACATCGCGCCCTGGCCGATGCACGGCTGACCCTCGAGACGTTCCGTTACTACGTGGGCCGACTGGCGCCGCGGCCACTACCCGACGAGCCTTCGTCTTGATCCGGCGGCGCGAGCTTGCGCCGCCACTTCCGGGCCGCCCGCAGGTCGAAGCTCGCAAACAGGGGCAGGAACAGCCGGGCCATCAGACTTCCCGGGCGCAGCCACAACGCCGAACCGAAATCGATCAGGATGGGATCGCCGCCCTCCCCCAGCAGGACATTGCTGCGATGGCGCAGATCCAGGTGAACCACACCGCGTGCGTGCATCGCACTCAGGGCACGGTCCAGGCGGTCGGAGAAATCCGGGGGTACTTCTCCCCGAAGCTTGCGACCCATTCGCCGACCGGGTCGGTACTCGACGGCAAAGGCCAACGCATCGATCCGCCCGCGGAAGGCCGGCACACTCGGCTGGCCGTCCAACAACTGCCAGGCCCGCGCTTCCCGGGCCGTCACCCAGCGCCCGATCGTCCTTCGCACGAGCGCTCCACGCGGTGCGAAATCCTTCACGACCAGCTGCGTACCGGAAATCTCGATGCAGTAGACATCCGGGTTGCGGCTTCCCCCGCGGTTCAAGAGCTTGCGCGGCAGGCGATCCAACTCGGCCCGGGTCGGAAGAGGAAGGCTCACAGCCGAGGAGTATGCAAGCTGGCTCCCTGAGAGGCTACACCCTCTCGAGCGCTACTAGTCGTCGCGGGAGGGCTTCTCGAGGCGGCGGGATTCGAGGGTCCGCCAGAGCTCGTCTCGGAGCTCCTCCTTGAAGTTCGGGTCAGCCCGATCGGGGTAAAGATCCCCTTCGAGGAATTCCTGAAGTTCCTCCATCGAGAACTCTGCAGCCACCTGTCGTTTCACATTCTGCTCCCGAGGGTCTTTGCTCTCCGCGTTCCTGGGTTCACCAGAAGAGCCGCGTTCGAAGCGTGCTCGCCAGCGTTTCTGAAGCCGTGCGGCAAAGCGCGGAATCAACTCGCTCTCGTCGTCTCTTGAGTATCCGTTTGCAACAACAACCGCTTCACCCGATACAGGCCGGACCGGATCGCATCCCCGGACCGATCCGTCTGTTGCGAGATCTCGCGGATCGAAAGATTGTGGACATGGCGTAATACGAAGGCCTCCGCCTGCCATGTCGCGACACCTTGAAGTCGTGCATCGATCGCGCGGGCATAGCGATCCATTTCGAGATGATCCTCGGGCGTACACGCCCAGGTGGCCGAATCCGAAACCATCAGGCCGGGGCCCGCCTGTTGGATGCGCTGATCGTGGACGCGATGGCGTCGCAGATGGTTGTAGACCGTGTTCTTGGCCACACCGTAGATCCAGGCGAGGGGTGTCGACTTGCCCGCCCAAGCATCGGCGGACCGGAACACGACGGTAAACGTCTCCTGGGTCAGCTCTTCTGCATCTGCGTGATTTCGCACGCGCACATACACGAAGCCATAGATGCGCTGGAAATAGCGCTCGTAGAGCACATCGAAGTGCTCCTCACTGCCCGCACTGATCCGGGCAAGAAGTGCTTCGTCCGTCCAAGTCGACGGCGGACCGAATCCGGCCGCGGCTTCGTCGCCATCTGCACTATGGTTCGCCCGGTTTTCGGGCGATCGCTTTTCTCGAACTAAGGCCAACGCGGACTCCTCGCGTTCGCCTTCCCAGTTGGAGACCCGGCCTGGACCCCCATCTGGGTCTCCATACAGGAAGTGGTCCGAGAACCGCGTTCGTGGCAAGAAATCGTCCACACTCGGCCAATACCGAACACCCCCCGGGTATTCCCGGGGGGTGTTCGGCGATCGTCCGCGATCGGTCCGCGATCGGAATGGGCCTCGGATCCCTGGATCCGGCCGCCTCTCGACGGAATCAGGCCTGGAGGATCTGCTCCAGCCCCGGCGCAGCCTGGGCGATTGCCCTGCGCATCCGGTAGAGGTTCGCTTTCACCGCGTCCTCGGACTTGCCGAGACTTCCCGCGATCGACCGGATCGACTGGCGACGAAGATGCTTCAGATGGAAGATCCGGCGCTGGAGCGGGGTCAGCTGCGTCTCGATCACCATCTCGCAGCGGGCCAGCATGCGACGCGCGTCGACTGCGCGATCCGTCGGAACGCCGGGGGTAGGCAGCTCCTGAGCCGCCGGAGCATCGATCGATTCGAAGCGGGGCCGCACACCGCGGAAGCGGCGATTCACCTTGTTGCGGGTAATCCCGAAAATCCAGACCAGCAAGCTGGAGGTACCGGCGTAGGTCTGGAGAGCCTTGAAGACGGTGACGAAGACCTCCTGGGTCACGTCCTCGGCCTCACCCGGGTCACGCAGACGCTTCAACGCAAACCTGTAGACCCGTGGGAAGTAGGCCTCGTAGAGGAGGTCGAAGTGAGTGCGACTGCCTCCCAGGATCTGCTCTACCAGTTCGGCGTCGCTTTCCCAGGGAGTGTCGTTGCGGCGGGACTTTCGACGGCGGGGCGTCGCGATTTCGGTGCGGCTCGCGGCAGTTCGCGAAATGGGGGACTTGCGATCGGTGCTCGCCGACGGGTCGCCCATGGGGGGGGGCATTTGGGTCGTCACAGAAACTCCCTGGCTCTTAGGTGGCTCTCAAAGGTGGTGGGGACCGGGGTCCCGAGCGGTTGGAGAGCAAACCTCGTGCCATGGACTCTGAGTCGGGGGTACAAACACACAACCCACTGAAATCAATGAGCTTTATGGAAAATCAGTATCCCCCGCGGGTGTGAACGAAACTGCCATGTGGGAAAACAATTTCCATTCGAGGGAGTATGAGTGGAAACAAACAGACCCATTTTCACACCCCGCCCGGGGCATTGCCCTAGGTGGGGAGGGGGATTGCCCTGGGTTGAGATGCTCCGAAACGGCGACCCTGGCCGCTAGAGCTTGCCGGGAATGATCCACCAGGTGCCCTGCAAGCGCTCCCAGCGATCGACCCGCTCCAGCTCGGTCGTGCCGCGACGCAGGGGCTGGGCGTCGTCGCCCAGCAGCCGGGTGACCACTTCGGCCTCGCCCGGGCCTTCCAGCCGGAATTCGACGACGTCCAGCGAAAGCGGCAGATTGCGCTCGAAGTGGGCCTCTGTGAGAGCCTGGGCCAGCCCAGCGTAGTAGTCCGAGAAGGCGCCCTCGCTGCGGAAGAAGTCCCGCAGCCGTTCGTCTCGGTAGGTGGTGATGTCATTGAAGCGGCGGTGGGCGAGCTGCCCGTAGAAGGCTTGAGCGCGCTCGTAGAAGCCGACGATGCTGGCATCCTCTGCGACCAC
>JAAELW010000340.1 GCA_024226235.1 bacterium
CCTTCGTCATTCTCGATCTCACCATGCCACACATGGACGGGGATGAGTGCTTTCGTGAGCTACGCCGAGTCCGCAGTGATGTGCTCGTAATTCTCACGAGCGGCTACAACGAGCAGGAGCTGACGCAGCGCTTCGTTGGCCACGGTTTTGCTGGGTTTCTCCAGAAGCCCTACGGCGCGGTACAGCTGACCGCCAAGTTGAGGGGGATTTTCCCAGGATCTTCGCCACGGAACTCCGAAGATCCGCTTTAGCCGGCGAGGAACTGCCATTCCACGTCGCGCAGGCCTCAACCTAGCCACACCTATCCCAAGATCAGGGCCAGCAGAACAAGCGAGCCAGAACGGCAGAGTGCTGAATGCCGCATGGGTGTCGCTTGGGAATCACCAAACCCCACTGTACGCGAACGCAGTCCCGGGAGGCCTTGGGCGAGCGGCCTGCGGCACTCGAGGCGACCCCTCTCTCTCCTGTCCGTTCAGCTGACGACCCGGGATGCGGAGGCAGCTGTCGGCAGGGTGAAGCAGATAGACGTACCCAGGCCGCCATCTCCGGTTTCGGCCCAGATACGTCCCCCGTGCGCCTCGACGATTTTCCGGCAGTTGCTGAGGCCCAGCCCACTACCCTCGAACCGGCTCGTACCGTGCAAGCGCTTGAGTGGTTCGAAAATCGTCTCGAAGTGACTCGGATCGATTCCGATTCCGTTGTCCGAGACACGGACTTGCCACGTTCCTGAATCGCCCTGGGCGCTGACCATGATTTGGGGTGGTGCGTCCTGGCCGCGGAACTTGATGGCATTCCCGATCAGGTTCTGCATCAACTGAGTCAGTCCAGTCGCATTGCCGTTCACCGTCGGCATGGCGGTCACCGAGATCTGCGCATCCGCTTCAGAACAGACTTCGCTCAGGAGGAGCAAGGCATCCTCAGCGACAACACCCAGGTCTACGGTCTCGTGGGTATCGTCCTTCCGCCCCGCCTCTGCGTACTCGAGCAGATCATTGACGAGCTGAGTCATTCGGTCTGCGCCATTGACGATGCGCCCGGTGTAGGCCTCGACCTCGTCGAGGTTGCCGGACTGGACGTCCTCGCACAGGTAGTTGGCGAAACTGGAGACCGCTCGGAGCGGAGCCTTGAGATCGTGGGCTGCAAGTTGAGCGAAGCTTTGCAGGTCCTCGTTAGCGCTGTGTGCTTCCTTCAGCATGGCCTCGCGGTCAACTACCTTGTCGAGTACCCGATTGTATTGGATGGCGAGTTGGCCGGCTTCGGTGTGGGGCTCGATACGTGCCCTTTGGTGGAGGTCGCCGGTGATTTCGCACGCCCGCATGTCGCTGACCAGGTCGGCAACGCCGGTCGTCGCATCGTGCTCTGCATAGTTGAGGCCTGCAATTTCATCCTCGGCAGAGACCCGTAGGCAGAAGACGCGATTGATCAGCCGGATGCACACGTATCCACCGCCGAAAAACAGGGCAAAACACGCCAGAGCCCCCTGTGACTGGACAACGAACTGGTCCCATCGGGTGAAACCTTCCCTGAAAGCGTCCTGGTGGCCGAACAACGCAACACAAAGCACGCCCCAGGCTCCCGCTACGGCGTGTACGGGCACTGCGCCGACCACATCGTCGATCTTCAGGCGATCCAGCATCCGTGTGGCCCCGCTGCTGAGCCACGCCGCAATGGTGGCAATGGGAATCGTGGCCGCAGGGTCGATGATGTTGCAACAAGGGGTGATGGCGACGAGCCCAGCCAGGACTCCGTTGAGAGCGTCCTCCACCTTCACCGCGCGCGAGGTCATCCGCGAGAAGATGATTCCGGCGAGGCCTCCAACCGCTCCCGCGAGAAATGTTGTGATGAGGATCGTAGGTACCCTGTCGTCGAACGCGAACCCACTGCCCCCATTGAAACCGAACCATCCGAACCAGATCAGAAGGACGCCAAGCGCGGCCAGTACGAGGTTGTGTCCCTGCAGCTTGTTGGCCTCTGGTCCGAATCGTCCAATTCGCGGTCCAATGACCATGACGGCCGCAAGAGCGAACCAGCCGCCTGCCCCGTGCACGACAGATGCTCCCGCGAAGTCGAGGAAGCCGCGCGTCTGGAGCAATCCCCCTTCGGCCCACGCCCAGTGCCCGAACACGGGGTACAGGACACCGGCGAGCAGAACGACCATGACCATGTATCCAAACAGGCGCGTTCGCTCGGCCACCGCCCCGGAGAGGATGGTGGCAGCGGTCCCGCAGAACATGAGCTGAAACATGAAGAATCCCGGCTCAGATATGCCATCTGGCGCGAAGCCCTCATTCGCACCGATCCATCCTGCCCGGGTGGTTCCGAACATCATCCCGTAACCGAAGGCCCAGAACATGGCCGATGCGAGGCAGCAATCCAGAGTGTTCTTGATCGCGACGTTGAAGCTGTTCTTCGCCCGCACGAGTCCCGATTCCAAGCACAGGAAGCCAGCCTGCATTACGAAGACGAGAGCCGCGCAGATAATCAACCACAGGATGTCCAGTCTGGAGTCCATGATTTGGTATCGGACCTATCAAGTCTCACATAAAGTCCAAATAACGTTGAGCGGAAGTTGAAAGAGGATTCGAAATGGGACCCCGATGGGTTGTTCCGCTTAGTCGGCTCTGGTGCTTGCTCCCGATCGAGTCAGTAGTTCCCTGGGTCTGCGTGCTGGGTCTGTCTGGGATCTGTGGGGTAGCGTCCCGGGCCTGGCTGAGTCCGAACCGGAGCATGTCGCTGATGCGCCTGGTGGGTTTGAATTCTTCAGTCAGGAAGGCACTCATCGCTGGGGGATATTCCGCCGACGGCGTTTGCGACGCAGATCCAGGCCGTTGGCCGGGAACTGGGTTCGCAGGGCAGGGATGAAGAGCACCAGACTGCAGTCTTCGTCCAGTACCGGTCTTGTCTCCAGCATTGCCGCCCACGTCTGAGGTGCAGCGGGCCTTGTGGCAACGCGGGCAGAGTCAGCCCCGGTGGATCGGCTAGCCGCTCAATCCCACTCGACCCGGTCGGGGTAGAAGGCGACGTAGTCCCTCAGGCCTGCAACCTCCGGAAATGGCGTCTCGTAGCTCCACGCTGTGTTCTCGGAGGTGTGGTCACCGACCCGGAGCGTCCAGTAACAGGCCTCGCCCTTGAAGGGACAGAACGTCCGTTGCTCGGTGCGCTCCATGTGCTGGATGCGAACGTCCTCGCGCGGGAAGTAGACGATGGGGTCGTGCTCCGTCTCGCGCACGACGAGGGCGCACGCGCTCTCCGCGATCACCTCGCCCCGGTAGTGCACGCGTCGGGTCTCGTCGCTCGGGTCGAGGTCGATACGGTAGTCCGGAACCTTGCTCCACAGGGATTCTCGCGCCATCGCGTCAGTCTAGCTCTCGCGTCCGGGTCGTCTGCTAGTGCACCGACACGGGTGTCGGAGTACTGGGCGTTCAAGCTGGGTTCTTGCTCGGCGTCCGAATTTGGAAGTTCTGCCAAGTCCCACGGGAAACCCGGAAGTGAACCAAGCTCATGATTTCTTCATATCGAGAGGTTGCGGGTCGAGGCCCTCGATCGCTTCTTGGGAGGCGTCTCAGTTGAGGCTGTGCGAATATTTGAACTGCGTGCTCAGCTGGATTGATTCGACTGTGTGCTGAATCGAAGATCGACACGGTGTGTGTAGCTGCAAATGATTTATCGATTCCTCGACTTCGAACTCGACGAGGAGAGCTTCGAGATCCGAATGGACGGAAGCCCGGCTCTCACCCAGCGCAAGGCCTTCGACTTCGTTCGCTATCTGCTCCTGAACCGAGATCGCGTCGTGAGCCACGATGAGCTCGGCGATGCCGTCTGGGAGGGCGCCGCCAGGAGTCTCAGCACCATCCCGCAGTGCGCAGCATCTGTCCGTCGGGCACTCGGGGGCGATACGAACCCACAGGCCGTGATCCAGACAGTGCATGGCCGTGGATATCGCTTCGTGGCGGCGGTGGACTCGACCGGGCCTTCCGTGGGTACCTCTGCTGTCGAGAAACCCAGGGGAGCAAGCGCATCCGCACCGCATTTTGTCGGACGTCACGAGTTGATGGCGGCTCTGCGTGCTGCGCTGCGCGAGAGCTTGTCCGGCCAGACTCGCGTTGTCCTACTCGCAGGCGAGCCGGGGATCGGCAAGACCCGTGTGGTCGAAGAGCTGTGTCGCGAGGCCACCGGATCTGGAGCCGCTGCGGTGACCGGACGCTGCTACGAGGGCGAAGGCGCACCAGCTTTCTGGCCCTGGATCCAGGCCGTCCGAGACTGGCTGCGGCTCAACAACTCAGAGCCAATCCCCGGGGAGCTCGAGGCAGAAGCAGCGCTCTTCGCAAGCTGGCCCCCCGAAGTCGCGGAGCAGTCCGCCGACCCTGCGACGAGGGGTAGGGAAGGTGCGGAGGCGCGCTTCGAACTCTTCGACACCGCCACACGGGGGTTCAGCAAGCTCGCCGCACGCATGCCGCTGGTCCTCGTGCTGGAGGATCTGCATTGGGCTGACCCCGGTTCACTCGAGTTCATGCGTTTCCTTGCAACACAACTACACCACGCTCCGCTGCTCATACTGGGGACCTATCGGGAGAACGAACTCTATGGCACACCCGAGTTGGCCCAGACCCTGGGCGATCTCGGGCGTGATCCCACGTTCCGGCGTCTTCTCGTCGACGGTCTCGAGCGAGAGCACGTAGCCGAGCTTCTGTCGAAGATCGTCCGCAAGGACATCACTTCCGCTCTGGCCGAGTCGGTAGCTGCCCTGACCGAGGGTAACCCCTTCTTCGTGGTCGAACTCGCGCGTATCCTCGATACGGAGGGAGACGGGGTGGTGTCTGGCGGCGTGGCCGAAGGGCTCGAGATCGAGCTTCCCGCGAGCATCTCCGATGCGATCGGGTGCCGGCTTGGAAGGCTGTCTGCAGATTCGCGCAAGCTCCTCAGCGTGGCTTCGGTGATCGGTCGGGAGTTCGGCACCACGCTGCTGTCGGAGGTTGCGGGGCCGGAGTACGAGCTGGTTCTCGAACTACTCGAAGAGGCGGCCGCCATTGGGATCATTGAGCCCGTACGCGGCTCTGCAGATGCCTACCGCTTTGGTCACGCGCTGATCCACGAGACTCTCTATCAGGGGACGCTCGGGCCGCGCCGAGCTCGCCTTCATGGGGTCGTCGCACAGGCGTTGGAACGGATCCAAGGAAATTCTGCGACTCCTCCGGTCGCCGTACTGGCCCACCACTGGTACCAGGCCGTCGCGACCGGCAACGTCGAGAAGGCCGCTGAGTACTGCGAACGCGCGGGGCTGCTGGCCCTGGCGGGGCTCGCCTTCGAGGAAGCGGCAGGCCATCTGAAGCGAGCGCTCAACCTTGCAGACCTTCGCCCTTCGCCCGACGAAACCGGCCGCTGTGAGCTCATGCTCCACCTCGGACAAGCCCAGTGGAGTGCAGGTGAACACCAATCGGCGCATACCACCTTTGCGAGAGCGGCCGCACTCGCCCGTCGAATAGGCTCAGTGGAGCACTTCGCGAAAGCCGCGATTGGCTACTACGGCTTCGAACATGGCGCCTCTGCGGACGCAACCGCCCGGGCACTGCTCGAGGAGGCAGCCGCGGGGCTGGGCGAAGGTTCGCCCAGGCTTCGCTCCGGCGTGCTTGCCAAGCTTCAGCTCGTGACTCCCTACATCCACAGCAACGAGATGCGTCAATCCATGAGCCTCGAAGCGCTCGAGTTGGCCCGCCGCAGTGGGGACATAGAGGCCTTGCGAGGTGCATTCCTGAGGCGTGAACACGCCACGGTTTCCCCTGAGTATTTCTGTGAGCGAGCCGGCTGGGCGAAGGAGTGTCGGGAGCTAGGTGAGAAGCTCGGTGATCCGTGGCTGTCGTGGCTCGGCAATGACTTCGTATTGCCGCTCCTTCATGGACATCGGGACGAAATGTTGGAGGCACTCAGAGAGAGCACCCGCTACTCCGCCTTGTCAGGCGACCGACTCAGCCAGTTCTTTACGATCCTCAGTCAGTCGTCGTTTGCGCTTATGGAAGGACGCTTCAACGAAGTGCAGGGGCTTGTCGCCCAGATCCCGGAAGCGGGCAAGAACTGCGTCGCGTGGGCGATAGAGGCCTTCTCCGGCTATCGATTCGTCGATGCCGTGGAGCGCGGGAACGTCGACCGTCTGAATCGGGAGTGGCTGCCATTCTTCGAAGCCATGACCGCGAGCTTCGAGAGCCGCCACACGATAGGTCATTCCTCCATCGCACTCATCCGGACGTTCAGCGAAGAGTGGGACGAAGCACTGTCCGAACTCGACTGGCTTCTTGGAATCATCGGTCCGGACTTTGGCGAACGCTCGAAGAATGAGAACTGGATCTACGCGATGCACATGGTGGCTGAAGTGATCGAGCTCCTCGACACGCAGTCTCATGCTGGGATCCTTGCCCCCGAACTCGAGCCCTTCGCCGACCTGATGGCCTGCCATGCTTCGTTCCGGTGGACAGGGGGAAGTGTCGCGACCATGCGTGGCCTGCTCTCGTCCGTGCTCGGCGATTTCGAAGCTGGGATGACCCAATTCGAAGCGGGCATGAAGATGGAAAGGGAGCTCGGAGCCAAGCCCGCAGTACTGCGAAGCAAGGCGGGCCTGGCGCGCCTGTTCCTGCGCCGCCGTATGAAGGGCGATCAGTCTCGTGCGATGGCCTTGATGGAGCAGGTCGTCAAAGGGTGCGAGGAGCTGGGCATCAACCCCCACCTGAAGTACGTCGTTCCCTTCGAGCGACTCTCTCAGTAGGCTGCCATCACCGGCGGTCGGCATGTCGAGTGGACCCAGTGTCCGCGTTGCGAGCGGAGCCGGTCTTGGCGTGCTCAGAAAGATGCTCGAGCCACATGGGGTTAGACGATCCGACTGTCCTTGTTGCCCCAGTAGCGGTCCTTCAGGATCCGTTTGTAGAGCTTGCCCGTGGGGAGGCGCGGGAGTTCGGCCTCGAAATCGATTGAGCGCGGGCACTTGTAGGCGGCGAGGCGCTTGCGCGCGTAGGCCATCAGCTCCTCGGCCAGGGCCTCGTCGGCGTTCGCGCCAGTGACCGGCTGCACGACCGCTTTCACTTCTTCTCCGAACTCAGGGTGCGGCACCCCGATCACGGCGACGTCCTCCACCTTGGGGTGCATGATCAGCTCGTTCTCGATCTCCTGGGGATAGATGTTGACTCCCCCGGAGATGATCATGAACGATGCCCGATCGGTGAGAAAGAGGAAGTCGTCATCGTCGACGTAGCCGACGTCGCCGAGTGCGGTCCAGCCGGGGTGCTTCGGGTGCTGTGCGCTGCGCGTCTTCTCTGCATCGTTGTGGTACTCGAAGGGCGCCTTGTCACGCTCGAAGTAGACGATTCCGGGCTCGCCGACCGGGAGTTCGTCGCCGCTCTCGTCGCAGATGCGGAGCGTCCCCATCACCGCGCGGCCGACGGTCCCGGGATGGGCCAGCCAGTCCTCCGGTCCGACGTAGGTGAGTCCATTGAGCTCGGTTCCGCCGTAGTACTCGTGCAGGATCGGTCCCCACCACTCGAACATCTGCTCCTTCACCATTCGCGGGCAGGGAGCGGCGGCGTGGACCGCCACCCGGTGAGCGGAAAAATCGAAGCGGGAGCGCTCCTCCTCCGGGAGCTTCAGCATGCGCGAGAACATGGTGGGGACCCACTGGCTGTGGGTGACTGAGTATCTCTCCAGGGCGCGCAACGCCTCCATGGCGTCGAAGCGCTCCATCATGATCACCGTGGCGCCGAGCGACTGCATGGCGGTGCAGAACCCGATGGGAGCTGAGTGGTAGAGCGGTGCGGGCGAGAGGTAGATCGTGTCCGAGTCGGCGCGGAACAGAGCCTTCATCACGCCGCTCATCGCCAGCCCGCCTGACACCGGCCGTTCGGGCAGAGGTCGCGTGATTCCCTTGGGGCGTCCGGTGGTCCCCGAGCTGTAGAGCATCAGCTCGCCGAGCGGTTCCTCTTCGAGAGGCTCCGGGGGGTGTTCGTCGAGGGCCGCCTCGTAGCGTTCGAAGCAATCCGAGGCGCATTCGGGCGGGCCGTCGACCACCAGGAAGCGCCGGCAAGCCGATGCGTGCTCAGGGATCTCCGCCGCCACCTCGTGCAGAGCACGCGAGGACACCAGCAGCTGCGCGCCGCAGTCATCCACGATGTAGCTGGCTTCCGGCGCGGTCAGATAACGGTTGACGGTAGTGAGGTAGAGCCCGGATCGGTAAGCCGCCCAGGCGACCTCGAAGTAGCGGAGGTGGTTCTCGAGGAACACCGCGATGTGGTCACCGCGGCGCAGCCCCTCGGACCACAAGAGCTGGGCCAGCCGGTTGGAGCGCGCATCGAGTTCGGCGTAGGTGACCACCTCGCCGGTGTGCGCCGAAATGGCGGCGGCTTTGTCTGGGGAGGTCTCGGCGTGGTACCTCGGGTACATGGTCGTCCTCATACGCCGGGAGCGTGATGCATTCTGAAACTATGATACTAGTTCTCCGCTCGCAACTTCCGGCGGAACCCGCGCGGCGTCTGGCCCGTCCAGCGCCGGAAGGCGTGGTCGAAAGCGCTGAGTTCCGAATAGCCGAGCAGGAACGCGATCTCCTCCAGGTCGCTCGAGGTCTCTTCGAGGTAGCCGCGCGCGAGTTGGAAACGCACGCTTGCGACGAGGTCGCGATACAGAATGCCGCGTTCTTCGAGACGGCGCTGAAGGGTGCGCACGCTGAGTCCGAGTTCCGGAGCCAGCGATCGGATGGCCGGGTGTCCGTCGCAGACCCGACTTGCGACGAGCATCTCCACGTCTCGTAGCCAGGGGTCCGAGCCCGCCGTGGGTTCCAGGGCATCCTGGAGCTGGCGCTCGGCGATCGGAAGCAGGTGGCGGTCTGCGCCGGGCACCTCGGCGCGAAGGTCACGGGCCTCGAAGCGGATCGAGGCGACAGCGCAGCCGAAGCGCAGGCGCGGGCAGATCAGCACAGCATGCTCGCGGATATCTGCGGGGGCCTCGTGCTGAAACGACACATCACGCGGCTGCCAGTCTGGCCCCCTGAGGCGCCGCATCATGCGCACGAGCATCACGAGACCGGCCTCCACGATGTGTCGCAAGGCGTTCGCATCGGCCCTCGCGATCCGGGGCATCTCCAGTCGTGCCGTCTCGCCATGAACCTCGAGGGGCGGTGTCCCCAGCCCCTGGCCCAGTGCTGCCGAATAGCGAGCGAGATTTGCCAGCCCGACCGCCACCGTGGGAGCGTTCAGCACGGCATAGGAGAAGGGGCCCAAGGTTGCGAGCTCGAAGCTCGCGCCTGCGTGGAGGCCGAGTGCATCGTCGCCCAGCTCACGAGCCGCGGCGTCGAACAGGGTTACGACCCGATCCAGGTCGAGCAGGCGCCGCGGGTTTGCCAGGTCGGCCGCTGTGATCCCGGCTTCGTCCCGCACGGACCGGGTGGGCCCCCCCGCTGCCGCCACGAACTCGAGCGCGGCCCTCGCAACGCTCGAATTCAGTCGGATATTGGGCCTCATGACTGGCACGAAGTATCAATCAATTGGCATCTAAGATCAATATCCGTACTTGGGGCCCGGGTATGCTTTGCTGGGCTGCTGAGCACTCGCGCACGCGGGGCAGGCGGACCAGACCACCACGAGGAGGATCCACATGAGCATTCGATTCCCGTCCCTCGAGTTCTTCAAGGCGCTGCAGCAGCGTGCGAAGGACGACGCGGATGTCTTCGAGAAACTCGGCGTCTGCGATACGACATTCGGCATTCGGGTCGGAAGCGATCTCTATCGGATCGCGTTCGAGGTCTACGAGTGCACCGAGGTCGATGAAACGAACGATCCGGCTTCCCTCGATTTCGTCCTCACTGCGCCGGTCGCGTTGTGGAAGGATATGTTCGAGTCAGTGATCGCGAACGGGGGCGCGGACGCCGCGCACACGATCAATACACTGACGCATGTAGGCGACGTGATGAAGGTCGAATACGAAGACCCGGAAGGCCACGACCGGCTCTATCGCTTCATGGCGACGATCCAGGAGTTTCTGGACGAGGCCCAGCACCTCGATGTGGAGATGGGCTGATGTCTTACATCTCACCGAAGGACTTTTCGGAGGACACGGGTCTGATCGCCGAAGTGATGCGGGTCATGGGCGGCGACCTCAGACTGGAGTGGATGAAGGACTGTCCTCATGCGATGGCCGCCCGTCCCAGCCAGCCGCGTCGCGGTCTCACGCTGGACGATATCAACGACGATCCGTACTACGGGCCCTCGGCGATACCGGAGATCATCCGGCGTCACTTCTCAATGACTCCTCGCGGCGGTGTCCTGCCCGAAGGCTTGCCGTCGCTGGGCTATCGACTGAACCGAAAAAGCGATGTCTGGGCCGATTCAGCAACCGTGTTGTTCGAGGAAAGCAAGTCTCGACGCTGGGCGCCGGCCCGCAGCGTGCCCTGGGATGCGCTGGACGAGGCGTCGCTCAGCTCCGAAGAGGACGTGGCGATCCGCCAGCTGTGCACCGGTTTGACTTCGATCGGTCTCGTCTCCACGGATGTGCCCTCCCGTTGGGTCTGGTTGATGAACCAGGATTTCCACGAAATCAAATACTGGATGTGCGCGCAGATGTTCGACGCGACGCGGCTGGCTGAGGCCTTCCGCAAGCGAGCGCTCTACGGCCGGGGCGCATTGGGATGCGATTCTCGGGAGCTCGGTGAACTGCTCAAGATCATCATGGAGTCGGAGACCTACCCGTTGGCGTCTGCAGCGCTGAATCTCACATTGTTTTCCTTCGTTCAAAACCTCGGAAGGCGTTTCGAGTACTTGTCGACGAATGCCGCCGACACCTACCTCGGAACCCGGCTCGTGCAGGATGCCTCGCGTTTCGTCGCGTATGGCATCGATCACATTCGCCAACTCGTGGGCACTCGTCCCTCCCAGGCCGAGATCGTCAATGATCACCTGGATCTCGTCGAGAATGGGCTCGTCGGCTACCTCGGCTCGCGAGAACTCATCGAGCCGCTGGTCGTGCTCTCGGGCGGTGTCGAGTCCGTGGCCGCGTTCTACCGCAGGGCCGCAGAGCAGTACTTCGAGCGCTGCGTTGCCGCCGGACTCGGCGAGCGCCAGGACCGCAGCCCGCTTCCGGCCTTCCTGAAACTACTCGATAGCTAGACAGGGAAACACATGAGCTACTACGGATCGACCGACTATCTGGCGAATGATGATTTCGTCCTTCGCATGAAGGATATCCGCAAAGGCAACCTCGATCTCGGATGGATGAAGGCCGGCACAGAGCAGGTCGAGATCCACGCGGAGAACAAGAAGCGCGGGCTCACCTACCTCGATCTGAACAAGGGGAGTTACGGCTACGACGATCTCGAGGAGGTTCCGCGCGGCCCGCGAGGCGTTGCCCCGCGAGGTGCGAGCTACGATGTTGCCGACCAGGCCGACATGGGGCCGGAGCTCAATCGCAAGAGTGACGTGTGGGCCTATAAGGTCGCTTCGTTCTACGAGGAGACCCTGAGCCGCCAGTGGGACGCAACGACCGATATTCCCTGGCACGATCTCGACAAGTACGAAGTGCCGCTCGAGGTCGAGATTGCATTCGCACAGCTCTGCACCATGTTGACGGAAGTCGAGATGGTTGCGACGGATCTGCCTGCGAAGTGGTGCTGGCGGATGAACAACCAGTTTCACGAGGTCAAGGGCTTCCTCGCTGGGCAGGCGATGGACGAAGCGCGTCACGCAGAGGTTTTCCGCAAGCGAGCGCTGGCCGGCGGCGTTGGCTTGATGCAGGGGAGCCCGCAAGCTGAACACTCGCTCAAGGCAATCCTCGAGTGCGATACCTACAGCGAGGCGAGCGCTTTCATGCACCTGCTCGCCGAGGGGAACATCCTGACGATGTTCCGCTTCAGCG
>JAAELW010000341.1 GCA_024226235.1 bacterium
CTCGTGATCCTGGGGGATGTGGATGCGTCTTTCTTCTCGCGGGAGGCCTTCCAGCGGCTGGAGGAACTGGTCCGGGATCGCGGTGGTTCCCTGCTCATGTTGTGCGGGGTGCGATTTGCGCCCACCAGCTATGGCGGGACGCCGCTGGAGCGGATGTTGCCGGTGGCGTTCGACCCGGATGGCGCCTGGGAAGATGTCGGTGACGACGTCTATCCGGTGCTCACTCCCGAAGGCCGCAGCAGCCTGGTCATGACGCTGGAGAACGATCAGGAGGAGAACGATCTGATCTGGAGCCGCGTTGTGCCGCTGGGGCGCGTTCCGCCGTTGCTCGCACCGCGCCTCGGGGCCACCGTGCTGGCCGAGCTTTCCGACTCCCAGGCCCGCACCGAACGGTTCCCGCTGGTGGCGTGGCAGCGCTACGGAGCCGGCAAGTGCATGATGATGGCCAATGACCGCTTCTGGTTGCTCCGCCTCAAGACGGGTGACAAGTATCACTGGCGAGTCTGGTCGCAGTGCATCCAGTTCATGACGTTGTCGCGTCTGATGGGCGAGCACAAGAGAATCCGCTTGGAAACGGACCGAGCCACGTATCCGATCGGCGACCAGGCGATGCTCTACGCACACGTACTCGACGATAGTTTCGAGCCGATAACCCAGTCCGGTTTCGAGGTCGCCGTGAGCATGCTGGACGACTCGAGCGCGGAACCTCAGCCCGTCACCCTTCGGCCCGACGCGGCGACTCCCGGACTTTACGAAGGTTACTTCTCGCCGCCGCGCCCGGGGCGCTACCGGATGGAGGCGAACTCCGGC
>JAAELW010000342.1 GCA_024226235.1 bacterium
CGCGGGGTGATCTCGGTCAGGCTGGTGCCGCAGTCGGCGCAGGCGTAGTTCTGGGACAGGGTCTCCTCGGGCATCTCCCGGGGGGCCAGCACCACCAGCCCCTTGGCCACCTTGAGCGCCGTCTCCAGGGACTCCGCCACCCGTTTTTCGATCCCCGGCTTGACCACCAGGCGATCGACGACGATCTCGATGGTGTGCTTCTTCTTCTTGTCGAGGGCCGGGGGGTCGCCCGAGAGGTCAACCGTCTCGCCGTCGATCCGCGCCCGGATGAAGCCCTCGCGGGACATCTGCTGCAGCTGGCGCTTGTACTCCCCCTTCTTGCCGCGGACGAAGGGGGCGAGGAGCTCGAGGCGGGTGCCCTCGGGGAGCGACAGGATGCGGTCGACCATCTGCTGCACCGTCTGCGGGCGGATCGGCTGGCCGCACTTCGGGCAGTGGGGGATGCCGATCGAGGCGTAGAGCAGCCTGAGGTAGTCGTGGATCTCGGTCACCGTGCCGACGGTCGAGCGGGGGTTCTTCGACACCGACTTCTGCTCGATCGAGATCGCCGGCGACAGCCCCTCGATCGAGTCGATGTCGGGCTTCTCCATCTGCTGCAGGAACTGCCGGGCATAGGTCGACAGCGACTCGACATAGCGCCGCTGGCCCTCGGCGAAGAGGGTGTCGAAAGCCAGCGACGACTTACCCGAGCCCGAGACCCCGGTGACCACCACCAGGCGATTGCGGGGGATCTCGACGGTCAGGTTCTTGAGGTTGTGTTCGCGCGCACCGCGCAGGATGATTTTGTCCATGGGGCGCCGAACATTAGCAGAAGGTGTGCCGGCAAGCGGCGGCCGGCGGTGAAACCGTACAGCGTACGGCGAGGCTACGCCCCTCTCCGGGGAAACGCCAAGCCGCATGCTTAGGTTCTGGGGGCGGAGTGCGATAGAGTGGATCCAGGGCACAGATTGCACGCACTGAATCGGACTGGGGGGCAGCATGGAGTTCGA
>JAAELW010000343.1 GCA_024226235.1 bacterium
CCCGTGGATGACCTTCAAGGATCCGTGCAACATCCGTTCGCCCCAGGATCACTGCGGGGTCATCCACAGCTCGAACCTATGCACCGAGATCACCCTCAACACCTCGGCCGATGAAACCGCGGTGTGCAACCTCGGTTCGATCAACCTGGCGCGCCACGTCGAGGGCTCACGGCTGCGCTCGGACCGCCTGGCGCGCACCGTCAAGACCGCGATCCGGATGCTCGACAACGTCATCAACATCAACTTCTACCCCACTCCGGAAGCCCGCGATTCGAACCTCAAGCACCGTCCGATCGGCCTCGGCCTGATGGGGTTCCAGGACGCGCTGCTCAAGCTCGGCCTGCCCTTCGAGTCCGACGACGCCCTGGAGCTCGCCGACAAGACCCACGAGCTGATCTCCTACCACGCCATCCTGACCTCCTCGGAGCTGGCCAAGGCGCGCGGCCGCTATCCGTCTTTCGAGGGCTCGAAGTGGGACCGCGGCATCTTTCCCCTCGACACCCTGGATCTGCTGGAGCAGGAGCGCGGCCTGCCGGTCGAGGTCTCGCGCACCCAGCGCCTCGACTGGCGGCCGGTGCGCGAGCACGTCGCCCAGTACGGCATGCGCAATTCCAACACCATGGCGATCGCTCCCACCGCGACCATCGCCAACATCGCCGGCTGCTTCCCCTGCGCCGAGCCGCTC
>JAAELW010000344.1 GCA_024226235.1 bacterium
ATACCAAACTGGTACTGCCGAACGGACGGATGTTCGCGATCCCGTCGCGCGCCCGGCTGGGAAAGGCCAACGTCACCTGCATCGACAGCGCCAAGCAGCGCATCTTCGAGTACGAGACCGAAGCACAGATTTTCGCCGTTGGTGAAGTTGACGGCGAACCGACCGAGTTCGATACCTATCCTTTCTCCGGTCTGAATCGGGCCATCGTCCAACATGGACTGCAACAGGCGGGGTTGGAGGGGCACTCGGTGCATGCCGTCTCTGGCTTGCCGGTCGGCAGTTTCTACCTCAAGGACGGCAGCCGCCGCGAGGAGACGCTGGCCAGGAAGCGCGCCAGCCTGAAGCAGCGGGTGCAGCCGATCGATGGGCGTATTCCGGCCGGGGTTGCCTTTCATGAGGTGATCCCTGAAGCGCTGGCCGCCTGGTATGACCATGTCATCACCGAATCCGACGGTGGCGTGCAGCTCGAACCCGAGCGACTCCAGGCCCCGCTGGCCGTGGTCGATATCGGCGGGCGGACCACCGACTACGTGGTGGTGGCGGATCAAGCGGTTGTGCACGCCTCATCGGGTTCGCTGCGCTGCGGGTTGCTGGATGTGAAGCGGGAGGTGGCCGAAGGCATCCGTGCACGGTTCGACCTGGAGGTGGTGAGCGAGCGCAGAGTCGAGGCATCGATCCAGTGCGGCACCGTCCGGCTGTTCGGCAAAGACCAGGACATAACAGATCTGGTGCAGCGGGCGCAGCGGCAGATGGTCGAACGCCTGCATAGCGAAACGCAACGACAGCTGGGCCGGGGTGCGGAACTCGAGCGGATCCTGTTCGTGGGTGGCGGCACGCTCGCACTCGCCACGCAAATTCGGGACTGGTTCCCGAACCAGGCCATCGCCGAGCATCCAGCATTCGCCAATGCCCGCGGCATGCTGAAATACCTGCGCTATGTCTGCGAAGCCTCCAATGCGGCCTGAACGGCAGCAGATGAATTTATACGTGGTCACTGCGGACTCAGTGGCAAACAGGCACCTTCGGACCGTGTA
>JAAELW010000345.1 GCA_024226235.1 bacterium
CACGTGTGGCGATATGGGCTGCTGAGCAAGGGGAACGGCATCTGCCACGGTGTGGCGGGCAATGGCTACGCGTTTCTCTCGCTCTACCGCGCGGCGTCGGAAGAGCGCCAGCTCGATCGAGCACTCCACTTCGCGCGCTTCTCGTGGAGCACTCGCGTGACGGAACAGCAGCGGACATCGGCCCGCCCGTGGTCGCTCTACGAAGGCAGGCTGGGGACGCTCTGCTTCTATCTCGACTGCCTCGAGCCCGACCGCGCCCGTTTTCCCGCGTTCGAGGTCTAGCTGCGTCGGGCGGCTGAGGGCCAGCCGGAGCGCACGCCGTGGCTCCGCGTGAGCGTGCTGCCGATGGTGTGAAAGCCGTAGGGCGATTCGGCGTATCGCAACCCGAGTACGTAGTACCGGAGCAAGGCTTCGACACCAGAGTCTCTTCGCTCAGTGGACCACGGGCCGCAAGGGAAGGTCCTGCAGTATTTGCCCCTCGCGGTCGAGCAGTTGTCCGTGTCGCTCCTGTACGGCAGCGGCGGGGAAGTAGGTCTCGGCGAGTCGCAGGAAGAGGCTCACGTGCTGGGCTTCATCCCGAGTGATGCGCCGATAGAACTCCTTGAGTTCTCCCGCTTCCAGCGCAGCAGCGATCTTCCCGAATCGCTCGCAGCCCCGCGCCTCGATGATTCCCGCGAGTAACAGCCGGTCGAGGAAGTACTCCTCACGGCCGTTGCGGATCTCTTTCCGCAGGCTGTTGATGTAGAGATCCTTCTCGTCACGTCCCAGAACCAGGTTTCGCGCGTGGAGGAGGCCGACCGTTTCTCGGAAGTGATCCAATTCCATCTGCGCCAGTCCGAGCATCTCCTCCACCAGTTCCCTCCGGTCGGGATAGTGACTGATGAACGACATGGCGGTGGCTGAGGCTTTTCGCTCACAGATGGCGTGATCCATGAGAAAGGAGTCGAAGTCGCCCAGGGCGGTCTCGACCCACTCAGGGGAGGTTTCGGTGCGTAGGCCGAACACAGGTGCCTCGTTGTAGGGATGCTGGGGCCCGGAGACCGTCGCCGTGGGACTCGATCCAGTATAGCGCTCGGGCATTCCGGGGGGGCCGACGATCAGCCCGCGCCCGCTCGATTCTCTTTGAACCACCTGCCGGGGTCCGACGACCATCTACGTAGCCCACCGGGGCAGGACACGGCCCTGGCTTCCAGCAGGAAGAGGAGATACGTCATGGTTCGGAACCGTTGTTTACCCATCGCTCTCGGTTGGTTCTTCGCCTCGCTTTTCGCGATGCCAGCGATGGCGGTGGACGAAATCACCCACGTCACCCTCTCGCCTTCTCACACGGTCGCGCTGGGCACGACGGTCACGGTGATGGTTCATGGCACCGGTACCTGTACGGTCTGGGTGGAGACCAACGGCGCCTCACCGATCGACGGGGGCACCTTTGGGGACTACCAGGTCGGCCCGGGCGGCTTCCCGATGACGGTCTCCTTCGTGGCCCACGAGGTCGGTACCTTCAAGATCGCGGCGATCGGCGCGGATGCCAATGGCGAACTCTGCGTCGAGGGCGGCGACTTTGGCAAGAACACCACCCTCGCCGTTCTGCACCCCGCCGATCCCGAGTGGTTCGGGGACAAGTTCCACCCGATACCGAAACCGCGACCCTGGACGGGCCCGGGACCGATGCGCTTCGACCGGGCGCGACCGCAGCTGCAACCCGGTAGCCTCCCTGAGGGCCCGGTGAGCGCTCCGGCGCCCCGCGTTCGACTCGAGCCCCGCGCCAGGTCCGGGAACCAGGCGGCCTCTTCGCAGCCGAAGCGGGGCCTCGCCGTCGAGCCGCCGGCCGCGCACGGTGACGCAATGCGGAACTCTCCTCGGGTGGTCCACGTCCGAAACACCGATGGCTGACACGACGACCCAATTCGGCCCGGAACTGTGTTCACAGGGCTGAGAAGCAGAGCTCCACACCGGATCTGCGAGATGGTTCGTTCTTCTCGGATGGCCACGGTCCGCAATAAGCCGAGTATCATGCGGCGCATGGATACGACGGAACCGTACGACCTCTTCGTTGCCGGGGGAGGAATGGGCGGATCGGCAGCCGCTCGGTTTGCCGCCAGAGGGGGCCTGAAGACTCTCTTCATCGAACGTTGCAAAACACCGCGAACCAAGCCCTGCTCCGGAATCCAGTTCGCGTACTTCGAGCGGATCCTCGGTGAGAAGATCCCCAGGGAGCGGTTGTGCAACCACCAGGTCACCAGGACGGCGATGTACTTCCACGATGGATCGAGCTTCTCGGCGCCGTTCAAAGCCTTCAACTACATGCGAAAGACCTTCGACAACTGGCTGAACATTCTGGCCCAGGACGCTGGAGCGGAGTTCCGGGATGAATGCGCCTATCTGGACCACGATGAGGAACCCGACGGCTTCGTGGTCACGATCCAATCCCGAGACGAGGAGCCGGAGCGGATACGAGCCCGGTACATCATCGATGCCACGGGTCTGAGTTCACTTCCCATCAGGCGAAAGCTCCGCCCCCAGGATTTCGGGGAGAACGCCTCCGGGGGCGGCATGAACTATTACGTCGACGGAGACGCCAAGCTCGACCCCAACACGCTCTACCAGTTCTGGAACCTGGAATTCAGCGATGCCATGTTCGCCTGGATCTATACGAAGACCCTCGACGACGGGAAGGACTATTGGTGCATCGGCACCGGATGTGTCGAGGGAGACATCAAGGAGCGACAGCGCCTCTTCTATGATCACGTCAGGCAAAAATTCGATATCCGTGGAAGCATCGTGGAAACAGAGGAGTTCCTGACTGCGATCGATATGAAATCGGCGGACAGGGTCTGGCTGGGCGAGGGCCGAGTGCTCATGGTCGGGGATGCTGCCGGCCTATTGGATGGCGTGCGGGGTGTCGGCCAGGATGCGGCTGCCCTCTCCGGGCGTTTCGCCGCCGAGGCCATCATCAGATCCGAAGAGAAAGGCACCAACGCCCTGCATGAGTACGCAGACCTGGCGAACACCATTGTCACGCAGACCCGGAAGAATCAGAGCCGGGAGATCGACCAGTTCGCCACGAATGAGGAACTGAAGAAGTATCTGAAGAGGAACATGCTCTCGACCGGGATCAAGATGCAGTACCAGAGCTTCATGAACCGGTTCAGGCCTCTCGAGAAGCTGAGATTGCTACCCCCTTGATCCGCACCGCGGATCCCGACCTTTCGATATCCGACGCAAGAGAACATTCTGCGCGCACTGCGCGCAATGGAGGAGCATGGTGGATTTCGACATCCCCCGAGAACTGGCAACCTACCTGGGCGTGCTCGATGCCTTCATCGAGCGCGAGATCAAACCGCTCGAGGAGCAGGACGACAACATCCGCTTCTTCGACCACCGGCGGGAGGATGCACGCACCGATTGGGATCGTGCGGGTTTGCCCGATCATCAATGGGAAGCCTTGTTGCGAGAAGCCCGGCGGCGCGCTGATGAGGCCGGCCACTACCGATACCCCTATCCCAGGGAGTACGGAGGCCAGGAGGGTACCAACCTCGACATGGCCATCATCCGCGAACACCTCGCGGCCAAGGGGCTCGGACTCCACTGCGACCTGCAGAACGAGCACTCGATCGTCGGCAACAACGTCGGATTGCTGTTGATGATCGAGCACGGAACGGAAGAACAGAAAGAGGAGTGGATCCCCGAGATCCTGGCTGGTCGCCGCTCCTTCGCGTTCGGAATCACGGAGCCAGAGCACGGATCCGATGCGACGCATATGGAAACGGTCGCGGTTCGGGACGCAGACGGTTGGCGCATCAACGGGGAAAAGACCTGGAATACCGGGATCCACAGCGCCCCCTACGACCTGATCTTTGCCCGCACTTCTGGCAAAGCGGGCGACGGGCACGGAATCACGGCCTTCATGGTCCCGATGGTCGCCCCCGGCTTCGAGGTCGAAGAGATGCTGTGGACGTTCAACATGCCGACCGATCACGGTCACGTCTCGCTGACCGACGTGAAGGTCCCGGATTCGGCGATCTTCGGGGGCGAGGGACGGGGCCTCGGAGTGGTCCAGCACTTCTTCAACGAAAATCGCATCCGGCAGGCGGCTTCGAGTCTTGGTGCTGCGCAGTTCTGCATCGACGAGTCGGTCGAGTATGCGAAGGTTCGGAGCCCCTTCGGCAAGCCGCTCGCGACCAACCAGGCGATCCAGTTCCCGCTGGTCGAGCTCCAGACGCAATGTGAAATGCTGCGGGCGCTGATCCACAAGACAGCCTGGCAGATGGATACCTACGGAGCGTTCTCCGTCTCGGACAAGGTGTCGATGTGCAACTACTGGTCCAACAGGCTCTGCTGCGATGCTGCGGACCGCGCCATGCAGGTACACGGAGGCCTCGGATACTCACGACACAAGCCCTTCGAGCACATCTATCGGCACCACCGCCGCTACCGCATCACGGAGGGGGCGGAAGAGATCCAACTGCGCCGGGTCGCCGGCTACATGTTCGGATTCATGAAACAGCGCGCGCCCAAAGGCGTGTCAGAGGGTTGACTCGCGCGCGGAGCTAGCGGCCCGTCCAGTCTGGCTCTCGCTTCCCCCGGATCGGCCTGATCGCGGCTCGACGGCGATCGCTGGATCATCAACGGCCCACACAACAGGGGATCCCCCCCGTCGACTACTCGTCGACCGGGGATTGCCCGTCGGGGGGGGGCTCCTGACCCGCGCGGCGAATGAGAAAATCGGATTTGCGGGCCTTTGCGCCAGCTATGTCTTCGAGTTCTGAGCCCTCACTCCGCCCTCGAAGCGATCCTCGGCAGGATGTCGCGAGCCACCCGTTCAATCACCTCGTAGCGCGGTTCGAGAGAAGGCAGGATCATCACCTGATCGAGTCCCGCCTGTTCAAAGGCGCGCAATCGTTCGACGATCTCGTCGGCGGTCCCGATCACACATGAGGCCTGCATCAGGCTCGGCGTTACAAAGCGCTCCTCTTCGGGGATCACCCAGCAGTTGTGGCCAGAGTGAATGCGCTGGTGCAGACGCTGCGCGGGAACCTTGTCGAGCATCGCGCAGTAGTCATCCCAGATCTCCGCCAGATATGCGGGCGGCTGCTGTCCGAACTGCCGCCACTGGTCATAGGCGTAGTGAAGCGTGGCCATCGCGAAGGCACCGCACTCATTGCGCACGCGCTCGGAATCGACGGATTCTCCCTGATCCAGGACGACGATGGTGGTCAGGGCCGTCGTCGCATATTCCTCTCTGTCCAGGCTTCGGCCGGCCTGTTTGGCACCCGCTTCGATATGCCGCCA
>JAAELW010000346.1 GCA_024226235.1 bacterium
ACGCAGCCTTCGAACTCGCCGCAAAGGCCGGCAAGCCGGACCGCGCTATGCGCAAGACTCGCATCGATGGCCGGCTGCGGGCGGACGCGGTCGACCCGGGCGTCCACTGGCTGGAGGAACCCTACCTCGCCGACTACTCCCTGGGTGACTTCCCCCGGCTGGCTGGGTTCAGGCGGGAGCACCACGAACAGCTGCCCGAGGTCACTGCAGAATACGGAGAACTACTGACCGACTTCTTCCTGGAGAACGGTTACGAGTGCCGGAACGACGGCACGCCATGGGACCCCTCCCTGCGCACGGCGGAAGCGTTCTGCCATGTGATGCGCCACAGGAAGCCATTGCTCCGCGACGGAGACCTGCTGGCCGGTACCTTGACACCCAACCCCATCTGCGGAGCTGTGAACCACCCCTTCACCTTCGGTTGGTCCATCTGGGGCGAGCTCAACACCCTCGAGCGGCGAGAACTCGACCCGTTCGCGATCACCCCCGAGACTACCCGCATACTGCACAAGAAAGTCCTTCCCTTCTGGATGAACCGCCACCTGCCCTATGTCTGGCAGCAGAGGCTTCGCACCAGACGAGAGCAGGGTGAGTCGCCGCGCGCGGACAGGCTCAATGACCGGTTGTTCTTCATCATCCCGTGGGGGCTGGTGTCGCTGAACCCGGGCAGCCCCGGCTTCGGAACCGCGGTGCGCAAGGGATTCACAGGTCTCCGAGAGGAAGTCCAAGGGCGGCGGGCGGAATTCGCCGGAGATTCCGCACTTGATGACGACAGTCGAACAGCAAGGCTGAATGCGCTGGGGGCGATGGACACCGCGTTGGAGGGTGTCTCCATCTATACCCGCCGCCTGGCCGATCAGGTGGGCACGGAGGCTGACGCGGAAGGCACCTCCCGGGAAAGACGGGCGGAGCTGAAGGAGATCGAGCGCATCCTGCGCAAGCTGCTGAAGAAGCCGGCCGAGACCCTCCACGAAGCACTCCAAGCGATATGGATCCTGTTCATCGGCATCGGGCTGGACAGCATGGACGACGACATCGGGTTGGGCCGCCTGGACCAGATCCTTCAGCCCTACTTCGAGGCCGACATGGCGCGGCTTTCCGACCAGAAGGAGCGGGACGCCTATCTGAAGCGGGCCTTGGAGCTGGTCGGCTGCCTCTTCCTGCGGCTGACCAGCCATCGCCTCGCAGCAGCCACCATCGCCTCATGGCAGAACTCCGGTGCACCCGGCGTGGCCTCCATCGTCGTCGGCGGCGTGACCCCATCCGGGGAAGACGGCGTCAACGACATGACCTACCTCATCCTCAAGCTGACGGAGATGCTGTCGCTGGATGATCCGGACATGGATGCCCGCTACATGTCGGGGGTCAACAGCAAGACCTATCTGCGTAGGGTCTGCGAGGTGAACTACATCACCTCCGGCACGCCAGCGATCCACAACGACCGGCAGGTGATCGAGGGGCTGCGCCAGCATGGTTGGGCCCTCGAGGACATCCGCGACTGGGTCCCCTGCGGCTGCGTGGAGCCGGTCGTCTCCGGGAAGCACTTCGCCGCCACCGGTGACATCGATTCCAACCTGATGGTTCCGCTCGAAGTGACACTGCGCAACGGCCGTCATCCGAAGTGGAACCGCTCGCCGGACGAAGCGCCGCTGGGAACCCCGACGACCGGCGAAGTGGAGAGCTTCACCAGCTTCGACGCCTTCTTCACTGCCTTCGAACGACAGTTCCACTTCATCTACGAAACGCTGATCGACGAAGTCTCCCATGAGTTGGTGAAGATCCACCCGGAAGTCATACCCGCGCCCCTCTACTCCGCGCTGTTGGAGGGCTGTATCGAGTCGGGACGGGGGATGACCCAGGGCGGTGCCAAATACAACTCCTCCGGCACCTCGTTCATCGGCCTCTCCGACGTGGTCGATTCGCTGTTGGCGATCAAGAAGCTGGTCTTCGATGGTGTTGGTGGAAAAACCATCGGATTCCGCGAGCTGATGGATGCGGTCGACCACGACTTCCGGGGACAAACGCCCGGGAGTGACGACGATCGGCTCTACAAGCGAGTCTATGCCGCAGCTCGCTACTCCGCAGCCAAGTTCGGCTCCGGCGATCCCGAGGCTCGGGAAATGGCACACCGGGTGACCCAGATGATCCGCGAGTTCTTCCACCAGCACACCAACGGTCGGGGCGGGCCCTACACCACGGGGTACCGAACCAACAACAACCACACGGTATTCGGCCGGGTCTCGGGCGCCTCGCCATCGGGGAGGCTGGCGAACACGCCTTTCACCTCGGGGCTCACACCCAGCCCCGTGGCGAGCAAGAACCTGCTCGACAACCTGGTGGACGTGGGGAGTATTGATCCTCGCACGGCCGACAACAGTTACACGCTGAACGTGCGCCTATCGTTCTCCAGGAGGAACGACCACGCCGACAACGTCGCCCTGATCGCCCAATACGTGGACACCTATTTCGAGAGTGGCGGGATGCAGCTCCAGTTCAACATGGTCGATTCCGACACCCTGAAGGACGCCATGGCAAACCCGGAGCACTATCCCGACTTGATCGTTCGGGTCTCGGGCTACACGGGTTATTACACGCGCATGCAGCAGGACCTGCAGCTGGAGATCATCGGGCGGACCGAGTTCGCACTTTGAGCCAGCCGGCGGTGATCTTCGACGCCAAGGGCAACTCCCTGGAGGACGGCCCGGGGATCCGTTCCGTGATCTTCTTCGAGGGCTGCGTGCTGGATTGCCTCTGGTGCCAGAACCCGGAAGGCAAGAAGGCCTCGCCAGAGCTCTAGTGGGAGCCGGAACGCTGCGTAAGGGACGGCAGCTGCATGGAGGCCTGTCCCCGGGATGCGATCTCGCCTGCCAACCCCTTCTTCATCGACCGCAAGCGCTGCGATGCCTGCTTCCGCT
>JAAELW010000347.1 GCA_024226235.1 bacterium
GCGGCTGCAGCCGACAGCCATGGACGGAGTTGATGAAGGAACGTGACGTTCCCGGAAGAGCTGTCGATCATTGCGAAGCTCAGTTGCCCCTAGAAGAATCGGACATGGTCGCGTTGAGTCATATTGCCACAATTTGCTGTTTCGCCAAGGGCAACTCACCCCTTCCTTGGGTCCTATTTGCCCTTGATGGGTCCGCTGCACCACGAATGCTCCAGCTGGGCAGGATTCGTACCAATCCGCAATTCAACACCCAATAAAGGGGGAGATTGGAGTGTTCCACCTATTCGACAGGTGGAAAGTCGTGCCGATCAGCCTTCTGCAAATGCGAAATTCACATCAGGGTATTCGGGTTGGCTTCGGGCTGTATCGCTCAGAGATTTTCCAGCTGGGCTTCATCGTATTGATCGCGGCGACAAGCGCGGCCTTCCTCGGATGGAACGCACGCGTCACCGCGAAGATCGAGGCGAGCCGCCAGGAGCTGCTTCGCCTTGTGCTGTCTGACGCCTACGAACTTCAGCTGGCGGTGACCGAGTATTCAGCCAACGGAAGTGATTCATCGCGCGACATCGTATTCGGCTCGCGCGCTGATCTCACCGCACGCCTCGACAGCCTGGCCGGCGGCTGGCCTGCACAACGCGACAGAATCGAAGCGGCGAAGCAAGCAGCCAACCTCGTGGTCGAGCAGGCCGAAGAGACATGGCTCGACAAGGGCTCGAAAGCCAGTCGTGAGGACATGAGGGAATTCGATCGCTTGGCGGGCCGAATGAAGAACGCGCTATTCGATCTCGACGCCGTTCTCACAGAAGATCTGACTGTGCAGCTCGATCGCTCCGCGATGCTCGCCATCGCGGCCCTCGGGGGGCTGACTGTTCTCTTCGTCGGGATGGGCAGTTTGTTCCTGACGCGCCAGCTTCGTCGCGAGCGCCACTGGCGAGACTCCGTGTTGCGCCTGGATCAGAGCCTCGAGACGATCTTCGATCCGACTGTCGGCATCGGCGACATCGATCCGATGCTGGGCGATCATCTCGTCAAGACCGTCGCCGGCCTCGAAAAAGCACATACCGACCTGATGATCGCCGAGCGCACCGAGCGCCATCATGCGCACTTCGCACAGGACCTGATCGAAGCGCTCGAGATCGACGATACGCTTGAACACGTCTACGGAACCGTCAAACGCGCCGCGGAGCTCCGGATGAGGGGGTCGAGCTTCCGGCTCCTCGTCTCCGATGGATCCGGGGCGAGCCTCGAAGAGAAGGTGTCCGTCGGGGAGAAGATCTGCGAAGCGCCGCTCCCTCAACGCTGCCCTGCAATCCGGAAGGGACGCATGGTTGCGTTCTGCGACAGCGCCGGACTGGCACGCTGCCCCTTCCTGAAGGACGACGACACGAAGGTATTGTGTGCGCCGGTGGCATCCGCCGGCAAGGCCTTCGCTGTTTCGCAGCTCACATGGCAGGACAAGGCGGCCAGAGAGGATCTCGAGGGCGATCTCGTCACCCTGACCGGAGCCCTGGGGACACGGCTTGGCGTATTGCGGACACTCGAGGAACGCGAACAGGAGGCCGCATCGGATCCACTCACCGGCCTCGCCAATCGGCGTGCGATGCAACACCACCTGAAGCAACTCGACCGGTCGAATCGTCGCTACAGCATCATCTGCTTCGATCTCGATCATTTCAAGCGGTTGAATGACGAGCACGGCCACGAAGTTGGCGACCAGTGTCTCGTGGCATTTTCTCGGGTCCTGAAGGAGCATTCGCGAGAGGGCGATCTCGCCTGCCGTCAGGGCGGCGAAGAGTTCTTGTTGATTCTCTCGAACGTCGACTCGGAGATCGCGAGCGAGGTGGCCGAACGGGTTCGCGAAGCGCTCGTCGATGCCTCGCGATTGGTGGGCACCCCGTTCACCTGCTCGATGGGTGTTGCGTCTCGGCCCGAGCACGGGGCAAGCTCCGAGGGAATTCTGGTCGTCGCGGATCGCATGCTCTACGAGGCCAAGGAATCGGGTCGCGACCGGGTCTGCGTTGCGAGCGTGAGACCGAGCCATGTGTCGCACACGACGGACGCGGGCAACAATGAACGGGAGGGCCTCGAACTCCCCGCGGCCACCCCCGATCCGGGCGAAGGCGGTGAGCCGCCGAAGGATGAAGAGGCCTGAGCCGATGCGGGCGCTCGATCGGCGACGCGGTACGCTCGCGTCGCGATGGAACTCGTACTGATCCGACACGGCCTGCCGATCCGACAGGAAAACCCGGCAGGCGCTCCGGCCGATCCACCGCTCTCCCAGGAAGGACGGGCCCAGGCGGAGGCAGCCGCGCAATGGCTTGCAGTGGAACACTTCGACGCGTTGTATGCGAGCCCACTACTTCGGGCGCGCGAGACCGCGGCCCCGTTGGCCCGCCTACAAGGTCTCGCGGTCGAGATCGAACCGGGCGTGATCGAACTCGACCACGAATCCGAACGCTACGTGCCGCTTGAAGAGCTGAAGATCGAAGACCCCGGAGCCTGGAAGGCGATGCTCAGCGCTGAGGGCTACGGCGGTGTCGACCTGCCCGCCTTCCGCGAGAGGGTCGTCCACACCCTCGAAGCCCTGATCGATCGCCATCCGGGCGGCCGCGTGGCCATCGCCTGCCACGGTGGCGTGGTCAACGCCTGGGCATCCCATCTGCTCCGGCTGGAAGAGCCGCTCTTCTTCGAGCCCGCCTACACCAGCATGAGTCGCTTCATGGCCGCCGCATCCGGCGAACGCAGCATCCGCTCACTCAACGAAACAGGCCACCTGCGCAGCACGTGAATACTCCGAAGCGTTGCGGCCCCTACCCCGGCCCGTAACTCCGCGACGGAGCGGGACGGCCGTCCTCCCGCAGCTCCAGGCTGAAGAGAATCTTGTCGAACCAGTTCCGGTAGGTTTCGAACTCCTCGGCTGGCCCTTCACCAATGGCCACCAATACGCGGCCGTCTCCCGTCGCGAGGAGGGTGAGCTCCTCGAGAGTCTCACGTGGGGTGTGCAGCACGAAACGGCGCGCACGACGGCCTGCCACCACCAGCTCTCCGTCCTCCAGCATCGTCGACTGGCCGAGGTGAGCCCGGCCGAAACGCGCCAGATAGGCCTCGACCGTTTCGAAACGAGCCACGTTCAGTTGGAACGAGGCCCGGTAGTCCCAGGCCACCCCGTCGATGGTCACCAGGCCAAACCGGGTCGGGATGCTCACCCAGCCTTCGGGCGTCTGCAGCTCGAAGCCGAGCCGTGGATCGACGTGAGGGGCCAACTCGAGCCGGGGCTCCCCCCGCGGTGGGCCGAGCTGGCTCGCACGCGGTGCCGAGTTCAAGTCCGCGTAGATCGTTCCACTCGGCAACGTGTACAAGGTTTGGAAGGAATTCGAATCAGCAAGCCCGAGCCCGCCCCGAGCTATCCGGTCCCGGGCAACTTCGTACATCAGATCCGCCGGAATCGGACTATGCCCCCGCATGCCCAACGCGTGACCGAGCTCGTGCAGCGCCACTTTTTCGACCTGACTGGGTAGCAGCAAGCCATGCTGGTCGGCGACATAGAGCCTGAGTTCGGGGATCGAGAAGTGCACCTCGACGCGACCGGTGGCGGGGTCGCCCCCCTCGAAGTGACAGGCTCCGCCCGGACTATGTGCAAGGCCCAGCACCTGCATGTCCTGCTCGGCAACCGGCGCCTGCTCCCCGAGCAGCCGGATCGTCAGACGCGCGTCGTTCGGATCCTGGACCTCGCGAAAGGAAATGTGTTCACCGAGGTCGTGCTGCCAGAATGCCATCGCTCGTTGCACGGCCTTCACATACTCGTCGGGCTCTCGCAGGCGGAACTCATCGCCCAGGGCCGGATCGATCCGGGGGGCTTCGAGATGAACCGCCAACGGAAAGTCCTCAGCGCGCCAGTGGCACAGCACCAGCCGCTCGCGTCCTTCACCGACGCCGATGCGATAGGCCATGAAGGGCAGGTAGTTCGGATCCTGCACGCTGGCATGGGAAGCCCGAAATACCGCGTAGTCCGGCAAGTTATGCTCGTACGCCACACGCGGATCCGGTGTCTCTTCGTACGCGAGCCGGGTTGTCGTGCAAGCGGACCATCCGAGCAGGAGCCCGAGGATCGGAGCCAAGGCTCTCACCTGCGTCCGCGGCCTCGTATCGCGCGCCGCATTTCCCGATCTTCCTCGCGTCGCCGGATCGTCTCCCGCTTGTCGGTCTGGCGTTTGCCACGTACCAGAGCAAGCTCGACCTTGGCCCGACCGTCCTTCCAGTAGAGGGAAAGGGGCACGAGGGTATTGCCCCGCTCCGTGACCTTCGTTTGGAGCCGGCGCAGCTCATGGCGGTGGAGCAGCAGCTTGCGCTCTCGAAGCGGTTCGGGATTCTCTCGCCCCGCCTGCTCGTAGGGCGCGATATGCATGCCTCGGAGCCAGGCCTCGCCCCGGCGCAACATCGCATAGGCCTCGCCAAGGCTCGCATTGCCCTGACGCAGGCTCTTCACCTCGGGCCCGAGGAGTACGATTCCAGCCTCGACGGTATCGAGGATCTCGTAGTCGAATCGCGCCCGCCGGTTGGTGGCGATGCGCCCTTCCCCGACGCTGTGCTTCTTCTTCGCCACGCTCTCGAGGTTAGCAACACAGCCCGGGAGCCCCTGTCCCGCAACCGGGGGGAGGTTCAGGAGACGATGCGGTTCCCCTCGTCGACGAAGACACGCCTGGCTTCCCAGTCCGGGCCACACTGACCGTCCTCTACCTGCACGAAGCTGGCGATGATCACCTTGTCCATGGGCTTCACCCGATGGGCAGCAGCACCGTTGATGCAGATCTCACCGGAGCCGGCCTCGCCGGGAATCACGTAGGTGGAGAGCCGGCTGCCACTCGTGCAATTCCAGATGTCCACCCGCTCATACGGAAAGAGATCCGCGGCTTCCATCAGATCCGTATCGATCGTGATGCTGCCTTCGTACTCGATGTTGGCCTCGGTGACCGTCGCGCGGTGGATCTTCGACTTGAGCATGGTACGGATCATCACCGTTCCTCCTGGGGTAGCGGCTTCGGCAGCACGCGGTTGTCGATCAGTCGTACACGGTCCCCAGCGCCGGATGCGCGGGGGAAGAAGACGGCCAGGGCGAGCAGGGCAGCATCGTCCAGGGGCCCACACAGCAGTTCGAGATCCCGGGGACCACGCAGCTCCGCGTAGTCGATCTCCGCGAGCGGTGCATTGGCGAGCTCGCCGTGGGCAATCTCCAGAAGCGCGTCGGCGCTTGTCTCCCCGGCCAGGACCGCGGCCTCGGCGGCATCGAGGGCCCGCACCAGCACGGTGGCCTGGCTGCGGGCCTCACCCGCCAGGTGGACGTTGCGGCTCGACAGCGCCAGCCCGTCCGCCTCACGTACGGTCGGAACACCGACGATCTCGAGATCGAAGCCGAGATCCCGGGTCATGCGGCGGACGACGGCGAGCTGCTGTTGGTCCTTCTCTCCAAACACCGCAACGTGTGGCTTCGCGGCCAGGAAGAGCTTGCAGACGACGGTCGCGACGCCACGGAAGTGACCGGGACGCGCCGCCCCACACAGGGGCTCGGAGAGCTCAGAGACATCGACCCAGGTCTGAAAACCGTCGGGGTAGAGATCCCCGGGCTCCGGCGCATACACCCAATGGACGCCGGCCTCTCGGCATGCCTCGAGATCCGCCTCCCAGGTGCGCGGGTAGGCGGCCAGATCGGTCGCTGAGTTGAATTGGGTCGGATTCACGAAGATCGATACGCAGACCCGCTGGGCTCGGGCGCGACCCGCATCCATCAGGGCCCGGTGGCCGGCATGGAGTGCGCCCATCGTCGGCACGAGCGCGATGCGCTCGCCTAGAGCGCGAGCTGCATCAGCTCGTGCCTGGAGTTCGGCGGTATTGCGAAAGATCTCCACCAGCGCGCCTAACGGTACGAGTGCTCGTCGCCGGGGAACTTGCGGTGCGTGACTTCGTCCGCAAATTGGCGGGCGGCCTGGGAGGCCAGAGCACCCAGGTTCGCAAATTGCTTGGCAAAGCTCGGTGTCCAGTCCGATAGTCCGAGCAGATCGTGCAGCACCAGAACCTGGGCATCGCAATGCACCCCGGCGCCGATTCCGATCGTGGGGATCCCGACCGTCCGGGTGATTTCCTGGGCCAACTCGGCCGGCACACCTTCCAGCACCAGCGCAAAGGCGCCGGCGGCCTCGACGGCCAGCGCATCCTGGATCACCCGATCCCGAGCGCATTCGCCCCGGCCCTGCACCCGATAGCCACCCATCGCGTGCACTGATTGGGGCGTGAGGCCGATGTGACCCATCACCGGAATGTCCGCGTCGACGATGCGGGTCAGGGTCTGTTTGACACGCCGTCCACCCTCGAGCTTCACCGCATGGGCCCCACCCTCTTTCATCAGGCGGATGGCGCTTCGCACGCCGTCTTCGGGCGAGACCTGGTAGGAGCCGAACGGCATGTCGCCCACCACCAGTGCCCGGGAGACGCCGCGGGCCACCATGCGCGTGTGGTAGACCATCTCATCCAGTGTCACGGGCAGGGTGTTCTCGTGGCCCTGGGTCGTGTTGCCCACCGAATCCCCGACCAGCAGGACATCGATGCCCGCCTGGTCGAAGATGCGCGCAAAGGTCACGTCGTAGGCGGTGAGCATCGAGAACGGCTCGCCCCGGCGCTTGCAGCGCTGAAGAGAGCGGGTCGTCACGCGGTGCTCGCGCTGGCTCGCGGCGGTCACGGTCGACATCGGCGATCCCCCGTCCCGGGTGATCTTCTCGCCGAAAAACAAAAACGCCTGCCAGAGATGGATATCTCCGGAGGCGCGGCCGTACCGGGAACCGTCACCTGAACCGGACAAGAGCCTTGCTCTTCCGATCCTTCTAGCGACCCGATACTTACGTCGGAACTGACGTGGCCTTTTGCCGCCCCCGTCTCGCTCCACCTACGGCGGATACGAGCGATTGCTTGGGCAGAGTCTGGCGTCGTCCTCGTTTTCCAGGCTCGAAGTGCCCGGGATTCTGTCTGAGTTTTCGATGAAGATCGCGACTTGCGATTCCTCTCGGCTCGAGTCGGAACGTAATATGCCCCGAACCGGACTGTCAACGAGAAACGCTCCGGGGAGTTGCCGGCTGTGCCCCCGGGGGATTCCCGTCAGGCTCGATCCAACCGCTCTCGGACCGCGGGAGGAAGGAAACGGCGCTCGGCCTGCCGAGCGGCAAAGGTCCGAACGGCCAGGGCAGCCGCGCTGATCCGGTCCTCGATCGATTCTCCAGAGGCCAGGATCAACCAGGGCTCGCCACGAATCCTGCACACATTGCTCTCCGGCAACGGCTCACCCTCTCGAGCTGCAGCACGGGAGAGCACGCGAACCGTGACGCCTGCCTCCTGGGCCACCTCGACCAGCACGTCGAGAATCTCACCGGGCTCCATCAGAGGCACCGGAACCGGAGCGCCCCATCCGCCCGGTCTGTCACCGGCGCCGATCGGTCGGCTGGCTCGCCCATTCCTGGAGGATGGCCCAGGTCGCATCGTCGACATCGAGGCGGAGCCCGGTCTCCCAGAAGAGCGTCTCACCGTCGTCGCGGCTGTCGGTCCAGATGACACTCCCGGGTGTATCGATCAGTTGACCCGAAGGCGGAAGCTCGAACCTCACCTGGATCTTCTCACCGATCGCCAACACCTCGTGAGTGTGGATGCACAGGCCCCGGGGTGAGAGATTGGTGGCAAACTCACGAGACTCGGTTCCGTCCGCGCGGCGCACATCGACGCGAACCGGCACCGAGAAGTCGCGTCGCGGTTCGACGGAGGTCATCCGGCCGCCCCCTGCTGGAATGCTCGTGCCAGGGCCAGCCAGCTCGCCGGCGGCACCGTCTGCGCCCGACTCGAGGGATCGATGCCGGCTTCGTTGCAGGCCAGCTCGATGCGCGCGGCATCCACCCGGCCGGATCGGCGCAGAGAATTCGCAAGGGTCTTGCGCCGATGGCCGAAGCCAGCCCGCGCCACCCCCTCGACCGCGTCCAACTCGGCCGCCGAGGGGCGGTCGACCCGCGGCGCCATGCAGACGAATCTCGAGACCACGCGTGGCACAGGGTAGAAGCATCGTCCGTGAAGATCGAGGGCACCGGTCTGCCGCGCGCAGAGCTGATGAATGACCGAGAAGGAGCCGTAGTCGCGTTCCCCCACCTCGGCGCTGAGGCGAGCCGCCAGCTCGCGTTGCACCATCACCCCCCAGCCAGCGAGCCGGTGGCCTTCGTCGAGCAGGCGGCGCAGGATCGGCGTGGCGGCCGAGTACGGCAGGTTGGCGACGACCCGCCAGGGCCCCGCACTCCCATCCAGCCACGGCTCCCAATCGAGGCTCACGGCATCGGCGTGGATCAGCTCGACTCCCTCGGGCAGCATCCCGTCGGCCGCGAGCCCGCGGATCAACCCGCTGTCGATCTCGATCGTCACGACCTTGCGAGCGTGTCGAGCCAATGCCTGGGTGAGGATCCCGAGCCCGGTCCCGATCTCCAGGACCGCGTCCTCCGGCCCGACCCCTGCCAGCCGCACGAGCTTGTCGGCCAGCTCCCGATCGTGCAAGAAGTTCTGCCCCCGCCCTCGATGCGCCGCCAGCCCATGGCGCTCGAGAAACGTCCGGATCTCCGCAGCACTCATCGGAGCATGGACTTCTCTGCCTAGGACCAGGGGCGCTGGGAGAGGGGGACTCGGCTGAACGCGGTGAGTTCCAGACCGTGGCGTTCGCCGTGGATGAGGAGCCTCGCGCCGGCAGCGGCGATCATCGCGGCGTTGTCCGTGCACAGCTCGGGCGGGGGAAAGACGACGCGGAAGCCAGCCTCATCCCC
>JAAELW010000348.1 GCA_024226235.1 bacterium
CCGTCTACGTGGGCGAATGACAAACGGACTCCAGGAAAGGAGAAGACTGATGGATACCAACAACAACGGTGGATGCGGGTGCGGAGGTCGCGAGGAGCCAGGGGCGCCGGACACGGGCATCGTGGATCGCGACTTGGCGCTGCTGATCGCTGCTGGTGCGTCGATGGCGGCGAACTCCCAGCCGTGCCTGCGTAGGGTCGTGGCCGAGCTGGTCGCCTCGGGGATGCCGCGGGAGCAGATCCAGGGAGCCGTTCACACCGGCCAGATGGTCAAGGACAAGCCGGCCGGACTCATGAAGGAAGAGGCTGACGAGCTCACCGGAACCCGGCTCGCGCCCGGGGCTGCTGACGGGCCCTGCCCGCTCGAAGGCATGAGGAGCCAGGACCTCGACGTCCGGGCGCCCATGCTGATCGCGGCCGGTTCGGCCGTGGCCGCGGGCTGCGAGCCCTGCCTCAATAGCCTCGTTCCCAAGCTGATCGAGGCAGGTGTCGGTGGCGCGGATATCCGCAGGGCGGTAGAGATCGGCCAGGACATCAAGGACCGAGCGGCCACGAGCATCAAGGAGGTGGCCGACCTGCTCGCGGGAACCAACTTGCTCGGTGGGATCGTGCCGGAGGAGTGCGGGACGGAGGAGACGAAGGAGGGCGCGGCCTGCTGCGTCTAGTATCATGGGGGGGAACCTGCATCACGGAGGTGAAGCAGATGACAGACCCTCCTTCCTTCAATGACGTCCAGAAGGACCTCTCCGGCCCGCTGCTGCGCTACCTCGAGCGGTTGACCGGCAACCAGGCAACCGCCGATGACCTGCTGCAAGACACCCTTCTGAAGATCTCGCGAGGTCTTGCCGGTTTTGAGGGTCGATCAAGCGTGAAGACCTGGGCGTTCTCGATCGCGACGCGAGTGACCGTCGATCACTTTCGCAAGCCGGAATCGAAGGTCCATGTCGTTGCCGTCGACGAGAGCGATGAGCTTCCGTCGGATGGCCTTGACGTGGACCGGCCCCTCATCGTTGGTGAGATGAACGACTGCATCCGGAACGTCATCGACAGCCTTCCCGGGGATTACCGCGCCGCTCTTGTCCTGCACGACCTGGAGGGGCACTCGGCCAAGGAAGTGGCGGAGATCGTCGGATGTTCACTGCCTACAGCGAAGATCCGGATCCACCGAGCCCGCGCCCGGCTGAGGGAATCGCTGGAACATGCGTGCACCTTCTACAAGGACGACGAGAGCGTGCTCCGCTGCGACAGGAAGCCGTCCACGTGAACGGGACTGGCCCGGGCGGACGGATGCCTTCATCGCGATGGGGGCGATCGTGAGGTGGCGCTTCGGGGCGTGACTTCCGACGAGCGCGTGAAGCCCGGCGCGCGCATTACCGTCGCAGGTTCTTCGGCCCGAACGCCCGCGTGTGCGCAGCCCAGGCAGGGCACCAGCCGCGGTGCCAGCGCATCAGCCTGCCGAAGCGAGATTGTGGCCGGCGTTCGGCCAGGGGGCAGATCCCGCACCTGTGACACATTCCGGCCAGGGCCCTCGTGGTGGGGCCGTGGGCCCCGCGTACAGCCATGTCCTTCTCGTGAACGGCCATTTCAGCTGCCCTCCTCGCCAGGGCGAGCTTCACGGTTGGCACGCGCGCAGCACGAGCCGAACACGCAGTGAATGGCGCAGAGGCCCAGGGGGAGGACCCACCAGTATTCCTTGATGATCTCGAGTGTCTGTGACACGGCGGCCTCCGTTCGGGTCAGGGTTGTCTCGATCCACACGCTTGGACGGAGGTCGTCGGGCGAGGGATACAGCGAAGGCGCGGAATCCCGTTCCTGATCCGATCG
>JAAELW010000349.1 GCA_024226235.1 bacterium
CCTGCTGTCGATCGTCCTTCTCACGGCCGTTCGAACTCGGGTCCGAGCGGCCATGCCTTTCGCCCTGATCTACGGGAGTGTCGGCGCACTGGTAGCCGCGGCAGTTGCGGGCTGGATGGAGGCCGCCGTCCATCCGATCGCGTCCCTTGCCCGAGCTGTGCTCCCCGCTGCAATTTCGGACCTGGCCATGGTATTCCCCCGCCAACGGGGAATCGCCGCCAGGGTCCCGATCATCCGGATCGTGCCCTACTCCTTCTTCGGCATTCTGTGGATCGCGGAGCTCGGCGCGACCTTCAGATCGTCCCATTCGACGATGCTCGTCGTGCAGCACATCCTGGCAGCGGGCAGTGTGATTGCCATCGCACTGCTCTGTCTGTCATGCATACTGTCGATTCGGGAGTCGCCTTCACGGATCGAGCGACGCCAAGCCAAGGTGTTTCTCCAGGGAATCGCAGCTCTCGGATTCGTCGTAGGTTCTCTCTGGTCGATCGACAGTCCCAGCGGAATCAGGTCTGCAGTGACAGTCGGAGCTGTGCTCTCGCCTCTCCCGCTCGGGTATGCAATCGCCCGCTACCACCTGTTCGACCTGGACGTTTCCATTCGGCGGGCCGCAGCCAGGATCGTCTATCTGCTCGCCGTCAGCATGGTCGTATTCACTCCGTTGCTCTTGCTGCGTGATGTCCTGGATGTTCCAACGGTGGTCCGTCCGGCTCCTGTCCTGTTTGCGCTGATCTTTGCGGTCGTCTGGCCACTGGATTGGATTCGATCGTGGTTGTCGTCGTCGATCGAAACCGCCTTCAGGCCCCGTGGGTTCGAGTGGACCGGGCTGTCGGATGATCCGCCGACGCCCGGAGTCGCTCATCTCCGAGATCCCGAAGCCATCGCAGTCGCTGCAAGCGAAGCTCTCGAAGCCGGATTCCCGAACACACAGAATGCGATCTTCTGGAAACAGGGAGGGGAGTTCTATCTGGCGTCCGCGACTGGGGCCGCCGCGTGTACCGACTCCAGATTGGTGGTGCTCGCGTCCCGACTGTTCCCATCTGGACCCACCGATCTCAACCGGGTCGAACTAGGCGATGGTGGCGAATCGCTCTTTCGTGTCGGTGTCGAGGCCAGCTGTCCCATATCGATTCGAGAAGATGTCGTCGGTTGGATCCTGCTATCGCCAACCAGGCGGGAACCGTTCATTTCTTCCGGCCATCTCGGCTTCCTGGCTTCGATCGCCTCACAAGCTGCCGCAGCTTTCGAGGCATCTCGCCTGACGGAAGCCCTGATCGTCGCCGAGCAATACGCCGCAACGGGCCGAATCCATGCGGAGTTGGCACATGAGATCGGGAAACCCCTCGGGACTCTTCAAATCATCGCGGGGAAACTCGGCAAGATGTCGTTGGATCGCAAAGGGCGTTCCACGGCACGGTCCATCGAGAGACTGGCGGCACAGATCAGGGAGATCGTTCGCAGGGTGCTCGAGGATCGACCGGCTTCATCCGAGGCCGCTCCGGTTCAACTCGGCGACATCGTAGAGCGGGCACTCTTCGAATTCGCGGAAGTCAGGGGGCGAGGTCACGTCGTGGTTCATCCATTGCCGACCCTGCACGGGCTTCCGATGGGTTCGCATCGGTTGGTCAGGGTCTTGATCAACCTGCTTCACAACGCGATCGAGGCCAGCAACGACCACGACACCATTCAACTCCGAGCTGCGGTCACCGAATCCGAATTGCTGATCGAGGTCGAGGACTCCGGATGCGGAATGACGCAGGATCAGACCTACAGGGCGATGAAACCCTTCGAGACCTTCAGACACGGAGGTACGGGGCTCGGTTTGGCGATTTCCAAGGAGATCGTGACAGGGCTCGGGGGACGGATCGTCCTGGAGTCGGAAGCGGGGCGGGGGACCCTGGCCCAGATATCGATTCCGAGGGATGAAACGAGATCGAATCCGGTCGGGCACGCCCTGCCGGGAGATCTGTGTTCTCGGATCGAATCCCTGAATCGAAGAAGCGAGAAGAGCCTGTGAGCGGCTCGTATGGGAGGGTCACGCGAATCCTGGGCTTCTTGGCGGTGTTCCTGGTCGTGAGTGCAAGTCAGGCGTTTCGAGAAGATGCCTATCCGCTCTCACCGGAGCATGTACTTCGAGAAGCATTCGAACGCAGATACGGTTGCGATCTCAGTGCCCATGTCGAAATCCACGTGATCAGTGATTCGGGTGAGCGTCTGGAGCGGAAACTCGATCTCGCAAGCAAGTACATCGATGGGCGGCTGCATAGCCTGGCGCGATTTTCGGAGCCTCCCTACCTGCGTGGGACGGGTCTCCTGATCATCGAACGTGCCGATCTGCGGAGCGCGGACGAGCAGTTCATCTTCCTGCCGTCGCTCAAGAGGGTTCGCCGGATTTCCGGTGCCCAGCGGGGCGACGCTTTCCTCGGGACGGATCTCACCTTCGAGGATTTCGAACGGCATCGGGTGGATGACTTCGAGCTCGCGCCCTTGACCGTTTCAACGACTGCAGGAGAGTCGGTGTATGTGATCGAAGCGACGCCCCGGATCCTGTCATCACGCACCAGGGTGAAGTTCTTCGCTGCTCGAAGTGATTTCGCAATTCTGCGTATCGAGGATTTCAAGAACAGCGTGCATCCGTTCAAGATCCTCGAGGTCCCACGCTCTGGCATCCACACCGAGGGCATGTTTCGCGTGCCTTCGGTGATGACCGTCCATCACCCGGAACGAGGCACACGAACGACGGTGAGAATCGAGAGGCTGGTCTTGAATCCGGTCCTGGCTGAAGGGCTGTTTTCGAGCATGGCCCTGGAATCGGGAAGGTCCATTCCCATCCACGACGAGGAGCATGAGCGATGATGAATCGAACGGAAATGACGAAGATCGTTGGGATCGGCACTGCGCTTCCCCGGTATCGAGTGACCCAAAGCGGGTTGGCAGACAGGATCGCGCACCTGCTCGGCGCCGGAACACAGGAGGCGAGGCGAGCTCGAGCCGTGATCCGTCGCGCTCATGTCGAGACACGCTACAGCTGCATACCCGATTTCGGAGCAGGTTTTGCAGGAGTCCCGTTCGGCGCCAAGAACACGACAGCCTCAGAGCGGTTCCGATCGACCCGAGAGCTTTCGCCTGACCTGGCAGCGGAGGCGGCACGCAAGGCCATCCAGTCCGCAGGCCTCGCCGCGACGGACATTGACCATCTCCTGGCGGTGTCATCGACCTGTCTGTTCTCTCCCGGAATCGATTCCGCAATCATCGAGGCCGCAGGGTTGCGAAGGGAGGTAGGTCGTGGCGTGGTCGGATTCATGGGCTGCGAGGGTTTCTTCTCCGCACTTGAAATGGCAAGTCGCATGTCGGGGAGTTCATTCCGGAACATCCTCATCGTATGCGTGGAGCTGCCCACTCTTCAGTTCAGACTCGACGATACTAGAGGCACGCGAGTCGCCAATGCGCTGTTCGGTGATGGAGCTGGCGCATTGGTCTTGTCAGCCGATCAGCGGCGTGAGGGAATCGGGCTCGGCGAGGGGTGGGCCCGGCATGAAGCTGCTCTGCCTGAATCGCAGTGGGAGATCGGGACGTATGGCATCGAGTTCGGGGTATCCGCGGAGAGTCCGGACTGCATGTTGGTGTCCTCCGCCAGGCGAGAGTTGGATCTGCGGATTCCGAGAGGAACCCCGCGCACCTTTGCCCTGCAAGCATCGGACGCGCGGACGATCTCCCGACTGAGCACCGTCCTGGATGCTGACGCTGCTTCGGAGGAGTGTGCGCGAACGGTATTGCGCGAGACGGGCAATACGATCAGCGCAAACATGATCTTCGTGCTGGAGAAGCTCAGAAAGGCCGGTTCCAGCCCTGCCGCGATCGTCGGATTGCGACCCGGGCTTTCCGCACACATAGTCCCTACGCGGGTCTAGGTGCCGGCGATGGGCTCTCTATCGAGGTTCGCACTCGCACGTCCCGTCCAGGCATTGATGCTCATCGGGGTCGTGAGCGTGGTTTCTGCGATCGGAATCCTGCGGCTTCGCGCAGATACCGGGTTCCGGTCCTATCTCGGTCCTTCGCATGCAGCCGTTCGCGAGTTCGACGAGTTCATCGAGGGGTTCGGCGGCGGCCTGCCAGTCGCAGCGGTCTGGAGCTGCCGGGAAACGAGTGTCTGCGAGGATGTCTTCGACCCGCGCTCACTCGAAATGGATGCGACGGTTTCGTCTGCGATGCGACGTCAACCAGGCGTGCGTCGGGTCGAGAGCCCCGCGACGACCGCGATATTCCTGGAGTCACCCGACGGGCTGGAGGCTCATCAGCTCCGCACCGAAGCACCCACGAGCGAGAAGCTCGCGCTCCGGAATACGGTGCTCTCGGATCCAATGTGGTTGCGATCGCTGGTGTCCGAAGATGGCAGTACCGGTGCGATCGTGGTCGAACTCGCCTCCTCAGAGAGCGCTTCTACGATTGCCGTCGTCCGAGCACTGCAGCGCGAACTCGCTCGCTTCGAAGAGCAGGGTTTCGAGTTTCATCTGGTAGGCCAGGCGGTCGAGCTGTTGATCACGGATGAAGACCTGGCGGCCGACTCGGTGCGACTCGTCCCAGCGACAGTCGCGTTGATCGCACTGGTCATCTTCGTCCTCTATCGATCGTGGATCCCCGTCGGGGCGACCCTGTTGACTCTGGGGGTGACGCTTCTGTGGACCATGGGGTTCATGGGCTGGCTCGGGTGGGCGCAGAATTCGATCACTCAGACCCTGGCGCCATTGATCATGGTCATAGGAGTCGCAGATGCGGTCCACCTGATTACCAGCGTCGTTGGGAGTTCAGCAAGTTCTCCAGAGGAAATCGGAGCCGCGGCTCGAGACGTCGTGTCACCCTGCACCGTAACCAGCATCACCACCGCGGTCGCACTCGCGTCGTTTGGTGTGAGCGGTGTCGAGAGCCTTGCACGGTTCGGGATCGTCGCTGCTTCGGGCGTGATGATCGCACTCGTGCTGAGCTTCTCACTTCTCCCGGTTCTTCTTCTGCTTCTGCCTGATATGGCAAAGGGGAACCACGCCAGGACCTCCTGGGATGAAGTTCTCACTTCGGTAGTCGAACTGGCGCAGCGCCGGAGGCGGATGATTATCGCTGCCTTCTCCGCGCTGATGGCCCTTGGGCTCGTCGGGTTGTCCCAGGTCCGAATCGACGTCGACCCGTACGAATTGTATGGGCCGGGAAGCCAGGTGGTCCGTTGGGCCCGGTTCGTGGAAGCAAGACTGCGTAGCCCGGATTCCGTCGAGATCGAGATGCGAACGCCCCCGGGCTCCAGTTTCGAAGCCGCCGGAAACCTCGGAGTGCTGGCCAGTACCAGCCAGCAGATCGAAGGGATCCCCGGCCTGATCAAGTCACGCTGCATCCTTGGACCCATCGGGACGATTCGGGATCGCCTGGGCCCCGAGGGCAAGAATCTGTCCGGTCGTGAAGCCCTGTTTCTCCTCTCGGTTTCGGAGGGCAACGCGATCGATCCATGGATGAGCCTCGATCGAAGACGCGCACGAATCTCCATCGAGGCGAGCAAGATGTCGCAATACGAAAGGACCGAGGTGCTCGCGGGCCTGGACGGAATATTGAGCCGCACTCTTCCAGAACATTGGGGCTACACGATTACTGGACCGCTGGCCGTGTACTTCCAGATGGTGGAGGAGATCCACGGGACCCAGCTTCGCAGCTTTGCCATGGCCGCAGTGATCGTGGCGCTCCTCTCGATGCTGTTCCTCCGGTCCGTCCTCCTCGGGGCACTTGCGATGGTGCCCACTGTGGCTCCGGTCGTGCTCACGCTGGGTGCAATGGGGCTCTTGGATGTTCCTCTCGATATGGGAACGGCGATGGTGGCGACTGTCATCGTCGGGATCGCGATCGATGATTCCCTGCATCTGCTGGAGCACTACCGCCGTGGGATCAGTCGCGGGATGGTCGTGCCGGATGCGATGGCTCACTCAGTGCGCTTCGTCGGCCGCGCGGTGATCACGACCTCGCTCGCGCTTGCGCTCGGGTTCTTCTCGATGACCTTCTCGTCCTGGCAGAGCATCGCCAACTTCGGATTCCTGTCTGCCATCGCCATCCTGGGGGCCCTGTTCGCGGACTTATTGCTCCTGCCTGCCCTGATCAGCGGAAGCAAGAGGGCCGCTCCCGCCGCAGCCGCAAAGCTGCGTTGACAATGTGTGACAACGTAATACGTTTGGCTCATGAGCGACCACACAACTGACAGTGAGAGCACCGGGGAGCGCCAACAGCGCGATTCAAAACAGGATTCCAGACAATGGGAACGCGCTCGCAAAACTCGCCACGGTGGGCGCAAGGAGCGGATCCTCCATACCCGGATTTCCGAGCAGCTTTCCGAGGACATCCGGGCGATCGCCGACGACCTTCGGGTGCCTGTCTCGAACCTGGTTCGAAACGTGCTCGAGGAGGCATTCAGCGCCGCCGAGCGGGTGACTGGCGATGTGGGAGACCTGCTCGATGAGGTCCTGGGAGAGGCCGATCGCGCTGCCGAACGGATCCACCGATTCCGGGAGAACAACGGTCCGCGGGAGGAGCGGTTCCGCGAGACGATGGAGCGGGCCAGTGATCAGGTGGGTCGGGCTGCCGATCGATTCGCCGACACGGTCGATCGGCTCGCCCAGAAGGCGCGGGAGCGGTCCGCGGCAAAGGAGCCGGAAGGGTCGCCTGGTGAGGAACCTTCGGGCCTGGGCTTCGACGATGTCGTCGCATGGCAGCCCGTGGTGCTCAATGAGGCTCAGACCTGCGCCGCCAGTGGCGAGACGATCCGCTCCGGCGAGGATGCCTACATGGGCATTGGCAGAGCAGGCTTCAGCGGTGTGTACGTAAAGGAGGTGCCCGTGTCACACTCCCCGTGATGCGGATCCAGGATCTTCCGACACCGGCCCTTCTCGTCGACGCAGCCGATCTGGAACACAACCTCGCCACCATGGCCGAGGCACTGCCGGGCCCGCGCCTGCGTCCTCATGTGAAGGCGCACAAGTGCACGGCGCTGGCAAAGCGTCAGGCCTCCTTGGGTCATCGCGGGTTCACCTGCGCGACGATTCGGGAGATGGAAGGCATGGCGGCCGCCGGCCTGGGCGAGGATCTGCTTCTCGCCAATGAGGTGCTCGACGCGCGCCGACTGGGCCGGATCGACGCCCGTGTGACGCTTGCCGTCGATTCGCCCGAGACGATCGACGCTGCAGTTGCTGGAGGCGTGCGTGAGGTCTTGATCGACGTCAACGTGGGCCTACCGCGTTGTGGTTGTGCCCCGGAGAACGCGGGGGCGCTGGCCGACCGAGCTCGCCAGGCGGGCCTCGAGGTTCGCGGTGTGATGGGCTATGAGGGCCACTTGATGATCGTGCCGGACCGGGAGAAGCAGGCAGAAGGCGTGCGAGAGGCGATGGCGATGCTGTCTCTGGCCCATGCCGACGTGGGGGGCGAGGTGGTCTCAGCCGGTGGAACCGGCAGCTACGACTCGAACCGGGTCGCCACTGAAATCCAGGCCGGCTCGTATGCGCTGATGGACACAGCCTATGCTGCGCTCGGGCTGCCCTTCCGCTGTGCGCTACAGCTGGAGGCAACGGTCATCTCGGTGAGTGAGGCCTTCGCGGTTGCCGACTGCGGTCTGAAGGCTCTCGGCATGGATCATGGCAATCCGGAGATCGTCGGTGGTGGCAGCGTCTGGTTCTGCTCTGACGAGCACGTGACGTTTGCCCCCGAAACGCCCGTCGGGGTCGGAGATCGCATCCGCCTGCTGCCAGCGCACGTCGACCCGACTGCGGCCTATCATGAGCGTATGCACCTGGTAGCCGGCGAAGACGTTCTGGAAAGCTGGCCAATCGATATGCGCGGCTGGTAGCCCCAAACGAAGAGCGGCCGTCCGCGCGAAGCGAACGGCCGCAGGAATCGACCCTTCTGGGAGCCCCCTTCCAGGTGATTTCCGTCCCGGCGCTAGTGGGATCCCAGCGGATCCACGAACACGAATTCGAACGGGTCCTTCAGCATCATATCGATCGGCATCTTCCACTCCGTGGGCCGGGTGACCATCACAACGGCTTGCATGGGGACCCATACAACTGTGCTCGCAACGAGCCCGGCAAATCCCACAGGTCGCAGAAATGCCAAATCCCACATCGGGCTCGTCTTCCCGGCCTCAATGGTATCCATCCGCGAGGACGCGAAGGTCGCGGCCGGAGCGGACAAGGTGGCCAAGATGGCCGCCGTAACGAGAAACTTTCGGACGAGATGGCGCATGTGGTTCCCCCCATGCCGTTGCAGTTCTCTAGGGGTATCGAGCAGACCCGGTGCGAACTGAAGGGCTCACTCCTCGGCAGTTTGTCCCCACCAGCCCGCAGTCGTGGCTCCAAGTCCCCACGGTTGAAGAGGATCTGCGAGACTGCCCGTTCATGGGGTCCCGCCGCTTCTTTATCGTGGTTTTCATCGTGGGGCTTGCCCTGACGCTCCTCGGAGGGGCCCACCTGCTGCTGGCGCGACGTCTGATCGTGGATCCGGGACTGCAGGGCCCCATGCGCTGGATCGGTCTCACCGCGATCGCATTGCTTGGGCTCGGAGCCATTCTCCAACCGGCCCTCGAGCGCGTGCTTCCGGCGCCTTGGACACGTCGACTTTCCTTTCCATTCCTGGTTTGGATGGGGCTGTTCTGGATCGGGCTCAACGCGGCTCTTGCCCTCGATCTGGTCGATTGGCTGGTGGTTCGGGTGGGGCTGGTGGCACTCGCGCCCGGCGCGAAGGCAGCGGTGCTGGCTGTCGCGATGGCAGGGCTGGGCTCCATCGGGCTATGGAATGGGCTGCACCCGCCGCAGCTTCGTCGTGTCATTCACAGGCTTGCCCGGTGGCCCGATGCCCTCAGTGGTTTTCGCATCGTCCAACTGAGCGATATCCACATCGGGCCCGTGCTAGGCGAATCGTTTGCGCGCAAGCTGGTCGCTCGCGTGAATGCACTGGATGCGGACCTGGTCGTGATCACCGGCGACCTCGTCGACGGTCATGTCGAGCGTCTGCGCAGTGATGTCGAGGCGTTCGCAGACCTCCGGGCCCGACACGGTGTCTTCTTCGTGACCGGAAACCACGATATGTATTCCGGGGACGAAGCCTGGGTTGCCCGGATTCGCGAACTCGGGATCAGGGTCCTCCGCAACGAACACGTGCGCATCGAAGCAGACGGGTCGGGTTTCGTGCTGGCCGGAGTCGACGACTACCGGGGTGACTGGGCTCGTGGCAGCTCAGAGGATCTACCGAAGACTCTCGACGGCTGGCAGCGAAGCCAGCCGCTCGTGCTTCTCGCTCACGATCCCGCGACCTTCCGGAAGGCAAGCCACGAGGGCATCGATCTCCAACTCTCGGGCCATACGCACGGAGGCCAGATCTGGCCATTCAGGTGGCTCGTACGTCTGTCCGTTCGCTGGGTCGCCGGATGCTACCAGGAGGGCGATTCGCACCTCTACGTCAGCCGCGGAACCGGCTTCTGGGGCCCTCCGATGCGTCTGCTCTCCCCCGCCGAAATCACCGAGCACGAGTTAAGAAGTGGGGCCGGAGTTCACAATTCACTTGTTGAGGGGGGCGTCGCCCCCCTCA
>JAAELW010000350.1 GCA_024226235.1 bacterium
CGCTCAATCGATACTGCAGCACGGGCGGTCGTACGAGTGTGAAGGAGACTGCATGCCGATCAAGGAAATCCTCGACCTCATCCCGGGCACAGCCTGAGCATGCTCGATTCTGCGCGTTGCTTCGAGGTCCTACACGAGCTGATGCTGGTGTCCGGCCCATGAGCCGCCATCCGGACATCGAGAACCAAGGCGGAGCTACCTGGAAGCGAATCCTGTGGTGGTGTCAGAGATACCGCAAGCCGTTGAGCTTCACGGGACGGCACTACGAGATCGGACGCCGGATGTTGCTCGACACGGTCGACGTGCTGGAGCGAAACGGGATCGAGTATCGAGTCCACGCCGGGACGCTACTGGGCCTCGTCCGCGATGGGGACCTGATCCCCTGGGATCACGACATCGATCTGATCGTCCCGGTGTGCTACCTCGAGCAGCTGTACGGGGCGATCGGCGAATTGGCGAAGGCCGGACTGCGTCCGTCGAGGCGACCCTACCTTCAGCCCTGCGACGAACTAGCCTGGCGCAAGGGTGCCGAGCGATCGCTCAAGATCCGCAATCACCGATTCCGCGTGCTGGGGCGGGGAATCGGGAGAGGGCGCATCGTGCTGGACATCTTCATCGCCTACCCCCACGCAGAGCACTACTGGTGGAGCGCCCTGAACAGCGTCCGGCGTGTGCCACGCGAGTATCTCGACTCGTACGACGTCGTCCAGTTTGCCGGGCGGCCGATCAGGGTTCCGCATCGGCACGAGGAGTTCCTGGCAATGATCTTCGGCGACTGGCGCACCCCGGATCCCGTCTTCGACAGCAGCGTTCAGGACGGAACGATCGTGCGACCGCTGGGATCCCTCACTCCGATCCGGGCGACCCGTCACGACTGGTCCCGGGGCCGCTGAGCTCGGCGTGAACTACCTACTGTTCGCCTCGCAACCCAACTACTTCGGCGTGCTGCGTCCGCTGCAGGAGGCGATTCGCCGACGAGGTGGGCGGGCGGCCTGGTTCGTGACCTCCGGCGATCTGCTCCCGTTGCTCCACGACGGCGAGACCCGACTGAGCAGTGTAGCCGCGGTCAAGGCCTACGATCCGCTGGCGGTGCTGGTCCCGGGCAACTGGGTGCCCGACTTCATCCCGGGAATCAAGGTCCAGGTGTTCCACGACATGGGCTTCACGAAGAAGGGCCGGTTCCGGATCCGCGGTCTGTTCGATCTGTACTGCACCTGCGGACCGTGGGTGACCGCTGGATTCCAAGGGCTGGCCGGGGCGCATCCCCACTTCGTGGTGATCGAGACGGGATGGCCCAAGGTCGATCCGTTGTTCCTCGGTTCGGCGGAATCCAGCGAGGCCCCCGCTCCGCCCTGCGTGCTCTACGCTCCGACCTTCAGCCCCTCCTTGACCTCGGCGCCACACCTGCTTCCCGAGATCCGCGAGCTGGCCTCGACCGGCAGCTATCGCTGGATCGTCAAGTTCCACGACAAGATGGACCGTCAGTGGCAACGAGCCTATCGCGAGCTCGAATCGGCGACCCTGCGGGTCGAGGAGCAGCCGAACATCGTTCCGCTGCTGCAGCAGGCAGATCTCCTGGTCTCCGACACCTCGTCGGTCATCAGCGAGTTCCTGCTGCTGGACAAACCGGTCGTCACGTTCCGCAATATCGATCCCGGTGACTACGTGCACGACATCGTCGAGCCGGGCCGGCTGCGCGAGACGATCGACCGGGCGCTCAACGACCCGGGAGCCACAGCGCAGAGCGCGGCGGACTGGCTGAAGAAGACCCATCCCTACACCGACGGCCACTCCAGCGAGCGGGTGCTCCAGGCGGTGGATACGTTCATCGAGCGCTACCAGGGACGTTTGCGGGCCAAGCCGCTCAACCTGTGGCGCAAACTGAAGATTCGCCGAGAAATGGGCTACTTCCGACTGAACTGAGCGGCGCCCGCGCCGAGTATACTCCGGGGTCGGCGTTCATCCATGAGGATACGACACCCGTGCTGCCCATGTTCCCGAGATCACGCCCGATCAGGCCCGGATGTAGTTCTTGGTAGGGACAGCTATAATCTCGACTCGATTCAGCTCGGCACGATCCGGAAAAGATGCGAAAAATCGCCAAACGCTGGCAGGAACTCCGCAGACGACGGCGCAAACCGGTGCAGCTCACAGGCGTGAGCTACGAGGTGGCCCGCCGCATGTTGCTCGACGCCGTCGAGGTGTTCGAGGAAGTCGGTGTGGGGTACCACCTGGCGGCGGGAACCTTGCTCGGAGTCGCCCGGGACGGTGACCTGATTCCCTGGGACGACGACGTGGACCTGACCGTTCCGCGCAGCGATCTCGGGAAACTGCGCCGGTCCCTGTGGAAGCTGCGTTTGCGCGGCTGGAAGGTCCGGGCCAAGAAGCGCATGCGCAGCGACGACCTGGCCTGGAAGAAGGGGGACCATCGATGCATCACCGTCCGCAACCGGCGCTTCCCTTGGTCCGGCGCGGGGCGGATCAAGATGGACATCTTCATCACCTACGAGCACGACGACTACCGCTGGTGGGGCACGCTGGATCTGGTCTGCCGGGTCCCGGCGGACTACATGGCCTCGCACCACCACCTGGATTTCCACGGTCACCGGCTGAGGGTTCCCGTGCGCTACGTCGAGTATCTAGAGCTGATGTTCGGTGACTGGAGGAATCCGCGCCCTGATTTCGACAGCAGCCAGGAAAACCGCGCGCTGATCCGGAGGCGTCTTCCGGACAATGTACAATGGCCTCCCTCGGATGAGCTGCTGAGGAAACTGACGGCCAGGACGGACGTATCGTGAGCAAGCAAGTCTACGTCGGCATGAGCGCGGACCTGATCCATCCGGGGCA
>JAAELW010000351.1 GCA_024226235.1 bacterium
CCGGGCCCCTGGTGTCACGCGGGCCGGGGAACGCGATCTCCGTGGGCGAGAAGGTCACCTGGCGAAGAAGACACCCGGCTCTCTCACCGAGATCGACTATCTCCTCCGGGTCAACGACCAGGCGCCCATTCTTCCGATTTCGGGACACTGCTCGGCCAGCTCGTTGTCAGGCCGTTCAAACTCATGATAGTGTGCGAGTGCGTTTCAATGCTCTGTATCGGAGGACCACCCTTGCAGCAGTTTCCTTGGACGGTTTCGGTACGCGCAATCGGGTTCAGAGTGGTTGCACTGTTGGCATTCCTGGCAGTTCCCCTTCTCGGGGGTTGTGCCACAACCCACTCTCCGAGGTTGGTAAAAGACACCCTGGACGACGCAGTCAGCGCGGCTCGCAGACACCACCAGGCAGGCAACGATGTAGAGGCGGCCCAACTGCTCGAGTCTGCACTCCGACTCGACCCCGAACTGGGGGAAGCACAGGAGCTGCGGGCGTCCCTATCGCCCGAGATCAAATCGCTATTTGATCACCCCTGGCTTGGTTCCAACTTCGCCCGTCGCCCCGCCACCGAGCGATCGCCGACCGCCAAGGTCATGCTCTACTTGCCGGATCGGCTTCTCGACTTCCTCGACATCATGTCCTTCGATGTACATGTGGGCACCGGCCTCTACATCAACTATCACATGACTCGGGCGCTCCAGGCCGGAATCGGTTTCCGCGGAACCGGTGGCCTGGGCTGGCACGATCACCGCTCTCTGGGCGGTCTTGGTCAGGCCGAATCCGGCATCGTGCTTGTGGCACTGGGTGCGCAGGCGTTCGCAGGATCGATGGCAGGAACCTCGGGTGTCTGGTCCACCGCCGACACCATGGCCGGTCTTCACCAGCCTACCGATCGAATCTACCAGGAGTTTCGGGACTACTGGGCGATCGGAGAGTCCGTGACGCTCCTCTTCTTCGGGTTGGAGTGGGACCTGCACCCGGTCGAGCTTGCGGATTTCCTCCTTGGCTGGGGCGCAATCGACATCCTGAACGATGATTTTGCGCACACTCGCGGGCTCGACCTGAATCAAACGGAATACCGTGTCATTGAGCTGCTCTCGGAGATGGAACGCTCTGAAGAGACCATGACTGACTACCGGAGGGAGTTGGGCGGAGACTAAACCCCAGCGCCTCAGCCTGGCGGGGGCTCGTGGCCCGGAGCTGGATCGGTTGGACCGCGATGCCAGAGGCGGCCCGGGGAGCCTCGGTGTGCTTCCGTATGGCCTCCGGCCCCCGAAAGCCAATCCGCCCACCCTGCGCATGCCCTTGAATTCCCTGGAGGCGCCGCCCGGATTCGAACCGGGGATCAGGGATTTGCAGTCCCGTGCCTTACCACTTGGCTACGGCGCCTCGAGAACGGTCCGGCAGGATAACGGAAGGGTGGGGCCGGGTCGCGGGGGCTGATAGGGTCCCCGCCGATGCACTGGCTTGGCGTATTCCTGCTCGGTGGCTGCGGCGCCGTGGCGCGCGTCTGGATGGCGACCCTCGTGGATGGCCGCTTCTTCCCGTGGGCGACGCTCGGGGTGAACTTTCTCGGCTGCCTGGCGATCGGCTTCCTGGCGGAGTTGTTCGAGGATCGGACGGCGCTCGACCCCCGGCTGCGGGTGAGCCTGATCGGGGGGTTCCTGGGCGGGTTCACGACGTTCTCGGCCTTCGGCCTGGAGTGCTGGGAGTTCATCGCCCGGGGCGCGCTGGGAATGGCGGCGGCGTATGCGCTGGGCAGCCTGCTCCTGGGCGTCGTCGGCGTGGGCCTCGGAATCGGCCTGGCACGGCTGGTCTTGTAGACGCCGGGGGGACGAGCGGGGAGCGACGCTCCAAGAGGTCATTCAGAGCGCCGCCCCCGCAGGAAAGCCGTACCCGGGGGCACGGCATCCCCTTCCCATGACCCTGGGTAGAGCAAGCCGCGTGCCGAACGCTTCGCGGTTCAGAGGCTCTGTGCTTGCGTTTCGTGGCCGCCAGAGGCGTTCCGGGGCTCCAAACGGCAAGAATTTTCTTCGCCGAGGGAAAGACTCTTCCGTTCCCGTCTTCGCCAGACTGGACCCGGGCTCACGGCTCGCGGAGCGACGAACCGTCGTGATTCACGCGCCAGATGCCCTGCAGATCCGAGCGCAGCCAGAGCACGACCCGGTCGAAGCCCTGGTGCTCGGGATCGCGGTAGATCCACTTCTCGTTCCAGCGCACGCCCTGCTCTTCCCGGGTGCGGGGCTCATGAGCGCTGCCTTCCTGCTCGGTCGGCTGGCCGAGCCGAGCCGCGATCGAGCCGCGATCGCATTGGCTCATGAGGTCCTGCAGTTCAACGGTCGCACTCTCCGCCGATCATGTTCAGGAAGTCGAAGGTCGGAATCAGGTCCGCGAGCATGGCACCCCGCACCATCAGCGGAAGGGGTTGGACGTTCAGGAAGCTGGGCGGTCGGCAGCGCACCTTCACGGGGTGCTGGCTGCCATCGGAGACGAGGTAGAAGCCGAGTTCGCCGTTGGCCGACTCGATCGCTAGGTAGCCCTCCCCGGCCGGAACCTTCGGGCCCTCGGTGACGTTCTTGAACTGCTGGATCATCTCTTCCATGCGGTTGAATACGCCGTCCTTGGCCGGCCAGCGCACGTGGGGATCGTCCACGTCCACGGGGCCCGCACCGAGTGCTCCCAGACGATGGATGCATTGCTCGACGATGCGCAGGCTCTGGTGCATCTCTGCGACGCAGACCAGGTAGCGATCGTAGTTGTCGCCCACGGTGCCGACGGGCACGTCGAAATCGAGCTGGTCGTAGACCAGATACGGCTCGTCCTTGCGCAGGTCGAGGGGCACTCCGGCGGCCCGCAGCACCGGACCCGTGACGGCGTAGCGGATGCAATCCTCCTTGGAGACGATGCCGATATCCCTCAGGCGGTCTACGAAGATCCGGTTCTGCGTCACGACCGCTTCGAAGTCTGCGAGGAGCCGGCGGATCTTCGGCAGGCTCTCTTTTGCGAGGGCTGCAAAGCTCTCCGGAAGGGCGTGCCGCACGCCGCCGATCCTGACGTAGTTGGAGGTCACACGAGCACCGGTCAGGGCTTCGAGCAGATCCCAGACGAGTTCCCTGGCCTCGATGCCGTAGAGGAAGGGGGTCATCGCCTGGAGTTCGAGGCAAGCGGCACCGCAGCGGGTCAGGTGGTCGCCGACCCGCGAGAGTTCGCCGGCGAGCACGCGCAACCATTGGCAACGCTCGGGCGTCTCGATTTCGAGCAACTTCTCGACGGCCATGCAGAAGCCCAGGTTGCTGAGCACGGCCGAGTTGTAGTTGAGCCTGTCCGTGTAGGGGATGCACTGGTACCACGAGCCGCTCTCGCACTCCTTCTCGAAGCCGCGGTGCAAGTAGCCCACCTGCACTTCGAGATCGACGATCGTCTCCCCGTCGAGCTCGATCAGGAATTTCACCGTGCCATGAGTCGCCGGATGGGACGGACCCATGTTCAGGGTCATGTGCTCGGCGTGGAGATCCGGCGCGCTCATGCGTCGCTGCTCCTGCGGTCGATCAGCGGCTGACGTCGGGTCTTCGGATAGTCCTTGCGCAGCGGGTGGCCTTCGAAACCCTCGTCGAGAAGGATGCGTCGCAGGTCCGGATGGTTCTCGAACACGATGCCGTACAGGTCGAAGACTTCCCGCTCCATCCAATCGGCTGCGGCCCAGAGGCCCGTCACGGAGCCGATGGTCGCGGACTCTTCGGAGACTCCGGCCTTGATGCGCAGGCGATGGTTCCGGGTCACCGAGTAGAGGTGGTAGACCATTTCGAAGCGGGGCTCGCGGCCCAGGTAATCGACACAGGTGAGGTCGATCAACATGTCGAACGCCAGAGCGGGCTCGTCGCGCAGGAAGGTCATCACCTGGATCAGCTGGCCGGGCGCGACACGAGCGGTGGCGTCGCCGAAGTCCGCATGGGTCGCCAGCGTGGCCTCGCGATGAGCATCCAGCAACCGGCGCAGCAGAGGCGAGCCGTGGTCCTCCACTCAGGCGTCCTCACTGGAAAGCTGGGTTCGCTCGTACTCGGCCCGCAGGAATTCCAGGCGACGCTTCAACATGGGCTCTGGCACGAGAAGCTGCTCCTTCTCGTAGACCAGCGAGTCTCGATCGAACGCGGCGATCTCGACCTCGCGGCTCATCACGATCGCCTCTTCGGGGCAGGCCTCCTCGCAGAGCCCGCAGAACATGCAGCGGGACATGTCGATCTGGAACTGCTCGGGAAACCGTTCGATCCCGTGATCGGGCAGCTCGCCGGGCACGATCGAAATGCACTTCGTCGGGCAGGCGAACTCGCAAAGCCCACAGGCGACGCAACGAGGCAGGCCGCTGCCGAGTCCGACCAACACGGGCATGCCACGGAACGCGTCGGCATGGTCAACCCGCTCTTCGGGATACTGCACGACGAAGGCCGTGCTGCGTCCGGCCGCGAAGCCCCACAGGTTCCTGAAGAAATGGCGGCTCGTGACCCACAGGCCCTTGATGATCATCGGCAGATAGAGCCGCTCCACCCAGGTGAGCTTCTCTTCGCGTTGGACGGGTACCACCCGGACGACCATCTCGGCCGCGAGTCTAGCCGACGGAGTTAAGAAGCGGGGTCGGAGTTAAGAATTCACTTATTGAAAGGGGGCTTTGCCCCCTTTCAATAAGTGAATTCTTAA
>JAAELW010000352.1 GCA_024226235.1 bacterium
CTCCTTACCAGCTCTCCGGGTTCCGGTACTCGGCACGGATTGGGCCTCCGGGAAGCGCACGACGGCGTCGCAGTTGCGCCAGGCTTGCCAGGATGCCGGAATCAGTGCCGAGATGATCTACACAGGCCAGACCGGTTGGCTGCAGGGCTTCAAGTACGGCTTCATCCTCGACGCTACGCTTAACGACTTCGTGACGGGCGAGCTTGAGGGGGCGATTCTCGATTGCTACCGTGAGACTGAGGCGGAGGTGATTCTCATCGAGGGCCAAGCGGCGCTGCGCAACCCAGCCGGGCCGTGCGGTTCGGAGATGATCATCTCCGCTGGTGCTGCCGGTGTGATCCTTCAACACGCGCCTGCACGCAAATACGTCGAAGACTACGAAGAACTGGGCTATCCGGTTCCCCGAGTCGACGAAGAGATCGAGCTGATCCGGCTGCTGGGCTCGGAAGTCTGGGCGGTGACGCTCAACGACCATGGCATGGAGCCGGGGACCCTGGAACCGACCCGCGCCCGCCTGGAGGAAGAGCTCGGGCTACCGGTGCTCCATCCGCTCAAGGGCGGCATGCCGCGGCTGGTGGAGATCGTGCGCGGGCGGCTAGGTCGCGCCGAAGGCGGGCAAATGGAGCAACGGACGAAGGACGCGACGGCGTGAGGATCACCCGGGTCGAGACGTCGAAGCGCGACGTCGAGCTCACCCGCCCCTACACCATCGCCACCCGCACGATCACCGCGGTCGAGCTCTTCTTTGTCCGCATCCGGACCGACTCGGGACTGGAA
>JAAELW010000353.1 GCA_024226235.1 bacterium
AGCAAGTTCATGATTTCGAGTTGCGCATTCGACTCCAAGGTTGGATCCCTCCGGTCAATGCCCGTACGGATAGCCCAGACAAGCGGCTCTTGCGGTCGCCGCGAGCAGCGGATGCGCATCGAAGCTCTCGGCCCAGAGGCTCGCGTCGAAGCCACCGGCCCCTTCCTCGGGGTCGGGGACAGCCCGGGCCGTGGCTGCGCCCGCTAGGAAGACCGGGCGATTCGTGGCTTCACTCGAGGGCACTCACTGACGGAGCACTCTAGGCCAGTGCGCGCCTCAGCACGCCAGCGGCTTCCCGCATGGCTTCCCGGCAGACGCTCCCGAGGCTGATCATGTTGGCGAAGCCGTGGATGAGATGCGGGTGCCGACGGAGTTCGACCTCCACGCCTGCCTTCTCGAGCTTGCGTGCGTAGGCCTCCCCCTCATCGCGGAGCGGATCGAAGCCCGCGGTGATGATATGTGCCGGCGGCAGCCCGGAGCAATCCTCGGCCAGGAGCGGGGATGCCATCGGGTCGAAGCCAGCGGCATCGTTGGGCAGGTAGTGGCCACGGTACCAATCCATCTGTTTCTCGGTGAGGAAGAAGCCGTCCGAGAAGAGCTGATACGATGGATGTTTCTTGGAGAGATCCGTGACCGGATAGAAGGGCATCTGGAAGGCGGGAAGCGGCCCCCCTTCACGGAGGGCGAGTTGTGAGACCACGCAAGTGAGGTTTCCGCCAGCGCTGTCTCCGGCCAACGCGATGCGATCCGGATCCACGCCGAGCCTGTCGCTTTCCGCTACGGCCCAGCGAAAGGCCGCGAGGGCATCTTCCGGAGCGGCGGGAAAGGGGTGCTCCGGTGCCAGGCGGTAGTCCACCGAAAGCAGTCGCACCCCTGCCTCCTGCGCAAGGAGTCGGCAGGCTTCGTCGTGGGAATCCAGGCCACATAGGACCCAGCCGCCTCCGTGGTAGAAGACCAGGAGCGGCGCTGGCGGTGAACTGCCGGCCGGAACGTAGAAGCGAGCGGGAATGTCGCCGGCTGGGCCCGGGATGGAGACGGGTTCGACCTGCGCCATCGGAATCTGAGGGCCCGCAAAGGTCTCGGCGGTTCGTGCGGTCTCGCGGCGGGCTTCGGGGACCGGGAGTGTCTCGAAGGAAGGATGCCCGGAGCGAGCCAGCAGGAAGAGGGTGAGTTGGATCTCCGATGCGAGTTCCTGGCCATCGATTCGAATGGCCCGGCCTCCCGAGAGGAGGCGCTGGAGAGGGGCTGGCAGCGCGAGCATCAGGTTCCCCGCGCCTCGTTCGAATCGGGCACGCAATCCGATGCCATTGGAACTCATGTGGATGCCTCCTCAGTTTGACTCTACAAGAGCCCCAACAGCGGGATCCCCCCCCCGGTCGACGTGTAGTTGACGGAACATCTACTACCCAGTCATGTAACGGGATGGCAGAGCGCCCGAATTCAGGAGTGATCCGGTCATCCTTGCCCGCATTTGGCATAATTGCCCTTGGCCTCGGTCGACAGTCTGCACTTCCCATCGGTTGACGATCGGGGGCCCGAAGCCAAGCGGG
>JAAELW010000354.1 GCA_024226235.1 bacterium
CTCCCAACGATAGAACGCCTTCCTACTCGACGTCGGGGTCATCGTACGCCGCCTCTGTGGCGACCGAGCCAGCTACCCGGCCTGGCCCCGTGGCTAGCGCGCCCGCGTCTTCGACCCGGTTGCGGCCTCCTTCTACTACGTGCCCGGCGGCGGAGCCGGCTGGAGGCGCGAATCCTACGATGTCCAATCCATACCGGTCGATCCCGGCAAGATGCGCAAGCTGACCTCGACCGACGAGCTGATGAAGGGTCGGTAGCGCGGGCCGGCGATCTTTCCGCTGATCTTGCGGTTGGGGCGGAAGGCGTGAAAGGGCCGGGCGTCGGCGCACTCCGGATTCGCGGGTGGCCCATCTTCGGCGGGCGCCGCTGGCTTCGCGGTTTCCCTGCCATGTGACGCTGAAGGTCCGGGCCGATGTGCCGTCACTCCGCAATGCGCGACTGGTACGGGAGATCGAGCGGTCCTTTGCTCAGGTGCTGGAGCGGAGGGGCTTCCGGCTCGTTCACTACTCGATCCAGTCGAACCACTTGCATCTGATTGTCGAGGCCCAGGATGTGGATGCGCTTGGCAGGGGGATGAATGCACTGGGGGCTCGCCTGGCGCGCGCCGTGAATCGGGTGTTCGGGAGGAAGGGGAGCGTGCTGCTCGACCGCTTCCACCACAGGGTGCTCCGGACGCCCACCCAGGTACGGAATACGCTGCGTTACGTGCTCCTGATTGCTCGTAGGCACCTGAAGAAGAAGCCCCTTACAACGAGGATCGATCCTGCGTCTTCAGCGCGCTGGTTCGAGGGTTGGAGGCGCTCCGCTACGGGGCTGGTGGCGCAGGCACGGGAACGACCCGGTGGAGAGGTCGTAGCCATCTCCAGGCCCCACACCTGGCTCCTGGCCTAGAAGGTGTAGCGGAGGCGAAGGTAGACCTCGTCGCGCTCGCGAATCGCTGACAGGCCGGGCTCACCGAATTGTTTGTTGGCATCCTTGCCGATCCGGTTGGTGGAGGGGTTGGGCGAGTTGATCGGGGCATCGAACTCCTGCCAGCGGCCCGCGAAGAGCGCGATACCGAAGGTCGTCGAGAAGTTCTCGGTGAACCGGTAGGTCAGCTGGGGCAGCCAGGCGCCGGAATTCGACCGGATGTCCCAGACGAAGGTCATCGAGGTCAGCAGCCGATCCTGGAAGTAGCCGGTCGTGGCAGTCAGCGTGAACAAGAAGTTCCACGGGCCCGTCCGGGTGTGGCTCTGCCTGTAGTCCTCGATGTATTGGAAGAACCACTGGCTGTTGAAGAAGAAGGTCCGGTTCGCGTTCAGGAAGTTGATGAACGTCGGCCGATCCACCGAGACCGTCAGGTTGAAGGTGTCGATCTCCGTGTTGCCGTCGAACGCATCCGCATCTGCGGTCGGCATACCTTCTTCCCAGGTGAACTCGATGCCCCAGTTGGTCTTCGTGTAGTCCTCCGCGAAGTCCATCGAGAAGCCCAGCACGTTGCGCTTCTCATAGCGAAGCACGAGATCCCCTCCGCCCGTCCAGAGGAAAGTGCGCCGGCCGAAGCGACCGTTGCCACCGGCCTTCACGCTGGCCCGGGAGAGGCCCGTCAGGCCGCCAAGCAGGCCCTTCACACTGGCACACCAGATGGGCCGTGCGTAGGAGCAGCGATCCTTGGAGAAGGAGTCGTTCGGGTCGAACACGTCTCGGCTGACCGAATCCTGCCGTGTGAAGGTGAGGCCCTGCTCACCCTGGGAGAGTGCGACAAAGCCCATCAGGAAGTTCCAGGAAACGATCGCCATCTCACTGCGCCAGGCCTGCCCGGTGAACGGGTGAACCGCACCTGCCGGCGAGCCGTCGACGCGAGAGGAGTAGCAGGGGTCTCCAGGGCCACGCGAGCCGGGGATCTGACAGGCCTCACCACGTCGGCCCCCCACGACCTCGCCATCGAAGCCCACCGTGCCGGGTTGAGCCTTGCCGCGGTCGGTCGTATCCCAGATCGCACCCCCGTCCTGGAAGGTGCCCTGCACGCCGGGCCAGGACTGGAAGAAGACGCTGGCCTCGGTGTTCAGGAAGTCGATACCGTGGATATCGCAATTCGTTCCGTAGAACGAACCACAGCCGAGAAGAGCCTCCTGCTCGTCGGTGAGAAAAGGGGAGAGGCCCGACGGGAGAGCTAACAGGGCACGGACCGGATCGAAGGGTGTCGTCGAGGGGAACATGTCCACCGTGGCGGCAGCACCATCGGAGAGGCCCCGATCGAGGGGGACTAGCGGGCTCGGAAGGAACACGAACCCGTTGAAGTCGTAGAAGGTCTCCCCGGGCGAGCAGGTCGAGCACTGCGCCATGAATGGCGCGTTGGCCACGAGCTGCGCAGAGGTCGTCGGCGTCAGCCCGCCCAACCCGTAGTAGAACGTATGCCCGTTCAATGTAGGGACAATGTTGTCAGCCGCGCCGATCATGCTGAAGATCGTCGAGATCGGCACTGGCGACACATCACTACCGAGGCCGGGGACCACCTGGCTGTTGAAGATCGTCTGTGCGCATGAGGATGGATCCAGCGAGGAGACAGCGACCGTACCCGCACAGACCCAAGCGAAGATCGATTGGTTCGCGCTGTGGTGGAGGAGCGCGTTGTCCGCGGTGAGACACGCATCCTCGCTGCCATGCCGGCAGCTGCCCGTGGTCTGGCCCGTGCGCGGGCGCCCGGACTCCGGATCGACATTGCGGCTGTAGCTGAAGAGCACATCCGCATAGGGAAGATCGCTGTAGCCGTAGAAATCCGTCAGCGCGAACGAGAAGCGATCCCAACGCCACTCGAGACGCGCGCCGACGTCGATGCCCTTCCAGCTGTTCCACGGGTTCGGCGGCCGGATCTCTCCTGCGAGGCCGACGCCGTTCTGGCCGTGGTTCAGCAGACCTAACGTCTTGCCGCAGGCCACGAGCGGCGAGTAGGGCTCGCCACAGCGCCCGAGATCGCTGGGCTCGAATGAGTCGAAGATCGCCGCGACCTCGAAACGCACATCCTGCAAGGGGCCCACATCGTAGAACGAGTAGACCGCGCGCAGCGCCCACTGGGCGACCCGGCTCTCCTCGAGCGAGGGCAGCGTCGCGAGCGCCAGATCCCGCGGGTTCAACTGGTCCGTGGTGCTGAATAGTTCCGTCTTGCCCCAAACGATGGTCTGCTTCCCGACCCGCAGCCACAGGCTGCTATCGAACATCTCGAACTCGAGATAGGCCTCCTTCAGCTCCTTCTCGTCCTGCTGGGATGCGCCGCGGTTCCACTGCAGCTCGTTGACCGTGAAGTTCTGGTCGAACGCGTCGAAGTCACCGTCCCGGATGGCCTGTTGCAGGCGCTCGTTCGGAAGCCAGAGTCCGCTCGGAACATCGTCGGGCGCGCCCGCGTCGAAGCGGACCTCAGGGGCGGGGCGCAGCGGCAACGCGCCGCCTCCACCGGCCCCGCCGAGGACGGGCCCATTGAAATCGTGCGCACGGAACGGGTTCGGAACCTGGCTCGCGTCGTGAAGCGGCTCGATCTCGCACTCGATGTTGTGAATGAGCTGCTGGTTGCCGAACCCGTTTTCGGTGCCCCGAGTACGCCGACTCGCAAACAGGCACTCGTCGAGATTGCTGAAGAGGAGTTGGGCGGGGTCGTCGCTGTCCTTGTCGTAGAACTCGTCGTCCAGCACCCCATCGAGCCCGGGGCTGGCGCCGAGAAATCTGGAGTAGGACAACGCTCCATCCACCCCGACCGCGACCCGTGAGCCGGGGAGGACGGTATTCCGATACAGGAATGCATGGCCACCAATATTCCCGTCGAATGCGCGCCGAACGTCCCCGAGGAACTGAGTACCTCTGAAGCCGCTTCGACGTCCGTTCTGGATCCGAGAGGGAAGGCGTCCCGGTCGATCACCGTACACGTCGACGTTGTCGAACATCCAGCAACCGCGCCGCCACACGCAGTCGAAACGGGCTTCGATTCGGGCGAAGCCGCTCACCAGATCGAAGGGCCCGAACCCGGCGGGCGCGATATCCGCTTCGACCTCCAGGTTCAGCACGTGATACCACTGCGTCAGGTCCCAGTCGTTCTTGCCGGTGAAATCCGTCCAGATGGACCGGATCTGCTGCTCGTAGAAGCCGTGAATCTGAAGCCTGCGGTCGAAGAACTCGAGAGCCGTAGCGGACTGGGAAACCAACGCGATCAATAGCGCGGCGGCGACCCCTCGCATCCGGCGAGCCGTAGAAACAGCCTGCATGAACCCTCCTTACAGATGGACGCTTTCCTCGACGATCCTTCCGTGGCCTTCGCAACGAGGCCGGGACAAAAAAAGAGCCCGGCGGGTCGTACCCCGCCGGGCTCTTGGGGCTTCGAGAGCCCGTAGCCTAGAACGTGTAGCGGATCCGCATGTAGACCTCGTCCCGCTCGCGCACCACGGAGAGCCCGGGCTCACCGAACGATTTGTCGGCATCCTTGCCGACCCGGTTGGTGCCGGGCGCGACCGGGTTGATCGATGCGTCGACCTCATGCCAGCGGCCGGCGAAGACCCCCATACCGAACGTGGCCGAGAAGTTCTCCGTGAACCGGTAGGTCACCTGGGGCAGCCAGGCGCCCGAGTTCGACCGGACATCCCAGACGAAGGTCATCGAGGTCAACAGCCGATCCTGGAAGTAACCGGTCGAAGCTGTGGCCGTGAACAAGAAATTCCACGGGCCC
>JAAELW010000355.1 GCA_024226235.1 bacterium
GAGGAGTTCCGTGAGGCGTGCAAGGGTACGATGGCCGAGTACGAGATCCCCAAGAAATTCCTCGAGTGGGAAGGGCCGTGGCCAATGACGGCGGAAGGCAAGATGGATCTGAGAATCCTACAGAAGAACGTGGAAGAACGCCTGGCCCGTGAATAGATCTGCATGAGCTACCTTCGCGCCCGATCGAAGAGACCGAACCCTCTCACAGGGCGCGTCTTCTCACCTTACAGGCCGAGCTCTCGCGCGATCATGTCGCGTTGAAGTTCGCTCGAGCCTTCGCCGAGTTCGAAGACCTTGCAGTCGCGGTAGAGGCGCTGGATTGGAGATTCCGTCATGAAGCCCGCCGCGCCGTGGAAGTGGAGTGCTCGCTCGACGATCCGCGTGCAGGCCTCGGTGGCGAAGAGTTTGGCCATGTTGGCTTCGCGGCTGTGGGCGTGGCCTTGATCCGCGGCGATGGCGGCGCGGTGGCAGAGCAGGCGCGATGCCTCGATCTGCGTGGCCATATCCGCGATGCCGAAACGCACAGCCTGGAACGAGCCGATCGGCTGGCCGAATTGCTTTCGTTCACCTGCGTAGCGGAGCGTGGCTTCGAAGGCGGCCCGCGCCACGCCCGTGGCGAATGCGGCGGAAGCGATCCGGCCGAGGGTCAGTGTGCGGAGGGAGTCGAGGAACCCGCGGTGTTCTCTTCCGATCAGGTTGTCGCGCGGAATCCGGCAATCTTCGAACACGAGTTCGGCCATTTCGGAGGCGCGAACGCCCAGCTTGGAGAGCGAGCCCGCCACGCGGAAGCCCGGTCGATCCTTCTCGACGAGGAACAGGGAGAGCCCCTTGAGGCGTTGCTCGGGCGCGGTCGAAGCCACGACCACCAGGAAGTCTGCAATCGGACCGTTCGTGATGAAGAGCTTCGAGCCGTTCAGCACGAAGTCGTCTCCGTCGGCCACCGCCCGGGTGGCGATCGAGCCCGCATCAGAGCCGGCGCCGGCTTCCGCGAAGGCCCACGCTCCGATCTTGTCGCCGTGCAGTGCGGGTGGCAGCCATGCCTTCTGTAGCGCCTCGCTGCCGAAGGCTTCGAGTGCTGCGCAGGCCAGCGCCATGTGGACATAGACCCCGAGGGCGATCCCGGCAGAGCCGAACGCCAGTTCCTCGCAGAGGATCGCGTAGTCGAGACAGCTGCCGCCTGAGCCTCCTGCAGCTTCGGGGAAGCGAAGCCCCAGGTATCCGAGCTCGCCCAGCTTCGGGAAGATCTCCAGCGGATACCGCTCTTCCGCATCGCATTTGGCTGCGATCGGTGTGATCTCCTTCGCCACGAACTCCCGCAGCGCCCGCTGCAGCTCCCGCTGCTCGTCTGAAAGGTAGAAATCGGGCTCGGCCATTTCAGCTTCCCTTGAAGACCGGTTGGCGCTTCTCGTCGAAGAAGGCCCGGACTCCCTCCTGATGGTCCTCGGTCTGGATGCAGTTCACCTGGGCGAAGACCTCGTAGTCGAACTCTGCGTCGCGACCGAGATCGAGCGATCGGCGGATGGCGCGCTTCGTGAAGGCGAGTGCGACCGGAGGCCCGTGGCGGAGCTGTAGCGCCAGTTTTCCGACCTCGGTGTCGAGATCTTCCGCGGCGACCACCCGGTGAACGAGCCCGAGCGCGAGCGCCTCGTCCGCTCGCACGAGCTTGCCGGTCATCATCATCTCCGTTGCCGCACCGAGCGGGATCAGCCGTGGCAGGTAGTAGCCGGCGGACATGTCACAGCCGGCCAGGCCAATGCGTACGAAGGGTGCGCCGAGACGGATGCCCTCGGTCGCCACACGGAAATCGCAGGCAATGGCCAGGCCGAAGCCGCCACCGACCGTATCGCCCTGGAGCTTTGCGATCACCGGGATGTCGAGGTCCGCAATGCAGCGCACGGGGTCCAGGTAGTGGTCGACGATCGGTTCCCACTCGGCGGGCTTGCGCTCGATCATCTCCGCGCGATCGGCACCTGCGCAAAAAGCCCGGCCTTCAGCAGCCAGCACGAGAACCCGTGCATCACTGCTCCGGACGCTTTCGAGGGCTTCGATCAATGCGTCGAGCATCTCGAAGTTCAGGGCGTTCATCCGCTCGGGCTGGGCCAGTGTGATGGTCGCGATCTGGTCTTTGCTCTCGATTCGCAGCGGTGCCGTCATTTCTTCTCCATCGGGCGAAAGGCGTAGTCCACGTTCACCAGGGCGACGGTCTTGCCATCGCTCCCGGCAAGCTCGGCGCTGACCGTGAGCTCCGAGCGTCCATCGCGGTCGAGTTCGCCCAGCACGCGTTGGATCTCGGCGGGGGCAACCCGTGCCTTGCCGTACACCGCGCCCCGAGCGGGTCGCCGGTAGAGGATCTCGGCGCGGCGCGCGAACGGGAAGGCCCGCTCCAGGGTTTCGAGGCCAGCCGCCACGCCGGCCAGGGTCTCTCCGAACGTGAACAGGAGCCCGGCATGGACCGTCCCGGCCAGGTTCCGGTTTGCAGCGCCGTCGGGCAGGGTCATCTGCACCTCGCCATCCACGACCCCGTCCAGGGTCAACCCCAGCTCGCTCGTGTACGGGATCTTTGCGAGCGTCGCGCTCATCGCGCTGGGCTCCACGGCTCAGTCCTCCAGTGAGAAGGCGCGTATCGTGTTGTCGCGCACGATCTTCTTGTAGGCCGTGTCGGACACGCCGAGCTCCCGGAGTTCCTGGAGGGTGCGGTCGAACGTGAGCAGCGGATAGTCCGTGGCCCACAGCACCTTGTCCTGGCCGTAGCTGCTGGCGAACTTCACGAACTCCGGAGGCCAATGCTTCGGTGTGCGTGCGCTCGTCTCGACGTAGACATTCGGGTGCTTCCAGGCCAGGATCATCATCTCCTCGTGCCAGGGCTGACCGATGTGGCAGCCGATGATCACGAGCTCGGGGAAGGCGAGGGCGACCTCGTCGAGATAGATGGGACGCCCGGCCTCCGACGGCAGCAGTGGCCCTGTGTGTCCGACCTGGATGGCGACGGGAAGGCCCAGTTCCACGCATTTCGAGTACACGGGCCAGTACATCTTCTCATTGGGCGCGGCGCCTACCATCCCATCGCCGTAGGCGTAGGGCTCGAGCCGAACCCCGCGCAGCCCGAGCTCCTTCGAGAGCCGCTCGACCTCGCGGACCACATCCATCGGCTTGCCGCGCGGATCGACCGTGCCGACGCCGGTGAAGCGGTCCGGATGCTTCCCGCAGATCTCGGCGACCTCTTCGTTGCGGATGATGTGGTAGTCGCCGTAGCCGAACGCGGAGAGCATCAACCGGTCGACGCCGGCGGCGTCCATGTTGTCGATGATCTCCTCGGTCGTCATGCCGCGCTCGAAGAGCGGCAACGAGCCGTAGCGCTTGAAGATGCTGATGAACTCCCGCGGCCAGCGATCGATGGTGCCGGGCATGACCAGGGTGGCCCATGCGTCGATTGCGCCCACTTGCTGTGACATCGGCCATTCCTCCTTTGCGGGTTCCGCAGTCATCCATCGGGCTCGAAGCGGGATGGGGGCGCGAACCGAGAGTGTTCATGAATCCAAGGGATCTTAACAGGTGAACATACAGCCATCAAGTGTTCACTTGCATCCCGCCTTCTTCCGAGTTCACAAGATCGCGATGCGATTTCAGGCGATGGACACGAGCTGCATTCCCATTGCTTCCCCGGGAGAGCCGGGACGGATCCAATTTTGAACCTCCGAGCGATTCAGTCGCCACCGATCCGTCGCCGCGGCCACTTTCCCTGTAGATCCATTCGGAGGGAGACGCCGATCATGCCCCGTGCACATTCGATCAGGTTCCTGTTGCTCGTGTTGGCAGCCATCCTGATCACTCAACCCGCATCGGCGGTGGTCCTTCGAGTCGAGTGGGAAGGCTTTGCCACCGAGCACAATCGCCGAACGGGTTCCGGCGGTGGCGTCGACGCGATCAATATCCCGGTCCTCGGGCTCTTCGAGATGGACCTCGCCCCTCTGGTCCTCGATCCCGGTGAGTACGGCGATGGGTCCGGCGGCTACGATTGGGGCGCATCACCTCAGATCACGACCTGGTCCATCGCGTTTGACGGGCCTGCCACCGCGGAGCAGATCGAAGACATCGATAGCTTTCAGGCAACGTGCAACGCGTCGTGTGATATCGACTGGGTCGGAAACGACCCTTCGACCTTCTTCCTCTTCGATGGAGCCGATGATCCCGAGGACGGCCAGCTCGATCTGGGCACCGGGCAATGGTGGGCGGGCGGTGGCTGGGCAATCGATGTCTTCGGCAATCTTCGCGGCACGGTCACCTCATCGACCGTCAGCGTGATACCCGAGCCCGGAATCGCACTCCTCCTCGGCATCGGACTCGTGGGGCTGGGTGTGGGGCGCAGACGCCTGCGCTAGCAGGAAGGTTCGCGGCGATTCCCGTAGCCACTTCCCCGGATCCAGTCGGCTGGAGGCCGAGCCCTGTTCGATCCCAGCGGCGTGCAACTTTTCCCGGTGTCAGCCGCAGTTTCCGGCTGAGGCCGTCGGAGGGGCGGGCCTTGCATTGTGTCGGTGGACCGCGATTGTCGTCCCGGGGTGGCCGTTCGTGCCCGCCCGATGCCTTCACTTCGGAGGGCAGCATGGAGGGTCATCATGTTCGAATTCGATGAGACGCACCAGGCGATCGGCACGGCGATACGGGCGTATTGCGAGCAGGAGATCGAGCCGCTGGTTGCGGATCTCGAGTCCGGCAAGGTCTCGGCCTTCGACGTAATGCGTCGACTGTCGGACGCGTTCGGTCTCGAGGAGTTGTTGGCTGGGCCGCTGCGCGAGAAGGTTGCGAGGATGCGGGCGCCAGAGGCCCGTGAAAAACGACCGGCGGCGGAAGCGTCGGGTGGTGGGGGCCTCGGCGACCCTGCGTTGACGGCGATCTTCTCGAAAGAGCTGGCGCGGGTGAGCCCGGGGCTCTGTCTGAGCTTCATCGCGAGCATGGGGTGTGGGGCGACGATTGCGGCTCGGGGAGACGCCGACCTGATCGAGCGCTGCGCGATCCCGATATTGACCCTGCAGAAGGTCGGCTGCTGGGCCTTGACCGAGCCGGAATCCGGGTCCGATGCGTTCGCGATGCGCACCACGCTGCGTCTCGACGGCGACGAGGTCGTGGTCCATGGCTCGAAGACCTTCATCTCGAATGCACCCGAGGCCGACGTCTTCCTGATCTATGCGCGGCTGCAGCAGGGTGAGTCATCCGGGGCGGGCGCGCGGGACAAGTCCCGGATCTTTCCGGTCGTCGTCGAAAGGACCAGCTCCGGCCTCGCGACCGGGCCGGCGATGGAGAAGATGGGCATGCACGCCTCACCCACGGGAGAGATCTTCCTCGACGAGGTCCGGGTTCCGCGAAGTCATCTGCTAGGAGATCCCGAGAAGCCGGCTCGTGACGCTGCAGAGCAAACGTTGGCCACGGAGAGGGCGGCGGTCGTCGCGATGTGCCTCGGTGTGATCGAACGCTGTCTGGACGACTCGGTCGCCCATGCGACGAGTCGGATCCAGTTCGGACGGCCGATCGCTGCGTTCCAGCTGATCCAGCAAAAACTGGCACGGATGTGCGTGGCGCACGAGAACGTGCGCAACCTCGTTCACAAACTCATCTGGTTGCAGCGCAACGGCACGGGGAGTGAGCGCGAGGTGAGTGCAGCCAAGTGGTACGCAACCGAAGCGGCTTGCGAGGTTGCGCTCGACGCTGTGCAGTTGATGGGGGGCGCCGGCTATATCCGCGAGAACGCACCTGAGCGGTTGTTTCGCGACATGAAGCTGTGGACGATCGGAGGCGGCACCAACGAGATCCAGCAGCTGACGATTGCGAAGGATCTGCTGCAGAGTCATGGCTTCAGCATCGATCTCACCGGGGGATACTCGACCGAAGGCTGACAAGTTGACAAATGGCCAACGTTTGTTAACTTGCGACTCGTGAGTGACGAGCCCGCCCGCCGTCTGTCCGCCCAGGCCAGTGCCACCCGAGCCACGATCCTCAGTGCTGCGCGCCAGCGGTTCCTGCGGTTCGGGCCGCGCAAGACCACGATGGACGAGGTGGCCCGCGAGGCGGGCTGTTCTCGCACGACCCTCTACGCGCACTTCCGGAACATGGAGAATCTCTACGGCAGCCTGTTGCAGCAGGACGCCGAGGATTTCATTGTCGAGGCCGAGTCCGTGCTCGACGCAACGGAGAGTGCGCGCTGGAAGATTCGTCGCATCGTCGAAGTGACCCGCGAGACCTACTCCCGCAATCCGGTCCTCCGGCTCGCGTCGTCCGGCGATTCGGAGATGTGTCTCGGGCAGGTGGCGCATGCGTTCACGCGCGATCAGGAGCGGCGGATCATCGACCTGCTGCGGCGCGTGCTGGAGGGCGGGGTCGCAGAGGGGACGCTGCGCTCGATCGATCCAGAGCGCGTTGCGTACCTGATGTTCCACTTGGGGAACTTCCTGGTCGAGCGGGAGACCGCCGGCCAGGGTGACTATGACTTCGATGAGATCATCGGGCTGATGGACGAGGTCTTCGCGCGCGGAATCGCGAAGGGGTCGACGAGGAGATAGCGATGGCATTCCCGAATTGGACCGAGGAGCACGAGGCCTTCCGCGAGAGCGTGCGGCGCTTCACAGCCGAGGAGATCCGGCCGTTTGCGGAGAAGTGGCAGGCCGAGGGCTTCTTCCCGGACGAGGTCTTCCGCAAGGCGGGGGAGCTTGGCCTGCTGGGCGTTCGCTTCGACCCCCGATGGGGCGGAAGTGGGCTCGACTACTGGTACACGGTGATTCTCGTCGAGGAGCTGGTGCGCGGTCGTGACATCGGCTGTGTGGTCGGGCTGCTCGTGCAGTGCGAAATGGCCACTGCGGTGATTCACGCTCATGGAAGCGATGCACTCCGAGAAGAGTGGCTGGTACCGGCCATCAAGGGCGAGCGCATCGCCGCTCTCGGGGTGTCGGAGTCCGGCGGCGGATCTGATGTGGCCTCACTCCAGACGACCGCGACCGTCGATGGTGACGACTACGTCATCAACGGCTCGAAGATCTTCATCTCGAACGGAGCCCGCGCCGACTTCGTGACGCTTGCGGTCCGCACGGGCGGGCCGGGCCCCGATGGGGTGAGCCTGGTCGTCTGTCCCACCGATGCGAAGGGCTTCCAGGTGAGCCGGCGCCTTCAGAAAGTCGATCTTCACTCGAGCGATACCGCCGAACTCTTCTTCGACGACGTCCGCATCCCCCGCCGCTATCTCATCGGAGAAGAGGGCCGCGGCTTCCGCTATGTGATGGGTGCTTTCCAGGGCGAGCGTCTCGTGTTGTCCGTGATGATGAACGCGCTTTGTGACGACGTGCTCGGTGAGACACTCTCCTATCTTGCAGAGCGCAAGGCCTTCGGACGTCCGATCGCATCGATGCAGGTCTGGCGGCATCGGATGGCGGATTGGATGGCGAAGCTCGAAGCCTCACGAGCTCTCACCTACCGGGCGGCCGAGCAGTTGGCGGCCGGTGACCGTGAAGGCGATCTGACGGTCAGCATGTCGAAGCTCTTCGGTGCCGATCTGGTTCGCGGACTCGTCCTCGACTGTGCCCACGCCTTCGGGGGCTATGGCTTCATGGAGGAGAACTACGTGGCGCGCTGCTCCCGTGGCGTGCAGAACTGGGGCATTGGCGCGGGCACCAGTGAGATCATGCGGGAGATCATCGCCAAGCACCGCATGCCTGCAGGGCCTGCATGACCCGTCGGGCCGTCATTGCGGGCGTCGGCCACACCGATTTCGGCAAGTTGGCGGGACGCACGGCGTGGCATCTGGAGGGCGAAGCCGCAGCGGCGGCCGTGGCCGATGCCGGACTTCGGCCTGCGGATGTGGATGGGCTGCTGACCGATCCCGGCCCCAGCCAGGGCATCCTCGACGGCATCACACCGCACTTCCTGCGGCTCGGCGCCCAGCTGGGGTTGGATCCCGACTACACGGGTTCGGAGCTCCTGGGCGGTGCAGGTAGCGTTGCGATCGTCGAGCGAGCCGCCCTCGCGGTCGAAGCCGGGCTGTGTGAGACGTGCCTATGTGTGTACGGGGACAGTCCGTTGTCGAGCCCGGGCTCCTACCAATACGGACGCGGCGACGAGGCGGCGTTTGGCTTCTTCGGCGCGGTGGGCCTGCACGCGTTGGCCGCACAGCGTCATATGCACCGCTACGGCACCCGAACGGAGCAGCTGGGGGAGGTCGCCGTTGCGGCGCGAGCTCACGCGGCTCGCACACCGCACGCTCAAAAAAGGCAATCGATCTCGATGGAGCAGTATCTCGCTTCCGATCTGCTGGTCGAGCCTCTGCGCAAACTCGATTGCTGCCTCGTTTCGGATGGAGCTGCAGCGGTATTGGTCACCACGCAGGAGCGAGCCGCAGATCTGAGAGCCCCTGCCGTCCCCATCCTGGGTCATGCCCAGGCCCACAGCCTGTCCACCTACACATCGCCCGGCCACTTCGACACGCTGCCGGCGGCCCGCTGCGGCCCCAAGGCCCTGGGCCGGGCCGGGCTCGCGGCATCGGACATCGATCTGGCACTGCTCTACGACTGCTTCACGATCGTCGTGCTGCTTCAGATCGAAGACTACGGCTTCTGCAAGAAGGGGGAGTCGGGGCCTTTCGTCGAGGGCGGCCGGATCGGGCCCGGCGGTAGCCTGCCGGTGAATCCGAGCGGCGGGCTTCTGGCCGAGGGCTACGGTGGCGGCATGCTCCACGTGATCGAGGCCGTGCGTCAGCTGCGCGGTGAGGCCGGTGAGCGCCAGGTGCGGGATGCGGGCACTGCGCTCGTTTCGGGACACGGGCTCGGCATGAACACCCACGCAACCCTCGTGCTCGGGAGCCCTGCAGATGGTTGATCAGCAGCCGCCCGTGCCGGAGCCGGATGCACTTCGCGCTCCGTTCTGGGAGGCCTGTCGCAGAGGCGTGCTCGAGGTTTCGGGCTGTGAAGCCTGTGGGTACCTCTTTCTTCCACCCGGCCCGTGTTGTCCGGAGTGCTGGTCTCCGCGTCTCGAGTCCCGCGAGGTTTCAGGGCGCGGGCGGGTCGAGAGTTTCGTGATCTATCGGCGCACCTACCATCCGGGGATGCCGGCACCCTACGTCGTGGCCCTGGTCGAACTCGAGGAGGGGCCGCGCCTGATCTCGAACATCGTGGGCTGTGCGCCTGAAGAGGTCGCGATCGACATGCCGTTGCGGC
>JAAELW010000356.1 GCA_024226235.1 bacterium
CGCGGTGCGGCGGGAGCTTGCCCTCCGACTTCTCCCGCTCCAGGGTCCGCACCGAGACGCCGCAGCGCTTCGCGAACTGCTTGATACCGATGCACTTCACGCTGCACCTCCGAAGGCCCAGGCCTCAACTTCGGTGCGAAGGTAGAAGACGCGGGCGCGCTTCCCTCCGGGCTGGTGGCGGGGCGGTCCCTCTCGGTCCGCGTGCCAGCGGTCGAGGGTTGCGACGTGAACCCGAAGAAGTACGGCCACCTCTTCGCGGGTCAGGATTTCGCCCGATACGGGGGCGAGGGTAGGTTGCTTGCTCACGTTGAACTCCAACGCAGGGCATCGAGCACGCGGAAGCGCGACGCCGGTTTGGTCAGAGTCCTTTGGAGTAAGTCTTAGAGTGGTACGACCGAGTAGCTCGGTCCCGCCCGGTCGAAGCCGACCCCGGGCGAATCAGTACCCGAAACCTAACCCGCGCGATTGGGCGCGGCGAGATACGAGTTCGCATTTTCTAGCGCGGACTCCGGGTAGCCCAATCAGTGGCATCGCGGTAGGGTCGATCCGAGACGGGAAACGAAGCGGTCAGATCACTACCGAGTACCTACCGGGCACCTGCCGCAAGTCTTCCCGACTGTTCTACGACAACGACTTACAGCGGTGGACGACCTTCCGCCGCGTGAGATCGCGATGCGTGAGGGGCTCTCGGCCGACACCGTGAAGACGCGGCTGCGCCGCGGACTCGACCTGGGCGCCAGTGTACACGGCGCACTGGGGGGGGGGGGGCGGAGGCCAGGCGCCGGCACGCGCCGGGGTCGGGCACGAAGCGCGAGGAGGCGACCGCGGAGTAGCAGTCGCCTCAACAAGATCCGGGCCGCCGGCGCGGGCGCAGCTCAACTTCCATCTGGAGTATCAGCCCAACCGCTCGGATCCACCGAGCTGGGACGAGGATGGAGAGTGCTTGACGCAGATGATGAATGCGGCCGCGGCCCAATGGGAGCTGATCTTCCCCGGCGTATCGCGCGATGTGGATGTGCGTTTCTTCTGGTACGACCCGATCTCCTCCCACTCCATCGGGCTCAGCACCTGCGAGGATCCGTGGGCGGACGCCCACCGGCCGTTCACCCTCGTCTCCCCGAACAGGTACACGGTTCGCTCTGAGTGAGCTGGTGAACAACGGCAAGATCATCGCCGAGAACGGGGGCCTGGACTTCTTCGGTGAGGGGATCGACATGTCCTTCGATCTCGACGGGGACCAGGTCTGGGAGAACGGCTACGTGGGCGCCACCGGCGGGGCAATCAGCTGGTGGCCGAACGGAGTCGCGATGGTGAGCTACGGCAACCCGCTACACCTCGAGGGTGAGTCCGACTACTTCGGCGGGACCTCCTCCAGCGGAAGCGGCACCGTCATCCAGGTGGGAGACGCCCATGTCTACCGCTATCCGGGAGCGAGCGAGACGATCCTCGGCGTGGCCTCCTACATCTGGGACGGCGAGCGAGTGGGAGCCCCCGGCGTCTACTTCGACTCCTATGTCGAGCCCAACGCGCACCTCGTGATCGAGGGCGACATCGGCTCGAGCGCGCTCGACGGCTTCGATGGAACGGTGCACGTCCGTGAAGGCGCCGTGCTCGAGGTGCAGAAAGACTGGATCGTCGAGGGCACTCTCGTGCTACATGGCGGCACCGTGCGCGGCGGGGAGATCCACAACATGGGCAGCGTGATCGGCTACGGCACCGTCGAGTCCGACTTCATCAACGAGGGAAGCGTGATCGCCTCCAGCGCGGAGCTGGAAGGGGGCATCGACTTCACGGGAACCTTCACCTGCGCCGGAGGTACGTGCACTCCGGATCCGTGCCCTTGTGAGCCCTAGTGGTGTGATTCACTCTTGTGCGGCATTTTGGTCGGTGCGTACGCGTTCGCTGCAAGTCTCGGAGGAGGCGCAACGCAGCAGCGGGCGGGTACGGGCCG
>JAAELW010000357.1 GCA_024226235.1 bacterium
CTCTCCAACAGGGGCAGAGGGAACTGTGCGAAGGCGCTCATTCAAGAGCGCATCGAATGCGGCACGCAGGCGCTGGGGCTCGGCGGCGGCGGGATCGAATGTGCCCCGAAAGATCGAGCCCGAAACCAATGCGAGCAATGCTGACGTAAACGCCTCGACATCTGCGTCCCGGCGGAAGGCTCCGCTGGCCTGACCGGCCTTCAGGGTTTCTCGGGTCGACGAAGCCCACAGTTCGAAGAAGTGGCGCATGGCCTCCCGAAACCGCTCCTCCAACGCCGGTGCCTCCGCAACCAGGGCCCAGGCCTGGTGGAGAAGCGGTGCCGTCTGCACCTGGAATCCGACCACCTGGATCAGCGCATCGATTCTGCGGTCGAGGGAGCGACCCGGATCCGGCTCGGCCCGGGCGGCTCCGGCGACGATCTCGGTTCCAACCTGCAGCAGGTCCTCCAGCATCGTCAGGAGAAGATCCTCACGGCTCTCGAAGTGGTTGTAGAGCGTGCCCTTGGAGACGTGTGCCCGAGCGGCGATCTGCTCCATTCGCACGGCAGCCAGGCCGCGCTCGAGACAGGCCTCCCGGGCACCGCGCAGGATCTGCCCGCGACGCTCGCAGCGCGCCGGCCGCGGGGACCGGCTGGACTCGGACTGGCGACTGGAAGCAGGCAACAGTGTTGCTCGGGGCGCGAGCGGGTACTGACCGGTCAGTACTAACCCAGCCACACGAGCCACGCCAGCCACAGCAGACCTTCGGGGCCCGGGAGAATCGGCGGTAGGATCTCGCCATGTCGAGGTCTCGCGCGATGGCCTTGCAGCTGGTCTTCAGCCTGAGCTGCTCGAGTTGCGGGAGCACCTTTCTGCCCATCGAGTCGATCGAAGATCGAGAGCACGGCATACCGCTGAGCCGCTCGGTCCATCAGCGCAGCGGCGAGCTGACCTGGCGGCTGGGAGACGTGAAGCGGACTGGAGAGGCGTTGCGGATCGACTTCACCTTGACCAACGGCACCTCCCGGATCCTCGAGCAGGGCCTGCTGCGAGTGATCCTGCACGGACCGAACGGAGAGCAGCTCAGCGGCCGACTCCCGTTTTCGGGGATCCGCCGGGGGCACACCCGGGCACTGTCGGCCCGTTTCGGCTCGGTGCCGTTCCGGGTCGCAGATCTGGGACTCGAGGTCATCTTCGTCAGCCCTTGACGATTTCAAGGCGCTGTGGCCATGGCAGCAAGAGATGTGGGGGAACTTTGGCGTGGGCGTGAACCCCCGCGGGATTAGAATTGACTCGGATGTCGAAAAAAGTTCTGGAAATGCGCGTGGAGACGTAAGAAGATATCGGGCCGGTCAGTGCACCAGACTTGGAGTCATTCTCCCCCCCGGGTGATCTTTTGCCGGTTTTCTCCTGAACCCGCCGCCCAAATGAGCAAGGAGCCAGTGAACTTGGACGAGCCCATGCGAGCCGAAGCCACCACGCCGACCCTCCCCGCCCCGGCGGCGA
>JAAELW010000358.1 GCA_024226235.1 bacterium
GAGATGTCGGCAATCCGGTGCCCAGAGGTCATGTCTTCATCTCCATCGATCGGTTCTGCGTTGTCAGACCGGCGTTGATTGCTCAATCGGATCCCTACTCCGAGGATCCATCGGCGAGCGTCATGATGTATGAAACGACATCCACGAGCGCCTGGTCGTCGGGAAGAGTGAGTGCCATCGCGCGCATCTGGAGACCGGAAGCGTCCCCGGGATCCACCCCGCGACGGCCCTCCCTGAAATTCTGTAGCTGTGCGAGGAGGTACCAGTCGTTCGCCAGGGCAAGGCGCGGAGCGTTCATCTGCTGATTGCCTGCGGCCTCCGGACCGTGACAAGCCAGACAGACCTTGAAGTGCTCGCTGCCCCTGGTGATGTCCCCAGCGTCCAGCGTCTGCTCCGGCTTGTTGGGCGACAGGCCCGCGACATAGCCCGCAACCGCCTCGACATCGCCCTCGCCGAGCAACGTGAGAGCCATCGGACGCATCCGCATCCCAGGCAGGTCTTCGGGGTGACGCCCCCGATAGCCCGTCTTGAACTTCTCGAGCTGGGCTTCGATATACCATTGCCCGAGGCCGGCGATGGCAGGAGCTCCGACCGCTGGGTTTCCGGTTGCATCTGCAGCATGGCATTGAGTGCAGAGCTGGTAGAGCTGCTTGCCGCGCCCCTCACTCCCAGCCAGGGCTGGAGTCAGGGCGACGAGCAAACCCACGATGGCAGCGAACAGAATGTTCCTATTTTCCATCTGTGTTCCTCAACCCGACCCGTGTGCTGTCTCGAACATCCGGACCCGACGCACGATCCCCACAACCAGCCCCCTCAGCCGAACTGACTCGCAGCGAATCCCCAGTCGACCAACTTCCAGAATGCTGCGATGTACTTCGCGCGGTCATTCCGATAGTCGATGTAGTAGGCGTGCTCCCACACATCACAAACGAGGACCGGCGTGGCATCGCCGGTGATGGGAGTATCCGCGTTGCCAGTGCTCTCGATACTCAGGCCACCGTCCGTGCGTTTCACCAGCCATGCCCATCCAGAGCCGAAGGTGGTCAGTGCACGATCGCTGAACTGCTGCCGGAATTCGGCGACCGAGCCGAAATCGCGGACGATGGCCTCGGCCAATGCTCCTGACGGCTCGCGACCACCGTCCGGGGATAGACAGCTCCAATAGAAGGAGTGGTTCCAGGCCTGGGCTGCGTTGTTGAACAGACCCCCGGAAGCAGATCGGACGATCTCTTCGAGTGACTTCCCCGCATCGGGGGTCCCCTCGATCGCAGCGTACAGCTTGCTGACGTAGGCCGCGTGATGCTTTCCGTAGTGGTATTCGAGCGTCTCCTCGGAAATGTGAGGCGCGAGCCCATCCATCGGATACTGAAGCTTGGGAAGCTCTATCACGGTCGTTCCCCTATCAGCTGCTGTGTTTGGCCAGGTAGCTCGCGACCCCCTCCGCGGTGGGCACCATCGCGTCTTCTCCGGCGCGCCAATTGGCCGGGCAGACCTCTCCGTGCTCTTCACTGAACTGGAGCGCATCCAGGACTCGCAGCGCTTCGTCGACGTTGCGTCCGAGCGGCAGATCATTGACCAGCGCATGGCGAACCACACCGTCCTTGTCGATCAAGAACAGGCCCCGTAGGGCGACTTCGTCATCGACCAGAACACCGTATTCGCGAGCGATGGTCTTGGTGAGGTCAGCCACGAGCGGGAAGCGTACCATCCCGATGCCTCCGTCTTCCAGCTTCGTGTTCTTCCACGCGATGTGAGTGAAATGGGAGTCGACTGAGCATCCGATGACTTCGCAATTGCGCTGCTTGAAGTCGTCGAGCTTCCTGTCGAAAGCGATGATCTCGGACGGGCAGACGAAGGTGAAATCCAGCGGGTAGAAGAAGAGCACCGCGTATTTGCCGCGCAGAGCCGAAAGCCTGAAATCCTCCTGGATCGCATTGTCCGCGAGTACGGCCTTGGCGGTGAAATCAGGGGCTTCTCGGGTGACGAGTGAGGTCATTTCGGGTCCTCCGGTCGTGGAAAGATGGGAGTTGGCCTTGCCTGTCCCCATGGGGATTTCCGATTCGGGACATTCCGCGAATTCGGAGCCCCGCGGTCGGCAAGCGCCGGGAACTGTATCCCGCCGTCGTACTCCCCGATGTCGCTGTTGATAGAATTATCGTCAGCAATTCTGATATTCTGGCGTTCATGCCGACCAGCAGCACAAATCGCCTAGATCATCTGGCCGCGAATCTGAGACATCTACGCAAGGCAGCAGGGTTCACACAACAGAAGCTGGCCGATATGGCTGGCCTCCCTCGTGCCACCCTGGCGAGCATGGAGCACGGGGGGGCAAACCCGGGGTTGGACAGCGTACTGGCGGTGGCCACAGCCCTCGACTCTTCGCTGGACGATCTGGTGCTGGCACAGCCAGGGCAGCGCTATTTCGTGGTCGACACGGCAGGAGTCAATGAGATCCAGAGCGATGAGGGCCGATACCGTGCGAGGTTGCTCACGCCGATCGCCACGAGAGGCGTGCAGATCCAACGCATCGAACTCGATCCTGAGTGCGATTCGGTTGGGCGCCCACATCCGCGTGGTTCGCAGGAGTTCTTCCTGGTTCTCTCGGGGACGGCGACACTCACGATCGCCGACGACGAGGTGCGCCTTCATGCGCAGCAGCTGATCCAATTCCCTGGCCATTTTCCCCACCGCTATGCCAACCAATCGTGGAGCACCCTCGTCAGAGCCATTTCGGTCGTGGTGTTGTCGATGAAGTAGGAGCGGTTCGTCTGCGCAAGCCGTCTCGAAACGGCTGCCACGTTGTTGCTCCCACCCGTCCCCTTCCGTTGCCAACCTGAAGTGATCACCGCACCGCCTCCGAGCTACACTGCTCGCAATGAGATTCATCTCGGAACAGGGCTAGGGGAACGAGCGTGGCCATCGAAATCGATCTCCAGGGCAAGGTCGCCATCGTGACCGGGGGCGGCCGGGGCGTGGGGCGCGGCATCACCCAGCGTTTTCTCGATGCTGGCGCCGATGTGATCGTCTGCGGACGCAATGAGCCCGACGTGCTGCCGGACGCGGGCGGCCGCTCGGCTGTGTTCATCCCAGCCGACGTGCGCGATGTGGACGCGATCGAAGCGGTCGTCGAAGGGGCCATCGAGCGCTTTGGCCGGCTCGACGTGTTGGTGAACAACGCCGGCGGCGCCCCGTTCGCAGACGCTGCAGAGGCTTCTCCTCGCTTCCACGAGAAGATCGTCGCGCTGAACCTGATGGCACCGCTCCATTTCGCCCAGAAGGCCAACGTTGCGATGCAGGGCCAGCCGGAAGGCGGCTCGATCGTGATGATCGCCAGCGTATCCGGCCTCCGACCTTCCCCGGGAACCGCCGCCTACGGTGCCGCAAAGGCGGGGCTCATTTCCCTTGCGCAATCCCTGGCAGTCGAGTGGGCACCGCGGGTGAGAGTGAATGCGGTAGCGGCAGGAATGGTTCGCACGGAACAATCCCACCTTCACTACGGTGACGAGGCGGGTCTGGCACGCGTCGCGGGTACAGTCCCGCTCGGCCGCCTCGCCACGCCGGAAGAAGTCGGCGACGTATGCGTCTACCTCTGTTCGCCGCTGGCCAGCTACGTCACCGGAGCCAGTCTGTTGCTCCATGGCGGAGGAGAAGCGCCCGCATTCCTTGACGCCGCCAGCGACTGATGTGACCGCAAGATGAGAACGAGCCGAGGACCAGCCTCGACCTGAAGTCGACCGACGTACTCACCGGTTGAGTTGCGGCGCGGGTTCCGCGGGCCCTGGGTTCTCCCCGCGTTGTTGATTCCCGATTCGAACACCCGAGTTGGGAGCCATCTTGCGCTGAAACGAGGTGGTGTGTTCGGGGGAGAACCGGGCTCGTTTTTGCCCATTGGGGCCGATCGGTACTTGACACGGTGCGGCACGATCGGAGTACACTGGGTCGAAGCCGTGGTGCAAGCAGTTGCTGAAACGCTCTCGGGCCATGTCCGGGGGCGAGACCTGGGGGGGGTGGTTTCGTTTCAAGGCGTGCCGTTCGCGGCAGCGCCTCGGGGTGCATTGCGCTTCCTTCCCCCGAATCCGCCAGAGCCCTGGGCGGGCGTTCGGGATGCCCGGCAGGCCGGTCCGGCAGCGCCGCAGTTCTCGTTACCGGCTTTCTCGTGGATCAATGCGGCGGCGGGCCCGCTCGGAGACGATTGCCTCTCCGTCAACGTCTGGACCCCGGCCGCCGATGATGCCCATCGTCCGGTACTCGTCTGGATCCATGGCGGCGGCTTCCTGGTGGGGTCGGGCTCGACCGGGGTCTACGATGGCGCCGCGCTGGCCAGGCGCGGCGACGTGGTCGTGGTCTCGATCAACTACCGGCTCGGTGTGCTCGGTTTCTCGCACCTTGGCCTGCTGGGCTTCGAGGGCCTCGAAGGCGCAACGAACGTCGGTATCCGGGATCAGATCGCGGCGCTCGAATGGGTACGCGACAACATCGAGCGCTTCGGTGGCGATCCCGGCAATGTCGGGGTCTTCGGGCAATCCGCCGGCGGGATGAGTGTCGGCACGTTGCTGGGAACCCCACGAGCGCGCCCCCTCTTCCATCGTGCGATCTGCCAGAGCGGCGCCGCCGATCACGTGATCGACCGAGACGAGGCAACTGATGTTGCCCAGATCTTCCTCCAGGAACTCGGCCTGCCAAGACCGACTCCGGCCTCCCTCGCCAAGATCCCTCTCGGCCAGATCCTCGCAGCGCAGCGCGCGGTCCTGACCCGGGCTTCCAACCTCAGAAACCTGATGGTGCTGCTGCCCGCTGTCGACGGTGATCTGATCCCGCGCCAGCCGCTCGAGGCATTGCGGGCCGGCGAGGCCGCAGACATCCCGATCGTGACCGGCTCCACGCTCGATGAGTGGCGACTGTTCCGGGTGATGGATCAGGGTCTGGGACGCTTCAGGCAAGCAGACCTGGAGGATCGGTTCAGGGAGGTGCTGCCGAGTCTGCCCCATGCGCCCCGGGTGGAGGCCGCCGCACGGCAATTCCGCGAGGCCCTGGGCGATCGCTCCGTGGCAGCGCATCCGGCCAATGTATGGAGCGCCTTCCAGAGTGCCCGCATCTTTCACCACCCCTCCAACCGCCTGGCCGAGGCGCAGCACGCAGGAGGCGGCATTGCCTACACCTATCTCTTCACCTGGCGAGCACCCGTACTGCGCCGCGCGATCGGCGCCTGCCACGCCATCGAGATTCCCTTCGTCTTCGGTTCGACCTCGCACCCGATTGCACGGCCCTTGACCGGACTCTCACCAAGAGCGGGGAAACTCTCGCGCCGGCTACAGCACGCCTGGATCGGGTTCGTGCGCCACGGCTCGCCCGGCCACGAGCGCTTGCCCCGTTGGCCCACCTACGATCCCGAGCGCCGCTCGACATTGATTTTCGGACGCGATTGCGAGCTCTCCGAGCAACCGTTGGAAAGCGAGCGCGAACTCCTCGAACGCTGGCTGGGCGACCACCCCCTTCGAGGCGATCCGGCAAGATACGGCCAGCATAACTCCAGCCACATGCGGGCATACTCCTGGCTCGGCAGCATCCAGACCAGCAGCGCCTAGGAAACGGGGACGTTCTTCCTACGGCTCGAGGACTACCTTGATTGCGCCGGTCGCTCGCTGGCCGGCGGTTTCGAACGCCTCGGGCGCGGCATCGAGTGGGAACCGGTGCGTGATCAGCAACTCGGAGACTTCTGGATGCCGAGCCAGCAGACCCGCCGCCACGTCGATATCGCGCATCGCACCGTGGGCGCAGTAGAGCGATGCGGGAACGATGCGGATCTCCTTCAGACACATCGCGAATGCCGGGAAGTTGAGCCGTCCATCCCAATAGGAGGCGACCAGAGCCACCGTACCTCCCGGCCGGCACGCTTCGACAGCCGCGGTGGTCGCGCTCTCCGTGCCGGCGGCCTCGACGACCAGGTCATAGCTGCCCGCGGGCTCGCCGCAGCCGAGCCGCTCGGCCACTTCGCGCTGGTGGTCATGACGTGCTGCGACATCCACCTCGGCGCCTCCCACCCGGGCGGCGAAGGCCGCCAGCAGCCCGATCGGACCCGCGCCCACGACCAACACCCGCTGACCGGCGTGTTGCCCGGCCAACCGCAGACCATGCTGGGCGACCGCCAAGGGCTCGACGAGGCTCGCATTGGACGGATCGAGGCCGTGGGCGAGCGGCACGAGGGCGCGCTCCGGAACGAGCATCTCGTCGGCCATTCCGCCCTCGCGAACGACGCCGTGAATGATCATGGGGCCCGTCTCGCACAGGTTGTACTGCCCCGAACGACAGGGCGGACAATCCAGGCACGGCGAGAGCGGCTCGACCGCGACCGGCGTTCCGTCATCGGTCACACCGGCGATCTCGTGGCCCAGCGTGACCGTCGGCTGCATGGGTCCGGAGATCAGATGCAGATCGGTGCCACAGATTCCGGCTGCGCGCACTCTTACCCGTACGCCCTCTCCGCGAGGCGCCTCGATCTCCACGACCTCGATGCCCTTCTCACCAATACGAACTGCCCGCACGCCTTGCCTCCCTTTCTGCCCTAGCCGGGCAATCCCGTCTCGAGCATCCGCATCGCGACCGCCACGTGGAGTGCCGTTCCGTACACCATGCCCTCTTCGTCGAGCAACATGCGGTTCGAGTGACAGGGCGCCGCCGGCCCTTCGCCCGAGGGTCGCACGCCCAGGAAACCCATCGCTCCCGGGATCTCGTTCAACACGAAGGAAAAATCTTCGGCACCCATCACCGGATGCGGAAACTCGATCGCACGGCCGTCCATCATCTCACCAGCCACATCGAGCATCATACGCGCTGCGCGGCCGTCATTCGAGGTGACGGGATACCCGTTCAGGATCTGCACGTCCGCCTCGGTCTCGTGTGCTCGCGCCACCTGCTCGGCAATCCGGCGAATCCCCTGCTGGGCCAGCTCGCGCGAGGCCTCGGAGAGTGCACGCAGCGTTCCCTGGAGCGTCACCTCTTCCGGAATCACATTTCCTGCTGTACCCCCGTGAATCTGGGTGACGGTCAGCACCGCCGGATCAGTTGCCGGAATGCGGCGGGTAATGAAGGTCTGCAGGGCCTGGACGATCTCGCAAGCAACCGGAATCGGATCTACGCAGTCGTGGGGCATTGAAGCGTGGCCACCACTCCCCTTCACGGCCATATGGAAGAAATCAGCCGAGGCCATCACCGCACCCAACCGGGTACCGAATGTTCCCGGTGGCAAGATCGGTGTGACGTGCAGTGCGAAGGCGGCCTCACAACCCTCGAGTGCACCCTCCTCGATCATCGAACGGGCTCCGGCAAAACCCTCCTCGCCGGGTTGGAACATGAACACGACCTCACCCTCCAACCGATCGCGGTGATCGGCGAGCAGGCGAGCGGCACCGGCGAGCATCGCGGTGTGCGCATCGTGGCCACAGGCATGCATCGCACCTTCCCGTGTGGAGCGGAAGGGCAGATCCGTATCCTCGGGCATCGGCAGCGCGTCCATGTCGCCGCGCAACAGCACCTTTCGCCCGGGGCGATCGCCCCGCAACGTGGCGACGATCCCACTCGTCTTCTCGTGGAGCGCGATATCGAGGGGAAGTCCGTCGAGGCTCGCGAGCACCTTCTCGCGGGTCGCCGGCAAGTCGAGGCCCAGCTCCGGCTCGGCGTGGATTCGACGCCGAAGATCGACGACCTCCGGCTGGATCTCCCGAGCGGCATCCAACAGCTCTTCGATGGCGGTCATGATCGAACTCCTTCTGAAGCTCCGCATGGTGCCAGCTATCCACTGGCGAAGCCATGCCAAACCGGGAACGATCGAGCGACTGGCGAAGCCATGCTAAAGCGGGGACGATCGAGCTTATGCTCCCCCTCGCCTCGGTAGTCGATCGGCTAGCGCGCATCCGGCCGGACGACCCCGCCTTCCTGGGCGACCATGGAACCTTCAGCTGGAGCGACTACGCCAGCCGATCGGACCACCTCGCTGCGCATCTCGTCAGGATTGGCCTGGCCCCCGGCGATCGGGTGGGCATCGTGCTTCCGGACGGGCCCGGCGTACACGCGGCATTCATCGGCTGCGAAAAGGCGTGTGTCGTCGTGGTCGGGATCGGACCGCGAGCCGGCGAAGAGGAAATCCTGCACCTGCTGCGGCTGGCGGGTGCGCGCGCGCTGATCGCTCGGCCAGTCCATCGTGGGTGCGAGATGGCGGCTCTCGCGACGGAGCTCGGAATCGCCCATTTCGTTCCGATCCTGGGACAGCTGGATCCGAGCGAGCCGGCGCTACGGGAAGCTGGCCTTCTGACGGATCGAGAGCGCAGCCTCGGCACGGACGATCTCTTCTTGCTGAACTCGACATCCGGAACGACTGGCCTGCCCAAATGCGTGACCCACCACCAGGCGCGCTGGCACCACTTCCATGAACTGGCCGTCCAAGCCGGCGAGATGACCGGAGACGATGTCTTCATGAGTGGCCTGCCGGCGCCCTTCGGCTTCGGCCTGTGGACGGCGCACTTCACACCAACCTTGCTAGGTGCCCCGACGGTCTTGATGGAGCGATTCGAAGCCGGTGCGATGCTGAGAGCCATCGAAAACCATCGCGTGACGGTCCTGGCGGCCGTCAGTACCCAGTTCATCATGATGTTGAACGCGCCGGAGCTTGCGAACGTCGACCTGTCCTCACTTCGCGTGCTCTTCACAGGCGGCGAAGCCGTCCCCTACGAACGGGCCGCCGAATTCGAGGAACGCACCGGTGCCTCCGTCTTGCAGTTCTACGGATCGAATGAAACCGGTGCATTGTGCGGCACGACCACCCGGGATCGCCGTGAAAAGCGCCTGCGCACGGCGGGCCGAGTGATCGAGAGCATGCAGGTGCGCCTCTACGACGACGCGGGTAACGACGTGACTGGAACCGGCGAGGGCCAGCCCGCCTGCCGGGGCCCGCTCACGAGTCGCGGCTACTTCGGAGACGAGGCCGCCAACTCGAAGCTCTTCACCGAAGATGGCTGGATGCTGACGGGGGACATCGCGCGCATCGATGCGGACGGCTACCTGAGCGTGATCGGACGCACCGCAGACTTCATCATTCGCGGCGGCAAGAACATCAGCGGGCCTGCGGTAGAGGATGCCGTCTCGAGCCACCCGTCCGTGGCCCTCTCTGCGGCAGTGGCAATGCCGGACC
>JAAELW010000359.1 GCA_024226235.1 bacterium
CCCGAAGACCAGAAGATGTTCGATCTCGTCATGCCGGAGGGGATGGAGCCGCTCGAATTGTTTCGGGTACTCGCACGGAGTGAGCGTGTCTTCCCGCGCTTCATGCGGGCGGGCGTACTCGATCGCGGTCCCATTCCGATCCGGGATCGGGAAATCGTCATTCATCGGACGACGGCTCTGTGCGGAGCCGAGTACGAATGGGGCGTCCATGTCACCGCATTCTGGCGTCCGCTGGGTCTCGGCGAAGACGTACTGGCGGCTACTGTGAATGCCCAATGGGATGACCCCGTCTTCGACGATCGGCAGCAGAGCCTCGTCCGAATGTGCGACGAGTTCCACCGCACAAACGATCTGAGCGATGACGCGTATCGATCACTCCAGCAATACTACGACGAACGGCAGATTCTCGAACTGATCTACACGGTTGGCATGTATCACGCAGTGAGTTTTCTGGTTCGCGGATTGCGATTGGCGCCTGAGCCGTTCGGAGCAAGGTTCGATCAGTTCGCGCCAACCGCTGGGGCCGAAGACTCTTCCGGGGTGGGGTGATGCCCAGCCTGGACAGGCTGTACGAAGTCCCGCGTGATCCCGGCTCCAGGCGGGGAGGCTTTGCTCTGGATCCTCAGCAGATGAGGGGGTAGCGGACGCGGGTCTGCTGAGCGATAAGTTCCGTATGAAGGTGCGGATGCTTCCGGTGACTCCCCTGCAGCAGAACTGCGCGATTCTCGCGTGCGAGAAGACGGGTCGAGCGGCCGTCGTGGATCCGGGCGGGGACGTCGAGCGCATCGTGGAGGTGCTCGACGAGCTCGGCCTCGAGCTCGAGGCGATCTTCGTCACCCACGCTCACGCCGACCACGCCGGCGCTGTGGACGCGCTGCAGAAGCGCTTCGGCGTCACGATCGAGGGGCCGCATAGCGCCGATCGGAACTGGGTTCGTACGCTGGCCGTCCAGGGCAAGATGATGGGCGTGCAAGGTGCGAAGAGCTTCACGCCCGATCGCTGGCTCGAGGAGGGGGATCGGGTGCACTTTGGCGAGGTCGAGCTCGAAGTTCTGCATTGCCCCGGCCACACCCCCGGACACGTGGCTTTCTACGACCGTGCCGATCGCATCATCATCGCAGGCGATCTGCTCTTCGAGGGATCCATTGGTCGAAGTGACTTTCCCGGTGGCGATCACGCGACTCTGCTGCGCTCGATATCCGAGAAGCTCCTGCTCCTCGGTGATGATGTCGTGGTGGTACCAGGCCACGGACAGCCCACTACGATTGGCCGCGAACGCGAGAGCAACCCCTTCCTGCAGAAGCCGCGCTGACGGCTAGCCGAGTGCGTAGCGTTGCAGGGGGGCAGGAACTTCCCTAGCGGCACGGCTCGCGGCGGAGATGGGGCCATTTGGGCCCGACATCCCCTTGCCCGGTGCGCAGGCTCCAATTCAGCCAACCTCGCCATCGGCCGATGAGAGATGTGGCGCGCTGCGATAGGGACGACTCCCGATTCGATAGTGAGGACGGGGCAGAACAGTGGACACTTCGGTAGAGAAGTCACGACCGTGCGCCCTCAGTAGGTTGCTGGGCGACTCTCCCGCGAAGGCACTTCCCCTTGGTGTCGCCGCAACACTCGTGTTCATGGCACTGGTTACCTGGACGAACTGGAGTCTGCAGCAGGCACTCGAGAACGTTTCGAAGCATGAGCTGCGTCTTCAGCGGCTGATTGGTTCGATCATCCATCTCGACGAGGTGTTGACGATGTCGGCGCGCATGGCGGTAGCGACCGGGGACGTCCGATGGGAAGATCGCTACCGAAGATACGAGCCGATGCTCGACTCGGCGATCGCCGAGTCCTTCGAGATTGCTCCCAAGGCACATGCAGCTGCGGCAGAGAAGACCGACATGGCCAATCGTGAGCTCGTAGCCATGGAAAACCATGCATTCGAGCTGGTGCGGGGCGGCCTGTCCGAAGAAGCATCGTCGCTCCTGTTCAGCAAACGCTACGAAACGCTCAAGGCGACCTATGCCGAGGGCATGGAAATCATGACCGCGGGGATCAGAGAGCACATCCGGGAGGCATTGGCGAAATCCAGAGTCCAGGTATTCCAGGCCGCAGGACTGGCTCTTGCCAGCGGGGCGCTGCTGTTGCTCGCGTGGGGAGGCATCGTCAGTCAGATTCGGGCACACCTGTCCGAGAGAGAACGGAACGAGGAGGAGCGACGCCGGCTGGCGGCCCAGGTCGGGCGTGCCCAGAAGCTCGAGAGTCTCGGCATCCTCGCAGCGGGAGTTGCCCACGAGATCAACAATCCACTCGCCTATCTCAGATCGAACGTTACGCATCTGAGGCGGCTCGCGGCCATCGTGGAGGAGAGCCTGAACGTCTTTGAGCCAAAGCAGGCGAAAGACCTCGCGGAACTCCCCGAGCTGCTCGAAGAGATGCTCGACGGACTCGACCGGATCGGCGAGATCGTAGAGAGCACGCGGCGCTTCTCGCGCGACCCAGAAACACGCCACGTTCCCCTCGACATGAACAGAGTGGCAGAAGACGCGGTGCGCCTGGCGAGCTTCCACAAGAACGACTGCGTCCGGCTCGAGACCCATCTGGGCCGCCTGCCCCCGGTCGAAGGTTCAGCCGAGCGACTCGTACAGGTTCTGTTGAATCTTCTGATCAATGCGAAACAGGTTCTGTCCGACCGCCCAGCTGGCTCGATCCTGCTCGAGACCGTGGCCGTTGACGGGTGTGCCCAGATCCGGGTTCACGACGATGGGCCAGGCGTTCCAGAAGAACTCCGCGATCACCTGTTCGATCCCTTCTTCACGACAAAAGGGCCCGATGAAGGCGTCGGGCTAGGCCTCTCCATCGCCTACGACATCGTGCGAGAGCATGGTGGCACGATCGAGATCGAGGTGTCGCCACTTGGCGGCGCCTGCTTCACGATCAATCTTCCCGTCGCCCCGGCCTGAGCTCGCTCGGTCTCTGTCTCGATTGCCAAGTGGCGTAGGCCTGACCTCGGCGCTCCTGTATCGTCCCGAGTCATGCGACTCGCCAAGTTCTCTCTCTCCCTGGCAATCGCAGCGCAACTGTGTTCTTGCGCTTCGCCGCCGGTCGACGGCCCGGGGGCCGCCCATGTCTTCGTCGACGGAGCTGTCTACACGCTCGACCCGGCGCAGCCGTGGGTCAGCGCCGTCGTCGTCGCCGAAGGCCGGATCGCCTATGCGGGTGAAGATCAGCGGGCGCTTGAGTTCGTAGGGCGCGAGACGATCGTGCACGACCTCCACGGCCGCATGTTGCTTCCGGGCTTCATCGACGCGCACGCCCACCCGATGATGGCGGCGGGGGGCGGCAGTGACAGCCTCCAGATCGACCCCGACGATGATGCAGACGCGATCAAGAAGGCTGTCGCCCGGTACGCCCGTAAGCACCCCGATGTCGCGGTCGTCATGGGTTTCGGTTTCGGTGCGGCGCAGTTCGGGCCGGACGGGCCGGACAAGCGCGTGCTCGACGCCGCGGTCTCCGATCGCCCCGTGATTCTCGTGGATGAGGGGGGGCACAGTGCGTGGGGCAACAGCCGCGCGTTCGAGGTCCTCCGCATCGACCGCGACACGCCCGATCCGATCCCGGGTGCGCACTACTACAAGCGCGACGCACGGGGGGAGCCCACCGGCTGGATGCTCGAGTCGCAGACCTTCATGCCCGCGCTGGCGAAGCTCGGAACGGTTACCGTCGATGGCACGGTAGAGGGCGCCGGGCCGCTCCTCGCACTGTGGTCGTCCGTGGGTGTTACGGCGATCTTCGACGCCGGAATGTCCGCCTTCGAGCCGGTCGGCTTCGAGGCACTTGCGCGGCTCGATCGCGAAGGTCGCCTCCCCCTTCGGGTCGTGGGTTCCCACATGATCCAGCATCCTAAGCAGGTCGCCGACGCCGTCGATCGCTTTATCGCGCAGCGGAGCCGTTACTCGACGGAACGCGTACGTGTCGGAAGCATCAAGATCCACAACGATGGCACCATCGAAGCGCGCACGGCCGCGATGTTGGAGCACTGGGTGGGTGAACCCGACAACAGAGGAGGGGTCCTGCTCGAGCGCGACGAGCTCAGCAGTTTCGTCACCCGGGTCGACGCCGCCGGTATCGACATCCACATTCACGTGATCGGCGATCGCGCGATCCGTCAAGCGCTGGACGCAGTCGAGGCCGCACGAAAGGCGAACGGGGACACGGGCACGCGGATCACCCTTTGTCACGTCGAACTGATCCACGACGACGATCTGCCACGCTTCGCACCGCTCGACGTCATCGTGCAGGCGACCCCCGTGTGGCACGTGCCGCCTCGCCCGGCAACGGCGAAGTCCCTCGGTCCGGAGCGCGTGGCACGCCTCGAACGCTTCGCGCCGCTCGTACGAGACGGAGTTCGCGTCACCTTCGGCAGCGACTTTCCGGCCTCGGGCACGATCCGGGGAATCTCCCCGCTTCACAACATCGAGACTGGCATGACGCGCCAGCGCTTCGGCAATCCAGAGGGCGAGGTGCTCGGCGGAGAGGCGCAGCGGCTCGATCTCGAGACATTGCTGCGTGGCTACACCTTGGATGCCGCCTTCCAGCTTCGGTTGGAAGACGAAGTGGGGTCGATCGAGGTCGGCAAGCGGGCCGACCTGATCGTACTGGGCGCGAACCTCTTCGAGGTCGATCCCCACGCGATCCACGACGTGAGGGTACGCCTCACCATGGTGGGCGGTGAGATCGTCCACGAACGCGGCATGCGCGACTGGATCATCGATCGCTACCTCGGCCTCTGAAGCCTGTTGCGCATCGCGGGCGGTAGCAGGCTGACCCGTCAGCGAGGTTTCGCGGGAAGAGCCGAAGGCCCTTCAGAGGTGGAGGGTTGCCCTGCCTAGGTGGGCTGTACGAAGTCCCGCGAGATCGACGCGACGTTCCGGGTCCCCATGTGGCGCATCACGGTCTCGAATTCGCGGCTAAGGACGCGCAGAACGCCTTCGACGCCCGGCTCGCCGAATGCAGCCAGGCCCCAAAGGTAGGGGCGGCCGATGCAGACCGCTGATGCGCCCAGGGCGAGGGCGGTGAAGACGTCGGTGCCGCGGCGGAAGCCGCTATCGATCATCACCGGGATGCGCCCGGCGACCGCATGCACGATCTCTGGTAGGACCTCGATCGTGGAGAGCGAATTGTCCATTTGTTTCGCGCCGTGGTTGGAGACGATGATTCCGTCGACGCCGCGCTCGACTGCGATGCTGGCGTCTTCATGGGTGAGGATTCCCTTCAGGACCAGCTTCATCGATGTGGCGTCGCGGATGCGGTCGACGTAGTCCCAGTCGAGGGTGAGCGCATCCGAGGCGAATTCGAGCGGATCCTGCCCGAATGCCGTGAGGATGCGCCCGATGCGTCCCCCGGTGCTGGGGCCGTGGCAGCTCTGGCACTCGCGGCTCTCGGTGCTCGGGAACGGGTCACCGGGACCCCGGAAGCGGCGCAGGCGGTCCTGACTGCCGAATCCGACGTAGTCCGTCGTGAGCACGACCACGTTGCAGCCGGCCTCTTCTGCCTTCTTGATCTGAAACCGGGTCACGGGCCAGAGCCGAGGTGTCACCAACATGAACCAGACCGGAGCTCCCCGCGCCTCGAGGACCTGATCGAGCGATTTTCCGGACAGGGTCGAGAGGATCTGGAGCTGATCGGTGCTCTTTGCGGCGCGCGCGACGGCCAACTCGCCCTCGGGGTGGAAGGTGGTCTGCATTCCAGCCGGGGCGAGAACGATCGGGCAGGAGACCTGGGTGCCCAGGATTTCGGTTGCCGTGTCCAGGCCGCGCACGTCGACCATGCGCCGTGGACGAAGCCCAAACCGTCCGAACCCAGCCCGGTTGGCGTGAAGCCCGCGTTCATGGTCGACGCCGGTGGCCAGGAAGGCGTAGTGGCCCGGCGAGAGTGTCTGCTTGGCAACGGCGCGGAAGTCGAAGACGTTGATCGCATCCGCGGGTGACGCGATGAGCTCGCCGGCTGGGGACAGATCGGGTTCGCAGCGAGCGATGGTCTCCACGAGCTCCTCGAGGGCAGCGCCGGGACGCGCCGCAAGGAGCAGAGGGCTGCTCAGCAGAAACTGGAGGAGGGTACGTCGACTTGCACGGAGGGATTGGCGGGTAAGCATAAAGCGAATATTTATTCGTTTACCAGCCATGTCAAGACAAAACGAATGATCTTTCGCTTTGCCCCAGTCCCGCTAAGGTCCCTCCATGCCCCAGTCCCCGAAACGCGCCCGGCGAGGTCCGCGTACGGCTCCTGCACCGCCGGCCCCGCGGGATTTCCAGCAGACACGAGCCCGGGTGTCTTACGAGCGCATTCTGAACGCAGCGCTTCAGCTCTACGGAGAGCGAGGTTTTCAGGCCACGCAAACTCCCGACATCGCCGAGCGCGCCGGAATGAGCGTTGGCGGCCTCTACCGGTACTTTCGTGACAAGCACCAGATCTTCCTGGAGGTGGTGCATCGGGCGCTCGAAAACAACCGCCAGGAGCAGGATCGAATGGTCGCGACGGTCGAGGCAGCGCTGGAGGCGGGCGAGATCGATCTGCGGCGCGTCGTCGAGCAAGTGGTGGATTGGACGTGGAACGCGTTGCATCCGGTGCCACCCGATCTGCTGCGCACGTTTGCGGCCATGGCGTACACGGATCCGGCGTTCGCAGAGCTGAGCGACCATTACGACCGCTACGAGCGCCAAGCGATCGCGCGAGTGCTCGGCAAGCTCACCTCGCGAAGGCACGTGCGGTCGCCGCTGGCTGCCGCACGTCTGCTCGACATCATCGTCCCAACTGTCGGGATCTGGACCGCCCTCCATCCGGACGATGCACGCGGAGTGAAGGAGGCGACGGTCGAAATGATCTACCGCTACCTGGCGGAGGAAGGATCTCCACAGCCCGCCTGAAGACACTGCCCGCTGTGGCGAGTCCAGAGTCGCGGTGGCGAAGGCGTTCGATGCTCGCGGGGCCTGCGGCAGGATCCGGTCCGAGAAGATGTGTCAGACTCCCAGCCATGAATTCCCACACGGCATGGTTTTCCGGGGATGGCCCAGTTGACCGGATTTGGAGATCGCCGGGGCTCCGGTAATCAGCCGGCCAGGTTGGCTCGCGTAGGGTTTCCCAACACGTCCTCGCTGATTGCGGTAGGCGTCGTGGCTACGTTCGTGATCGGTTCGGCCGCGTCGATCGAAACCTCCAGTGCAACCCTGATCGGCGCCAAGGACTGGGTCGTCCACTACCTCGACTGGATGTTCGTGGGGACGGCGACGTGTGCGCTCGTCGGGATCGTAGGGATCGGTTTCTCTCCCCTCGGCCGTGTCCGTCTCGGGATGGATCAGGAAGCGCCCGAGTTCGGCAACCTCGCCTGGTTCGCAATGCTGCTTTCGGCCGGGCTGGCATCGGGGCTCCTGTATTGGGCCACCGCCGAACCGGTGCTGCATTTTCAGGCGAATCCCTTTCTTGCGCCGGCCGGGATCGCGGCCGCCACCGAAGCCGCCGTCCCGTCAGCCTTGCGCATCACCGTACTTCATTGGGGTCTCCACGGTTGGGCATTCTATGTGGTCATCGCACTCGCGATCGGCATCCAGAGCCACCGCCACGGGCGGCCCCTGACGTTTCGGATCGCCCTCTATCCGCTCCTCGGCAAGCGCTACATCGATCGCTGGCCCGGGCTTGCGATCGATCTGCTGGCGCTCTTTGGGACCGTTTGCGGTGTTGCGACATCCATCGGTCTGGCAGCGGCCGGAATGAACGCAACTCTCGGCAGGTTGTTTGGTCTGGGTGTGAGTACCACGCATCAGGTCGCGATCGTCTTCGCCGTCTGCGGATTGGGTGCGGCGTCCGCGCTATCCGGAGTGGCGCGCGGGGTACGGCGGCTCAGCGAGGTCAACGTCTGGATCAGTCTCCTGCTCCTGTTCGCCGTGGCCACGCTCGGGCCGACGCTCCATCTCGGCGGACTCTTGTTCGACACGCTCGCGGATTACGCATCGAGCTTTCTCTCCGTCGGAGCCTGGCTGGCGAGCACTGCAGACGAGCAGAGCTGGCAGGCGGACTGGACGATCTTCTACTGGGGATGGTGGTTGGCCTGGACGCCTTTCGTCGGACTCTTCATTGCGCGCATCTCCAAGGGCCGAAGCGTACGTGAGGTCGTGGTCGGCGTCTTGCTCGTTCCGGCGCTCGTGATTGTCGTTTGGATGACGATCTTCGGCGGCACGGCTCTCCATCAGGAGTTGGCCGAAACGGGAGCCGTCAGCGTCGCGGTGAATCAGGACTACAGCCTGGGGATCGTCGCGGTGATCGAGAACCTGGGTCACCCTCATCTCGAGGCATTCTTGATCGCTGTGGCCGCATTCCTGCTCTTCACCTGGATGATCACTTCCCTCGATTCAGCAACGCTCGTGCTGTGCATGTTGCTGGGTGCGGAGGATGCGGCGCCCGCCAAGGTGTTCTGGGGCATTGCATTGGCCGCCGTGACCTGTGCGCTCATGCTGGTGGGCGGAGTTTCTGCACTCCAGGCGGCTTCGATCGTCGTCGGGCTTCCGCTCGCGATCATCGTTCTCCTCGCAGGGGTTGGCCTCGTCGCCGATTTCGTCGGGTGGAGCCGCTGATGGAGGCTCTCCGGTCGAAGACCTACGATTTCGTCATCGTCGGCGGTGGGTCAGCAGGTTGCGTACTCGCTCATCGGTTGAGCGCGGAGCCCGATCGCCGCGTGCTCGTGCTGGAGGCTGGCCGCTCGGATGTGTGGTGGGATGTATTCATCCACATGCCAGCCGCCTTCGCCTTCCCGATCGGCAACCCCCGCTATGACTGGTGCTACGAATCCGAGCCCGAGCCGGCGATGGCGGGCCGACGCATCAGCCATGCGCGTGGCAAGGTGCTGGGCGGCTCGAGCAGCATCAACGGGATGATTTTCCAGCGCGGGAATCCACTCGACTACGAACGATGGGCCCGCGAGCCTGGCCTCGAACAATGGAGCTACGCCCATTGCCTGCCCTATTTCAAACGAATGGAAACCTGTCGGGCGGGCGGGGATGCGTGGCGCGGTGATGCCGGACCCTTGATCGTGGAACGAGGGGCTGCAGCCAATCCCCTCTTCCTCGCCTTTCTCGAGGCCGTACAGCAGGCAGGTCACGCGCTGACCGACGATGTGAACGGCTTCCGGCAAGAGGGCTTCGCCCGTTTCGATCGGAACCTGACGCGAGGGCGTCGATGGAGCGCTGCGCGCGCCTACCTCCATCCGGTGAAGGGGAGGCCGAACCTCGATGTCCTTTGTGGCTCACTCGCATCGCAGATCCTGTTCGAAGGCACACGCGCGGTAGGTGTCGAGTTTCGTGGTGCCGGCGCCTCCACCGAACGGGTGATGGCGGGAGAGGTGATCTGCTGCGGCGGGGCCTTCAACTCACCTCACATCTTGCAGTCATCGGGTATCGGACCAGCGTCACTCCTCGAGGAGCATGGAATTCCGGTGGTCGCAGATGTGCCCGGTGTCGGAGAGAACCTGCAGGATCATCTGGAGGTCTACATCCAACACGCTTGCCGCCGGCCGGTCTCGTTTTCGACTTCGCTGGCTTACTGGCGTCGGCCATGGATCGGGGCCCAATGGCTGCTGGGCCACGGGCCTGGCATGACGAATCACTTCGAGGCCGGCGGGTTTGCCCGCAGCCACGTCGCAGCCGAGCAACCGGACCTGATGTTCCACTTCCTTCCCTTGGCGGTTCGCTACGACGGAACCCGGCCCGCGCGAGGCCATGGCTACCAGATTCATGTGGGCCCAATGCTTGCGGAGGCTCGGGGAAGCGTGCGCATCCGTTCGGCGGATCCGCGGGTTCGGCCTGCGCTTCGTTTCAACTACCTGGCGACCGAGCGGGATCGGAAAGACTGGCTAGCCGCGGTCCGAGCCGCCCGTGAGATTCTTGCTCAACCCGCTTTCGATGGCTTCGATCGCGGGGAACTCTCGCCGGGGCCGAGTGTTCAATCCGATGGCGAAATCCTCGATTGGGTGGTCCGCGACGCGGAAACGGCGCTTCATCCCTCCTGTACCTGTCGGATGGGAAGGGGGGAAGGAGCGGTGACGGACCCCGACAACATGCGCGTTCGAGGCGTGGACGGGCTGAGGGTCATCGACGCTTCGGTGATGCCCACGATCACGAACGGCAACATCTATGCACCCGTGATGATGATCGCGGAGAAGGCTTCGGATCTCGTCGTCGGAGACACCCCGCTTTCGCCGGACCCGGCAGGTTTCCATTGCGTGGAGGCAAGCTGAAATCAGACAGGGTGGTGGATTTTCGAACCCGTGCGGGCTGGAATCGGGCGTAGCGCGACGACCGGCGGAGGCGAGCCCTGATGGGTGGAGGAGTTGGGAACCAGCAGATCCACTCCAGCAGGTGTATTCAAGCCGCGCCTTCGTACCAATGACCGGGTACGGGCGTTGTGGCAGACTTCCAGCGGAAGCCCGGGAAGCTCTCGCCGTGGGGGCTCGCCGGTTCGGGGGCACGGATGCCTTCTGACTTGAATGCGAAACACATGATCGCTTGGGTGCGGCTCTAGATGATCTATCGCTTCCTGGATTTCGAGCTCGACGAGGCACGCTTCGAGATCCGGAGGGCGGGAAGCCCTGTGCTCACGAAGCGCAGGGCCTTCGACTTCGTGCGCTACTTGCTTGTGAACCGCGATCGTGTGGTGCCCCAAGATGAGCTGGCGGATTCGTTGTGGCAGGGTGCGGTCCGGGGTTTGAGCACGATCCCCCAGTGCGTGACTTCCGCCCGGCGAGCTCTTGGTGACGACGCGGGTCGGCAGGTCGTGATCCAGACAGTGCGCGGCCGCGGGTACCGGTTTGTCGCGAAGGTGCTCGAATCGGAATTGCCATCACATTCCGCGAATTCGTCGGTTGACGTGGAACGCGCAGCGGATCACAGCCTGGTGCCGCCCTTCGTCGGGCGTTCCGAGCTGATGAACACTCTGCGTACTGCGATGCGGGAGAGTCTGTCCGGTGAGACCCGAATCGTTCTGCTAGTTGGTGAGGCGGGCATCGGCAAGACGCGGATCGTCGAAGAACTGTGTCGCGAGGCCACTGACAACGGGACCACGGTACTGACGGGACGTTGCTACGATGGAGAGGGAGCGCCGGCCTTCTGGCCGTGGATCCAGACGGTCCGGGACTGGGTGCGGCTCAACGAGGACAAGCCGATCCCCGAAGAGCTCGCCGAGCAAGCGGGGTTCTTTGCGTTTTGGCGCCCCGAATTGAAGTTGCAATTTGCCGACCTCGGGACGAGTGGCGGAGAAGGTGCCGAGGCGCGTTTTCAGTTGTTCGATGCCGCAGCGCGTGGTCTGAGGAAATTCGCGGAACACAAGCCTTTGGTTCTCGTGGTGGAGGATCTGCATTGGGCCGACCCCGCCTCACTTGGACTCTTGAGCTTCGTTGCGGCGCAACTGCACCACGACCCCGTGCTCGTGCTCGGAACCTACCGGGAGGCCGGGCTTCATCCTGCACCCGAGCTGTTCCGGACATTGGGCGAGCTGGCGCGGGAACCGACGTTCCGACGTCTTTCGGTAGGCGGACTCGAGACAGGGCACGTCACAGAGCTGATCGCGAAGATGATCGGCGGGGATATCGATGCCGAGCTGTCCGAGTCGGTGGCCTCGATGACAGAGGGCAACCCGTTCTTCGTGGTCGAACTTGCGCGCATCCTCAAAGCAGAAGGACGTGAGCCGGAGTCCGGTGATCTGAAGGCTGGGCTGGAGATCGAGCTTCCGGCGAGCATCTCGGATGCAATCGGACGTCGGCTGGGAACGCTGAGTTCCGACTCGCGCAAGCTCCTTACTCTGGCCTCGGTGATCGGCCGGGAGTTCGGCACGACGTTGCTGTCGGCGGCTGGAGGGCCAGCGCATGATTCAATCATCGAGTGTCTCGAAGAGGCTGCCGCGGCTGGAATCATAGAATCGGCCCGCGGCGCCCCGGATGCGTACCGGTTTGGTCACGCCCTGATTCGCGAAGCGCTCTACCAGGAAGTTCCCCGACCGAACAGGGCTCGCCTTCACCGGACCGTCGCGCAAGCGCTGGAACGGCTCAGTGACGTTTCAGATACCCCTCTGCTGGCAGAGCTGGCCCACCACTGGTATGCGGCTGTGGCGACCGGAGAGGTCGAGAAGGCCGCCAAGTATTGCGAACGTGCGGGACAGCGGGCGCTGTCGCGGCTTGCCTTCGAGGAGGCAGCGTTGCACTTGAGGCGGGCACTCGAACTTGCCGACCTTCGTCCCTCATTCAATTCCATCAAGCGCTGTGAACTCTCGCTCCACCTCGGGCAAGCTGAATGGAGCACAGGTGAACAGACGACGGCACGCGCCACCTTCGCCCGGGCCGCGGCACTTGCGCGCGAGGCCGATTCCGCAGAGCACTTCGCGAGAGCTGCGATCGGCTACTACGGTTTCGAAGAGGGCCATTCCGCAAACGCGACCATTCGGGCGCTGCTCGACGAGGCTGCCGAGTGGATCGCGGAGGACTCTCCTGCACTTCGCGCGTGTGTGCTGGCCAAGCTCCAGCATCTCGCTCCCTACGCGTATAGCATGCGAATGCGGCAATCCATGAGTTTGGAGGCGCTCCGCCTCGCCCGCGGCTGCGAGGACATCGAAGCTCTGCGCGAGGCGTTTCGCGCTCGCGCACATGCCACACCGGGCTCCGGCTCTCTTGGCGAGAGGTTGGAGTGGGAGGAGGAATGTCGGGAGTGGGGCGCGAAGCTGGATGACCCGTGGTTGTCCTGGTTCGGTCACGATGTCGTGTCGCCGCTGTCCCGAGGGGATCGCAATGGCTTGCTGCACGCACTCGGGCAGTGCGCTCGCTTTGGTGAGGCGATGCCCGGGAACAGACTGGTTGGCTTCGTCGACCTTCTGCAGCAGTCTGGCTTTGCCTTGATGGAGGGGCGTTTCGACGACCTGAAGAGTTTTGTCCCCAAGATCCCGGAGGCGGGCAAGAACAGTGTGACGTGGGTGTCCAAAGCCGCCTTTGCCTATCTCTTCCTCGAAAGGTGGGAGACCGGAAAGATCGATCGGCCGGAGCAGGACTTGCTGCCGGGTTTCGAACTCACAGTCGCGGGAACTGAGGACAGCGTGATGCTCGGTCATGCGGGCGTAGCGTTGCTGCAGGCCTTTAGTGGCAACAGAGATGCTGCGCTATCTGAACTCGATCTGATTCTTCGACCTGGGTTCTTCGAGCAGGAGCGGAATCAAAACTGGATCTACTCGATGTACATGGTGGCGCATGCGATCGAGCGCCTGCAGGCCAAGCCCCGTGCCGAGATTCTCTATTCGGCTCTCGAGCCCTTCGCTGACCAGATCGTCTGCCACCCCGGGTTTCGCTGTATAGGAGGCAGCGTTGCATCGGCAATGGCTCTGATCTCGTCCGTTCTCGGAAATTTCGAAGCCGGTGAGGCGGAGTTCGATACAGCGATCAGGATGGAGAAGGCGCTCGGGGCGAAGCCCGCTGCGCTGTGTAGCCAGGCGGGCCTGGCCCGCTTGCTCCTGCGGCGCGATGCACACGGAGACCGAAGTCGTGCGATCGCCTTGATGGATGAAGTCGTGGCGGGGTGCAGCAGCCTGAGCATCGATCCGCACACGAAGTACGTTCTGCCGTTCGAGCAACTTCTGTAGCAGCGGACAGGAGTTTGAAGCCCCATCTTCAGCTCGAGGTCCGAGCGTTCCTGCCTTTGACAAGTCGGCGTGCACGATCGGATGGGACTACTCGGCGATCTCCGACGGATGGGAGAGCAACGTGATGGCCAGGCTTCCGATGCTTGCGACCACCACCGCAATCAGGTTTCCCACCGGGAGTCCCTCCGCGGTGAGTCCTTCGGGCGTCAATTCGAAGAAGAGGTGGAACTTCGCGATATAGATGTAGAGAAGCCCGACCACGAAGACGAGCGGGAAGACCATCAGCAGCCGGTCGCGCGGTTGCCTCGGGCGACGAAAATTCAGCACGAAGACGAGCCCCGAGAGCCCCAGACTGATCGCATACATCGCAGCGGCCTGGGGGATCATGCCATCGTACGCGAGGAGGTTGTAGGGAACGAAGAGTGCCATGCCGGCGAGACAGACGAGCACGGGGATCGCGGCGTTGCCCGCGATCTGGAGTGCCGTGCTCCTGCCCGCTTCGACCCAGTTCCAACACACGATGCGGTTGATCAATGCGAAGGCTCCGGTGAAGGAGAACCACCAGAAGTAGCTCGTGACCGGTACGGCATTCAGATAGGGCCAGGTGGTCGGGTCTGCGCGATCCCAGATCCACCAGTTGAGCATGGGGCCCAGGTTGTCGAAGATGAGGTAGGTGATGCCCCCGTAGAAGGCGACGCTGATCGTTTCGACCGGGATCGAGAACTCGTAGCGTCGAATCGTCATGCACAGGTGGTAGATGACGGTAGGGTAGAAGAGGGCGATGTAGAGCGGCAGCCGGTTGTAGACGAGCATCACCGAGAATTCACCGTGCCAGAAGTTTTCGACCGTGTAGTACGACGCGATGTCGATCAGCAGTCCGTACGTGAAGCAGCCGAGCATCGTGAGCAGTGCCGAATTGTGTCCGTGCTGGCGCGAGTGGCGAATCGCGTGGGCGATCGAGCAGGTGATGCCCACCAACAGGATGGCCTCGATCGCGAGGAAGCTCCAATCCTTCAGCTCGGCGGGCGAGTTGAAGTTGAGCCAGGACTGCAGCGCCTCGTGGTTGCGCATCGCATAGGAGATGGGCTGATCCAAGGTCGCCTCGCTAGAAGGGCAGTGGTTCGATGCCGAGCCGCACCTTCACGGATTCGACATAGTTGCGATCGTCGAAGACCAGGTGCGAAGCGCCGACGTACATGTCCCGGAAACAGCGCTGCAAGCGGCTCGGATTGCGCAATCCGTGGCTCCCGGAGGCTTCGTAGGCGAAGGTCACGGCTTCGGTGCAGATCTTCAAGCAGTAGCTCGCCGCCGCCTTCGTCTGCCGCAGGCGCGCCACGACTTCGGGCTTCGATTCCCCCCGCTCGATCGCATCGACCGTGCTGCCATAGACTTCGCGGGCGAGCAGGCGTGCACTGTTCACGGCTTGGCTGTGGATGCCCAGCCGCTCCTGGAAGGGCTGCTGTTCTTTCAGGGGCAAGGCGCCCATTCGCGCGCGGCCGTGGGTGGTGACGATCTCGACGATCTCGGCCAGTGCTCGCTCGGCGACGCCGAAGGCCCAGGCCACCGAGCCGACCGTGCCCAGCGGGATCGCTCCGATGCCATAGAGCGCGCCACCCGTCTTCGGCTCGAGGGTGAATGCGTTGAAGGTTGCGCCGGCATCCACCATCTGCTCCGGAACTTCGTAGTCGAAGCTGCCCGTCCCGGCGAGCCCCATGACGTCCCAGTTGCCCTTGATCTCGACCTGGTTCATGGGAAGGATGTACGCCCTGAGGATCGGCAGCCCGTCCACCAGGGGCCCTATTTCGCCGTCGTGCATCTCCAGGCCCGCGCCCCCCATGAACTCGGCGTGGCTGCAGCCGGTGCCGAAGGTGTAGTTGCCGGACACGCGGAATTGGTTGCCCTCCTTATGCGCGACGCCGTTGGGCGCGAACATGCCGGCGCCCGCGCGCAGGTCGGCGAAGGGCTTTGCGTACTCGGGCTCGAGATAGGCGAGGTAGCCGTGAACCGCCGTGTTCTGGGCGTAGGTCCAGCCGACGGAGCCGTCGGCGTAGGCGATTTCCTCGCACACGTCGAAAATCGTCGGAATGTCCGCTTCATGGCCGCCGAGCCCCTTGGGCAGCAGTAGCCTGAAGAGGTCGGCCTCGACGAAGCCTTTCACGATGGGCGGGGTCATCCCCAGGGTCTCTTCGACCAGGTTGGCGTCGGCTTCGATCACGGGACGCAGCTTTCGCGCGGCCTCCAGTAGGGTGCTGTCGCTCAAGGTCTGTCTCCTCTGGCGCTTCTTGGGCGTTTCTTCTGTGGTGTTCTGCTATCGCGATGAGCCGGGCGCGGGCGGGCAGGGCTGCTTAGACTCACTGCCTCTTTGATCCCTTGATCATACACCATACGCGGCGAGTATGATGTATGATCAGCAGGAAAAGTCAACCACTTTCACGCGTCCGCGGTCTACGAGCACGGGAAGTCAGGAGAGCACGGCGTGCAGCGACGCAAAGCCTGGAGGGGCAACCCGCCCAAGACGCAGGAAGAGGCGCGGCGCTTCCTGATCGACATCGCTCGGGGATGCGTCGAACGCTACGGCGTCTCGAAGGCGAGCCTCAAGGATGTCGCAAGCGAAGCCGGAGTGACGCGCCAGACCGTCTACCGCTACTTCTCGAACGCCGAGGACCTCTTCAACGCCGCGGTCGTACTGGCCAGCGGCGGCTTTCTCGAGCGGATGCGCCAGCGCGTGCTGAAACGCGAGGGGCTGGCCGAGCGCATCGTCGAGACCCTGGTGATCGCCATCCACGAGATTCCCAAAGATCCGCGGCTCTCCGCCATGGCGCAATCGGGCGACTACTTCACGGTGTCATCGATGCTGCGCCTCTTCTTCGTGCAAGAGGAAATGATCGCCCTGGCGGATGGCAATCTCCGCCTGGCCGAGCTCGAGCGGGATGAACTCTCGGAACTCCTGCTGCGCCTGCTCCAGTCGTTCCTCAACGATCCGGGGCCCAAGCGCAGCGAAGCGGAGTTGCGCGCCTATCTGTACAAGTGGCTCATCCCGATGATCAAAGAGAACCTCTAGGCCCAGGCGCTGGGGGAGACTGCGCCCGCGCTCACGGGCAAGCCCACGATCGGGCCCGGATATCAGCGGCCGAACTTGGCCGCCGGCTATCCGTAGGGTGGCGATCGGAATCCCGAGCCCGCGGCTCCTCGGGACAACCGGTGTATGATCGGTCTGCCGAGCCTCGAGAGGCCGAGACCCGGAACCCGAACCATCATGAATGAGCGCGCGGACCAGCTTCACCCAGGCTAGGCCGTCATGGACGATCCACTGGCCCAGCCGACTTCCTCCCAGAATTCCGATCCGCATTCGGGCCAGGCGACAGCAGAGCGCTATCGCGAATTTGCCCGCCTGGGCCAAGGGGGCCAGGCAGACCAGCTGTCGTTCAAGCTGGTGGTGGGCCTGCTTCGCCGCGGTTTTCCCCTGCTCGTCCCGGTCAAGAAGCCCATTATCTGGCTGATCGTCGGCTGGACCCTGCTTCTGGGCCTGGGGTTCTGGCCGGGAATACTCGTCGTCCAGGCGTTCTCCAATGGGGTACTGAACGCCGCGCCCCTGAGCGAGGCCCAGGCGCTCTTGCTCTTCTTGCCGCCGGAGCCATTCGTCGGGGTCGAGCACTTGTCCGCAGAGCTCCGAACCGAACTGGTGAGCCAGATGGTGCTCGTGGTGACGGGGTTCCTCTTCTTCGCGCTCGTTTGTTTTCTGGGGCTCGAATACCTGCTCATCTACATCCTCCAGACCATCAACCAGAACCTGCGCGTCGACATGTTCGACCGGCTGCAGTCGCTCTCCCTGCGCTTTCACTCCGAGCAACGGGTTGGGGACTCCATCTACCGGATGTTCCAGGACAGCGCGATGGTGACGAGGCTCATCGAACTCGCCTTCCTGTCGCCACTGCGGCATCTGGCGGTCTTCCTCTACTCGCTGGGAATCGTCTGCATCTGGGACCCGTGGATGGCGCTGGTGTTGGCCTTCGGTTGGCCGGCGGTCCTGGTTGTGAGCTACTTGCTCTCCCGGGCCTTGCGTGGGGGATTCCGCGCCGCACGCGAGACCAATAGTGGGCTCACGGCACAGATCCAGGAAGTGTTGGAGGGGATCAAGGTCATCAAGGCGTACTCGGCCGAGGCGAGAGAGCAGGCGCGCTTCGAGGAGGCCTCGTGGACGGCCTTCGACGCAGCTCGAGTGGGCCGAAACCGATTCGTTGTCTACAAGCTGTTGGTCTTCCAGATGGTCGGATTGCTGGCCATTGCTGCCACGGGCTGGGGGGTGTGGCTCACCATGAACGGTGAGGACCTCTTCGCAAGTGATCTCGTGGTCGCGTTGGGCTTTGCCGCGGTGAATTCTGGGCGTTGGGATCTGGGTTTCCTGACCAACTTCAGAATGCGTTTCGATGACGGAACGACTTCCATCAAGGAAACGATGAACCTTTGGGGAAAGCTCCAGGACGTCGCCATCGGTCTGGATCGCGCTTTCGAGGTGCTCGACCTGGAGCCCGAGGTGGAGGATGCGGAGGGAGCGGCAGAGATGCCGCCCCTGCGCGAAGGCATCGTCTATCGCGATCTGAGTTTTCGATACGAGCCCGACCGGCCCGTCCTCCGCGGAGTGAGCCTGGAAGTACCCGCTGGCTGCATCACTGCCGTCATTGGGCCGACGGGCTCCGGGAAGAGCACGCTCGTATCGATGTTGTTGCGCCTCTACGATCCGGACGAGGGATGCATCGAGGTCGATGGTCGGGACATCCGCGAGTTCACGACCGAGAGCCTGCGAAGTCAGGTGGCCATCGCGCTGCAGGAGAACGCGCTCTTCGGTACATCGGTTCGCGAGAACATTCGTTATGCCGTCCCCGGGGCCACCGATCAGCAAGTGACGGAGGCCGCCAGGGTGGCGGGGGCTCACGAGTTCATCGAGGCCCTCGAGCACGGCTACGATACGGAGCTCGGGGAGCGCGGGATCAAGCTCTCCAGCGGCCAACGGCAGCGCATCTCCATTGCCCGGGCAGTTCTCAAGGACACGCCGATCCTGATCCTCGACGAACCCACCGCGTCGCTCGACGCGGTCACCGAGCTAAAGGTCCTCGACAACCTGGGGCGTTGGGGTGAGGGCAGGGTGATCCTCCTGATCACCCACCGCCTCTCGACCATCCGCCTGGCCGATCAGGTGGCCGTGATCCAGGCCGGGCAGTTGGTCGAGCTGGGCCGTCATGCCGAGCTGATGCAGTTGCCCGGAGGAAAGTACCGGAGCCTCGTGGAGACAGAGGCCGACCTGTTGACGGAAGCGGCGGCGCGGGCGTGACCGGTTCGTTCGGCTCCGACGATCGGCAGATGACGAACCGTGAGGTGCTGCGGTCGTTTGTCCGCGCGCTGCGCTACATCGGTCCCTTTCGCAATCGCTTCCTGGTGAAGTTCGGTTTCCTTTTCATCGGCTTCATCGCCATGCTCTTCCTGCCATTTCCGCTCCGGATCCTGATCGATCAGGTGATCCTCGATATCCCCTTCGCAGAACAGGCATCGCGTTTTCCCACGTTCGTGCAGCCCTTCGTCGCGTTGCTCGAAGGGGCCAGCCGCGGCGAGATCCTGGTGGCGGTCTTGATCGCGCAGGCGTCGTTGCTTGTCCTGGTGGGGGCCTGGGGGATCAGTGGGAAGGAGAAGACAGAGGCAAACGGTGGCTTGAACAACGGATGGGACATCGCAACCAAGACCGAGAATGAGGCCAATTCAGGCTTCAGCGAGATCGGGGGCGTTCTCGGCTGGTTGGATTTCCGCTGGACGATCAAGACCACCCAGCTGCTGAACCACCACTACCGGAGCCAACTCTTCTCCAGGATCCAGGCCTTGCCGATGACCGCTTTCGATGACGAACGCATCGGCGACGCGGTCTACCGGCTGATGTACGACACCACGGCCATCGCCAACACTTGTTACAAAATCCTCTTCACGCCCGTTGCCGCGCCCATTCACATCCTGATGATCGTCGCCGTCATGTCGGAGACCTACGGTTCCAACACTCCAATGGTCTATGCGGGGCTCGGCATGCTGCTCGTGGCTGGAACGCTCACGTTTCCGGCGAGCATTCTGATCCGCCGCTTCGCCAGCCGGAGCCGCACGACCGGTGCGACCACGACTTCGAGTATCGAAGAAGGCATGAGCAACATGGTGGTGGTCCAGAGCCTCGGGGGAGAGAAGCGCGAGCACGCGCGTTTCAGCCGCGACTCGGAGGCTTCCTTCCGGCAATTCAGATACCGCCAGCTGGCGATCTACGCGGCTATCCTGGCCGGAGTGGCCGCGGGGAGCTTCCTGGTGATCTTCTTCTTCCGATATGTCTCGGAAGGGATCATCGAGGGACGCTTCAGCCCAGGTGATTACGCCGTGCTGGCGAGCTACTTCGGTGTCATCGCGGGCTCCTCGATCGATATCGGAACGATCTGGATCGACCTCCAAACCGAGGCCACGGGTCTACAGCGAGTATCCGAGCTGTTGGATGCGCCCGCGGAAACGGACAGGCCAGATGCCATCACCTTGCCGCGTATCCAGCGAGGTGTTGCCGTGGAGGCCGTTGATTTCGCCTACGAGCCCGGAACGCCCACGCTGCGCGGAATCTCCTTCGAGGCCAAGGTGGGCGAGGTGACGGCTTTCGTCGGACCGGCGGGCGCCGGGAAGACGACGGCGGTTCACCTGATTCCGCGCTTCCACGTTCCGGATTCCGGCAGCGTGCGAGTAGATGGCGTAGACATCGCGGGTGTCGCAATGAACACGCTTCGCGAGCAGATCGCATTCGTCTTCCAGGAGACGGTCCTGTTCGATACCACCATCGAACAGAACATCCGCATGGGCAGACCCGAGGCGAGCGAGACCGAGATCCGGCACGCCGCTCGCATCGCTGGGGCCGACGAGTTCATCGCCCGGTTGCCCGAGGGCTACCAGACGCGTCTCGGCCATGCCGGAGGCAAACTTTCCGTCGGCCAGAGGCAGCGGCTGTCGATCGCCCGCGCGTTGGTCCGCGAGGCTCCGATCCTGATCCTCGACGAGCCGACTTCCGCATTGGATCCGGAAACCGAGCAGCGGCTGACCGAAGCGCTTCGCGAGGCCAGCCGCGACCGCGTCGTGATCGTCATCGCCCACCGCTTGTCCACGGTTCGCGATGCGGATCAGATCCTTTTCATGGAAGAGGGTCGGATCATCGAAAAGGGAAACCACGCCGAGCTGATTCGCAATCCGTCCGGCGCCTACCGGCATTTCGTCGAGCTGCAGACCCGAGGGGTGGCGTAGGGCGGGCCGGATGATTGCGCTGACCCGCTGTGCGAACAGTCCCGTCTTGACGAATCATGCGATCCACATAGTTTGATGCCACCGACAGGAGTCGAGATGCCGCTGCCTCTGTATCGTTCGCGCCCGGGCGGCTTTGACATCCAGCCCGCCTCTGCAACCGAAGCTCGACCCATCAACGACTTCATCTACCTGTCGGAGGGACTGTCCAACTCCTACCTGGTGGTGACGTCCGAAGGCCGAGTCGTCATCAATACCGGGATGGGTTTCGAAGCCCCTGTCCACAAGCGCAACTACGATGCCGTGGACGACGGCCCGGTCCGATACATCCTGTTTACCCAGGGCCATGTCGACCATGTGGGTGGTACAGACCTGTTCAGCGAATCCGGTACCGAGATCGTGGCCCAGGCCAACAACCTCCGACACCAGGCGGACGACCGGCGGATCGCCCAGTTCCGGGCATCGCGCAGTGCATTCGCTTTTGCCGACGTCATCGCGAAGGCCGTTCGGCATGTCGACGAAGGCTTCTCGGGTGCCATTCCGGCGCAGTCCAGGCCCGAACCGACGATCACATTCGAAGACCGGCACTCGATCGAGCTCGGCGGCACGCGGTTCGAGCTGATCGCGACACCGGGCGGCGAGACCACGGACTCCATGGTGATCTGGCTGCCCGAATTGCGAGTCTGCTTCGCAGGGAATCTGTTCGGCGCACTGTTCGGACACTTCCCCAATCTGGTCACCATACGCGGGGACAGATACCGGGATGCCTTGGCATTCATCGCCTCTCTGGATCGCGTGCTCGACCTCGAACCCGATCTTCTGCTGGTCGGCCATCATCAACCCGTCGAGGGCAGAGAGCTGATCCGGTCCGAACTCCTGCGATTGCGCGGCGCCGTCCAGTACGTCCATGACGAGACCGTGCGGGGCATGAATGAGGGGATCGATGTCTGGACCCTGATGGATCGGATCCGGCTCCCCGAGGAGCTCGAAGTCGGTGAGGGTTACGGCAAGATCTCCTGGAGCGTTCGCGCCATCTGGGAGACCTATGCGGGATGGTTCCATCACTCTTCGACCACCGAACTCTATTCCGTGCCCTCGACCCGCATCTACAGTGATCTCGCCGATCTCGCAGGCGGCACAGATGCACTGGCGAGGCGCGCGAGAGAGAAGCTCGCGAGCGGTTTGCCTGTCGAGGCGCTCCACCTCGTCGAGATCGCACTCGGCGTCGAGCCAGACAACCTCGAGGCGATCGAGGTGAGTCTCGAGGCCCACGAGCAGCTCGAATCAGAGAGCGAGAACTTCTGGCTGACCTCCTGGCTACGCAAGCAGATCGCAGCGCTGCGGCAAAAGGGATAGATCGCAGTGGCTGCAAGAGCCGATGACATTCGCATCGCGGATCTCGCGAATCCTGCGCTTACCTCTGTGCAAGCTGCTGCGATCGAGGGGGCCGCCACCATGAGCGTCACCTTCAGCGAGGAATCCGTCCTCGGGGCTGCGTGCAAGCAGACGGGTCTGCGAGACTTCGGCCCCGACGACTTTCGCGAGCGCCTCTCGATCTGGCTCCAGAGCTTCGAAGAAGACGAAGACCTCGGCCCGATCGGTCGCATCGGCGCCTATCGAGACTGCGTGCGCTATGCAGCGAATCGCCTCTGCTTCGAAGACCTCATGCGGCGGCATCCCGAGATCGACGACGTGACCATCGAGCGCCCAATCATCATCCTCGGTCTGCCCCGGTCGGGAACGACGCATCTGCTCAATTTGATTGCGGCCGACACGCGTCTGCGGTCGCTCCCCTACTGGGAGAGCCTCGAGCCCATTGCCGACCCCGGTGAAGTACCCGGGCCCGACGGTGTGGACCCGCGCCTGGCGCGTTGTCGGGCGGGCTACGCCGTGACCTCGAAGCTCATGCCGCTGCTCAAGAACATGCACGACATGATGCCCGAGCATGTTCACGAAGAGATCGAGCTTCAGGCGCTCGATTTCTCCTCGTACGAAATCGAGTGGATCGCAACGGTTCCTCGTTGGCGCGACTACTACCTCACTCACGACCAGACGTCTTCCTACACCTACATGAAACGGGTCCTCAAGGCGCTGCAGTGGCAGAGGGGTCCGGAGCGCTGGATCCTCAAGTCTCCCCAGCACATGGAGCAGATCGGACCGCTTCTGTCCGTCTTCCCGGACGCGACGATTGCCTTCACGCATCGGGATCCGGTCTCGGTCGTCGCCTCTGCGGTGACGATGCTGGCCTATGGAGACCGGATCCGCCGCAAACGCGTCGACCCACATGCGGTCGCCGAATACTGGGTCGATCGGGTCGAGAGGCTCCTGCGACGCTGTGTCCGGGATCGCGATCTGATTCCCAAAGGTCAAGCCATCGACGTACTCTTTCACGAGTTCATGGCCGACGATCTGGCGATGGTCGAGAGGATCTACCGATTGGCCGGTCTCGACATGACCGCGCCGGCGCGGTCTCAGCTCGAACGCTACCTCGAGGAGAATCCGCGCGGAAAGCACGGCCGGATCGTCTACGATGTGGAGAGCGATTTTCAGATGGATGTCGATCAGATGCGAGAGCGCTTCCGGTTCTACTACGATCGCTTTCCCGTTCAGGTGGAGTCCAGTTGAAGCAGGTCCATGTCCATGGCCCCGATGACGTTCGACTCGACAATGTCGAGCGTCCCGCACCGGGTCCGCGGGATGCGATTCTCGAGGTCGTTGCTTGCGGGATCTGTGGCAGCGACCTCCGCTACGTACGCCTCGGTGGTCTCGCCGGGCCCACGAGAAGCCCGATGCCGCTGGGGCATGAGCTCTCCGGCGTGATCGAGAGCATTGGAAGCGAGGTCGAAGGACTGGCTCCGGGCATGCGAGTCGTTCTCAACCCGATGATGGCGGATGCCCTCGGCAACGGCGGCAGTGAGGGTGGCTTCACGCCACGGCTCCTGGTTCGGAACGCGAAGGCCCTGGAGAACCTGTTCGAGGTCCCGGAAGACCTTCCGATGGACCTCGCCGCGCTCGCCGAGCCCCTTGGCGTGGGCATGAATGCGGCCGACCGAGTCGACCCGACCGAGGGGGACAAGATTGCGGTGTTTGGCGCCGGACCGATCGGCCTCGCGGCGATCGCCAGCCTTCGCGATCGTGGGATCGAAGACATCTGTGCGATCGACCTCTCCAAGCGACGCCTCGAGATCGCCCGAGAGCTGGGCGCCGCCGCGACGATCGACGCTTCGAACGAGGATCCGTTCACTCGGCTGCGAGTGATCCACGGCGAGCGGCACGTGCTGGGCGCTCCCATGATCGGCACGAACGCCTATATCGAAGCCTCGGGTGCAGGGCCCGTGATATCGCAGATCATTCAACACGCAGCGGCTGAAGCGCGGATCTCGGTCGTGGCCCTGCACGACACGCCGATTCAGACGAGCTTCCTGCTCGTGATGATGAAGCAGTTGAGCATTCGCGGTGCCATGCTCTATCCGGACGACTTCAGCGAATCCCTCGGGCTGCTCGGGCGCCGGGATCTCTCCGCGCTGATCACTCACCGATTCCCGCTGGAGCGATTCCAGCAAGCCTTCGACACCGCACGCGATCCGCAGTCCGGGGGCAAGGTGTTGATCCAGATCGGGCAGGAGTAGACCATGGGTGCGAGCCGAGTCTCCTACGAATTCTCGGACTGCCGTGTCCTCGTCACGGGAGGATCGAGCGGCATCGGCAGGGCCATCGCCCACGCCTTTGCCCATTCGGGCGCGGACGTCAGCATCACCGGGACCCGGGAGAGCGCCTCGGACTACGATTCCGACCTGTCGGCCCTGACATACCACAGACTCGAGATGACCGACGCAAAGGGCATCCAACGTGTGGCCGACGCCTTCGAATCCGTCGACGTGCTCGTCAACAACGCAGGCGCGAGTCTCCCGGGAGGCCGGAGCGAATACGAGCCCGATGTTTTCGAAGAAGCCGTCGCCATCAATCTCTTCGGGGCGTTTCGGATGGCGATGGCTTGCAAGCAGAAGCTCGCCACGAACAGGCTCGATGGCGGAGCAAGCGTGATCAATCTCGCTTCGATGTCCTCGTACTTCGCCGTGCCGATCGTTCCGGGCTACGGCGCAGCGAAGGCGGCCGTGGTCCAGATGACCAAGAATCTGGCGGCGGCCTGGGCGAGCGATGGCATCCGCGTGAACGCGGTGGCTCCGGGCTTGATCGAGTCGAACATGACGTCCGCCATGAAAGGCATCGAGGCCGTCGAGAAGCCTTTCCTGGAGCGCACACCGATGGGCCGCTGGGGCACGCCTGAAGACATCGCTCCTGTCGTGCTGTTCCTCGCGAGCCCGGCGGCTCGTTTCGTCACCGGACAGACCCTGCCCGTCGACGGGGGCTACTCGATCGCCTAGGCGGTGGAGCTCATTTCGGGCAGAGGGTCGAGACGAACTGGCAGCTGGGTGTTCCTCGACAGGATCAGGAATCTGTCTCGGGCGGATCCGCGAAGCGAGCCCATTGAATGGGTGAGAGAACCTGGCCCACGTAGTCCATCGGAAAGTCGGGCATGCCGTGCAGGCCGACGTCCTCGGGCGGCTCCCGGTCCTTGGGCAGAAAGCGGGTTCCGAAGACGACATCCCATACGATGAGGTTCTGGCCGTAGTTGGTGTTCGCCTCTTCGAGCACGCGTGAGTGATGCCAGCGGTGCAGCTCGGCCATGCTGAAGAACCAGTTGAGAGGACCGCAGCGGATCGGCAGGTTCGTGTGCTGGAAGATCCCGTGCACCGCGGCGACCAGGCCGAACAGGGCGAGCACGCGCCCGTCCGCTCCCAAGACCACCAGTGCCACCCATGGGGCGTAGTACGAGATGGCCAGGTCGACGGGGTGGAACCGCGCAGCGTTCAGACCGTAGAGACGCGGTGCGCTGTGGTGGACCGCGTGGAAGCGCCAGAGCAGGGGAATCGTGTGGCCTAGCCGATGCGCCCAATAGAGGAAGAATTCTCCCACGATGAGCGCCAGTACCAGCTGGGCGATCAGGTTCCAATGTGTGGGCCACAGCGACACCGGGATTGCCGCCGAGAGCCACGCTGCCACCACGACCGTGAGGGCGAGCATGAGGGGGCGCAGGAGCATCAGGGTCACGCCGCCGGAGACGACGGCATGGCCGATGTCGACGTGTACGTCTCCGCGCGAGTGCTTCCAGCTCTGGTGGAGCGGGAGAAAGCGCTCCAGCGTCAGGACCGCCGCATATGAGATCAGAATCGGGAAGTACAGCGCGGCCTCGGGCGCGACGCCTCGCTCCATCATTGCCATGGCGGCGGCGACGGTCGAGCAGAGGCCTATCGGAAAGACCGTCCAGGCGAAGGCGGTTCGGGCGACACTCATGGCGCGAGTCTACTCGAATCGGACAGAACTCGTGGCCTCCGCCCACGGGTAGGTGGTGCTTTCCCGGGGTCCGCCAGATCACTCAGAACACCCCGCAGGCTCGTGCTGTGGGGGAGATACGCCATGTACTGGACGGCGCGGCAAGGAGCCCGTGCAGCAGATCACGCTCGACGCGAGCCGCGGCGACCCTGGGCTTTAGTCCGGCCGGGGGACGGGCGATGCACCCGTGGGGGGATTCGCATTGCCCAGAGCCTCCGAGTCTCGAGGATCGATCTTCAGCCAGCGGCTCGATCGCGCGGTTTTCGCCAGCTACTTCCTGGGTGGCGTGCTGCCCGTGGGCGGGCTCGGCTGGGTCATCCACTACTACGTCCTGCCCGGCGCCGACACGCTGGCTACGGCCGCGTGGATTGCTGGCCTGCTGTGCATGGGCCTCCTCTCGCTGTCTGTCTACTTCGTTCTGCGGAACGTCACCGGTCGTGCACTGGCCCGGATGGATGCGGACAATCGCCGGTTGAATGTGCTGCTGCAGGCGTCGAGTGACCTGGCCGCCGAGAGCCACAGCGACGGCGTCCTCGAGAAGGTGGCTGCCCACGCGAGCGGCATCCTCGACGGCTCCCTGCCCGTCCTGCTCTACGCGGATCGCGCCGACAAGGAACTCGAGCTGAGTGGGCCCGGTGCAGCACTCCTGGAGGAGCATGTCGACGAGGCCCGCCGGGTGGCCGAAGACGCGATCGCTTCGGGCCAGTCCACACCCTCGGCTTCGGGCATGCTGGCCGTCCCCTTCGGATCGGAGGGAGCGGGCCGCGGTGCGGTGCTGGTGCCCCCCACCATCGATCACGAGACCCTGGACGCCGTGGCGACTCTATCGTGCATGGCCGGCACCGCCGTCGACCGCGGCGACCTGGCCGACGCCCAGCGCAATTTCTTCGCCCACGTGACCGATCTGCTGGTGACCGCCCTCGACTCGCACGTGGTCGGTCGCGACGGTCACGCGACCGCGGTAGCGCGCCTCTCCAACAGCCTCGGCCGCGCGCTACACCTGGATGCGACGCGCCTCGAACGCCTGCACTTCGCGTCGCTCCTCCACGATATCGGCATGCTCAAGATTCCACCCGAGCACCACCAGGAAGCACGCGCCTTTCGCGCCCACCCTCTCTTCGGCGCCCGCATGCTCGCGGGGATCCGGCTCTGGGAACCGCTCGCGCCGATCGTGCAGTGCCACCACGAGTGGATCGATGGATCCGGCTATCCCGAAGGGCGGATGGGCGACTCGATCCCGCTGGAGGCCCGGGTGATCGCCGTCGCGGACGCGATGGATGCCATGCGCCGGGAGAGCCCGACGGGGCCGGGGAAGAGCCTGCCGGAGATCGTCGAGGAGCTCGAGGCGGGGCG
>JAAELW010000360.1 GCA_024226235.1 bacterium
AAAAGTGCCTGGCCCCTATCTTAACGGAGGAGCCCACGTTGAACGAACCCGCACTGATTCCCGGAGTCGACCTCGAGATCCTGCGTTCCTGGATGGACGAACGGTCCCTTGCGGCCGGTCCGATCGAAGACGCCGAGATGCTCGGCGGTGGCACCCAGAACATCCTGCTGCGCTTCCGCCGCGGCAGCGACCTGTTCGTGCTGCGCCGCCCCCCGCTTCACAAGCGCCGCAACAGCGACGAGACGATGCGGCGCGAGGCCCGCATGCTGGGCGCGCTGGCGGGCTCGGAAGTTCCCCACCCGGCGTTGATCGCCGCATGTCCCGAAGAGGATGTCCTCGGCGCGGCCTTCTACTTGATGGAACCGATCGACGGCTTTCACGCGCCGACCGGCCTGCCTGCCCTTCACGCGGGGAGCCCTGCGATTCGGCACCGGATGGGCTTGTCGATGGCGGACGGGATCGCGGCGCTGGGCCGGGTCGACTTCCAGAAGGTCGGGCTCGAGGGTTTCGGTCGGCCGGAGGGCTTCATCGAGCGCCAGGTCCCGCGCTGGCAGAAGCAACTCGAGAGCTACTCGGAGCTCCCGGGCTACCCGGGCCCGGAGATCCCCGGCATCGATCGGGTCGCCGACTGGCTCGACCGCCACAAGCCCACCGAATGGGAGCCGGGCATCCTGCACGGCGACTACCACCTGGCCAACGTGTTGTTCGAACTGGAGGGCCCGGAACTCGCCGCAATCGTCGATTGGGAACTCTGCACGATCGGCGATCCGCTGCTCGATCTCGGTTGGATGCTCGCCACCTGGCCGGACCCGGACAAACGGGGCGGTGCGCTGGTAGCCGTCGAGCCATGGGAGGGCTTTCCGACTGCCAACGAGTTGGTCGAACAGTACGGGGAGGGCACCGATCGCTGCCTCGACGGCATCGTCTGGTACGAAGTCCTCGCCTGCTACAAGCTCGGGATCATCATCGAAGGCACCCATGCGCGCGCCTTCGCTGGCAAGGCTCCGAAGAACGTCGGCGACCTGCTCCACGCCCAAGCCGTCGGGTTGTTCGAGCGCGCACTGGCACGCATCGCGGCGGCCTAGTAGGGGGCCCTCCGGTCCATTCGTACCGGGTGACATCCCCAAGAAAGCTGGTAAACCCTGGGCGCTGCAAACCGGGAGAGGAGTTGTCCTTGCCGTTCGGAGTCCCGCCGGAGATCCTGTTGGCCGGCACGCTGGCGCTCTACATGGCGTGGGCCATCGGCGCCAACGATGTGGCCAACGCGATGGGCACGAGCGTCGGATCCGGTGCGCTCACGATCGCCGGAGCCATCGTCGTCGCCGGCGTGCTCGAGTTCAGCGGTGCGTTCCTGGCGGGCGGACACGTCACCGACACGGTTCGCAAGGGCATGCTCGACCTGGATCTGATCTCCAACGAGCACATCCGCTACGGCATGCTCGCCGCGCTGGCCTCGGCCGGAACTCTGCTGCTCGGAGCGACCCGGCTCGGACTTCCGGTCTCGACCACCCACTCCATCGTCGGAGCGATCGTCGGATTCGGTACCGTCGCGATCGGACCCGAGGCCGTGAACTGGGGGAAGGTCGGGCAGATCGTCGCCAGCTGGGTCACCTCGCCTTTGATCTCGGGTGTACTCGCGTTCTTCACCTTCCAGATCCTGCGCGCAGTCGTCCTCGACCACGAGAACCCGGTCGAACGGGTGCGCAGGGTCGGCCCGTTCTTCTTCTTCTTCGTATTCTTCATCATCGGTCTCGTCACGCTGTTCAAGGGTCTGAAGAACCTCAGCCTCGACCTCGACCTTCCGCAGGCGATCGGCGCCTCGGCAGCCCTGGGCCTGGTCGGAATGGGCTTTGGCGCCCTCGTGCTGCGCCGGGTCAAAGCCGGCGGCGAAGACACGGGCAGCCGCTTCAGCCAGACGGAACGGGTATTCGTCGTGCTCCAGATCCTGACGGCCTGCGCAGTGGCATTTGCCCACGGCTCCAACGACGTGGCCAACGCGATCGGCCCGTTGGCGGCTATCGTCAGCTCGCTCGATGGTGCCGAGGTTGCCCGCAAGGCGGCGGTTCAGCCCTGGATGCTGGCGGTCGGAGGCCTCGGCATCGTCTTCGGATTGGCGACCTGGGGCTACAAGGTGATGGAGACCGTCGGCAAGAAGATCACCGAACTCACACCGAGCCGCGGCTTCGCTGCAGAGCTGGCGGCCGCAACGACGATCGTATTGGCCTCGCGGCTCGGCATTCCGGTCTCGACCACCCACACCCTGGTCGGAGCGGTGCTGGGCGTCGGCCTGGCGCGCGGAATCGGCGCACTCGACCTGCGGGTCGTCGGCAGCATCATCGTGTCCTGGGTCGCGACACTACCGATCGCAGCCGGTTTGGCGATCTTCTTCTTCTATTTCTTCAAGGGCTTGCTGAGCCCGTAGGGAGGCGACGTGTCCTGGATCGACAAACTCGTAGGCCACTCGCCGATTGGGCCGATGCAGAAACACATGCAGGCGGCCGTTTCTTGCGCGCGACAGATCGTGCCGCTGGTGGAAGCGATGGCGTCCGGCGACCAGGAAGCCGTCCGCCGCTGCCGAACCGAGATCGATCGGCTCGAGCACGAGGCAGACGAGATCAAGCACGAAATTCGCAGTCATCTGCCCCGCCGGCTGATGATGGCGATGGAACGACGCGACATGCTCGACATCCTCGACCAGCAGGATTCGATCGCCGACGTCACTCAGGATATCGCCGAGCTGGCGGATCAGCGGGGCATGCAGCTTCCCGAAGCGCTGGCCGAACCTTTCCGCGGGCTGGCAACGCGGGTCGTGGCCGCATGTGAGCAAGGCCAACGGGTGATCGACGAACTCGACGAACTGATCGAGACCGGCTTCGGAGACCGGGAGGTCGCCCGCGTCGAGGAGATGATCAACGAGCTCGGTCGCATCGAAACCGAAACCGACGTGCTCCAGGACCGGGCCGCGCGCACGCTCTTCGCGATGGAAGATCAACTCGGCATCGGCACCGTCTACTGGCACCAGACGATCCTCTGGATCGCCGACCTGGCCGACTACGCGGAGCGGGTGGGCAACCGCCTCCGCCTCCTGATCGCGAGATAGGGCCCTCTCTTCACTCCTCTTCTTGACTCCAGGTGAGACGGAAAGGTCCGGATGACCCATTTGGCCTCCTTTTCGGGGTCGGAATGGGGCCCGGAACGAAGACCAGCGCATCGGCGCAGGCACACATCCTGCTAGTGTCCGGACGCATGAATGAGAAACGCCTAACCCTGGACGTGACGGATATCGGCCGAGGCTCCTCGCAAGCCGAGGTCGCGCGGATTGCAGTGGGGACTACGGCCGGGCTCACGAGGCAGGGAGACGCCACGCTGACCTCGGACTGCCGGACTTCGAGTGCCCTCGAACACGAGATCGCGGTGCTGAAGGCGGAGCTCGACGAGATCGCGGCCGAGCTGCGGGAGCGGTGGGGCGACGCAGAGGCCGCGCCGTCCGACCAGGAGAGCCCCGAGCAGGCGCAATCACCGGCCAGGCCGGAATCCGAGCGTCCCTCGCTCGACCATGACTTGACCGTTCGCGATGTGATGACCCGTGAGATCAAGACCGTCGGACGCAACGAGATGCTCTCGGTGGCCGACGACCTGATGAAGGTCGGCCGATTCCGCCACGTGGTGGTGGTCGAAGAGGACGGGCGGCTGGCTGGCGTCGTCAGCCAACGCGATCTCTTCTACGGCGCCCTCGCCTGGTCTCTGGGCCAGGGCTCGGAAGCCCATCAACGCTCGCTCGAGGCCCTGCCGGTGAAGCAGGTGATGACGACCAATCTGGCTGTGGCCGAACCCGATCTGCCGCTCGCCCGTGCAGCGGCCCTGATGGTCGAGCACAAGGTCGGCTGCCTACCCGTCATCGAACACGACCAGGTGGTCGGCATCCTGACCGAAGGCGATTTCCTGGCGCTGCTCGCCTGACGACACGCGGGGGGCCCGCGCATCGGTCAGATACCGAGGCGGCTCAGCTGGCGGGTGATCGCATCCACGACCGTGGTGAGGGTCGGATGGTTCGTCTCGAGTGCGAGCAACAAATCCTGGAGCTTCTCGCTCAACCCCTCGTCTTCATGCTCACCGCGGAGCACGTCATCGATTTCGCGACCGACTTCTGCCAGACGATCTCGAAGCTCCGGATCGAGCCCTTCGGCCTGATGCAGCTCCTTTTCGAGTTTCTGGACTGCCTCTTTCAGATCATTTTGACTCACGAGAACCTCGAAATGGTAGGCCCGGCGACGGCGAATGCGCCCGGATTGCCTGGGACGGGCTACGCGGTGGCGAACTTCGCGAGCCGGTCGCGAATCATCTCTTCCGCGTCGCCGACGATCCGTTCGATCAGCTCGGCGCAGGTCGGGATGTCGTGGATCAAGCCTGCGACCATGCCCGCGCTCCAGACGCCGCCGTCCATCTCGCCCTCTTGAAGCACCTTGCGACCCCCCAACCCGGAAACCAGGTCGCGGATGTCTTCGATACCGAGATCATTCCCCTTCTCCGCCTCGATCTCCTTGATCTTCTTGACGGGTTCGTTGCGCAACACACGCTCGGTGTTCCGCAACGAGCGCATGATCAGTTCGGTCTGGAGCTCATCCGCATCCACCAGCGCCTGCTTCACGTTCTGATGGACCGGAGCTTCCTGTGTCGCAATGAAGCGGGTTCCCATGTTGATACCCTCTGCACCGAGCGCGAGCGCGGCCACCAGACTGCGACCGTCGGCCATTCCCCCCGACGCGACGAACGGAATGGTCAGCTCCTCTCCGGCCCTGGGCAGCAGGATCAAACCGGGGATGTCGTCCTCGCCGGGGTGCCCGGCGCACTCGAACCCGTCGACACTCACCGCATCACAGCCGATCCGCTCGGCCTTCAGGGAGTGCCGAACCGACGTGCATTTGTGGATGACCTTGACACCCGCGGCCTTCAGCGGCGGCAGATGCTCCTCGGGGCTACGACCGGCCGTCTCGACGATCTTCACGCCACCCTCGATGATCGCCTGGATGAAATCGGGATACGGAGGTGCGGCGAAGGCCGGCAGGAACGTCAGGTTCACGCCGAACGGCTTGTCCGTCATCCCATGACACCGGGCGATCTCCTTCGCCAGCGCATCGGGAGACGGCTGGGTCAACGCGGTAAGGATCCCGAGCCCACCCGCATTGGAAACCGCGGAGGCCATCTCTGCGTAGCCCACATAGTGCATGCCACCTTGGATGACGGGGTGCTCGATACCAAACAGTTCGGTGATCCGGGTCTTCATGATACCTCCGGGGTCCGTGATCCGGCCAAGGCCGGACCAGAGATGGATAGCACGCCAGTCGCCGCTTCATCGACACAGGGCGAATGGCGCAGTGGGTGGCAAGCGTCCATGGTCGGGGTGGTGGGATTCGAACCCACGACGCTGACCACCCAAAGATCAGGCTCTGGCCACTGAGCTACACCCCGACCGTCGCTGCAGGATAGCCGACTCGGAGTTGGAGTCGGCTCGGCTTGGGAAGGGGCAGTCCGGGGGTGGCTCAAACGAGCTGGATCAGGTTGAAGACCTTCTCCTCGAGCCACACGACCAACTCCCGCAGCGCCTCGGGGCGGATCTCGTGCTGCATCTCGTACTCCCGGTATTGCACGTTCACGCCGCGGGCGATCAGCTTCTCCCGGCTCTGCTGGGCGCGCTCGACCGGAATCATCGGATCCTCGGTGCCATGGATCAGAAGCGCCGGAAAGTTCTCGAGGGCAGGCTGGCGGGGGACCTGCTCGTCCACGTGATCGGGGAACCAGCTCGAGAGTGCCACCAGGCCGGCGAAGCGTTCCGGGTTTCGCAGGACCAGGTCATAGGCCATCACGCCACCTTGGCTGAAGCCCACAATGACCGTCTTGCGTGGATCGATCGGATAGCGCCGCCCGGCTTCGTCGAGAAAGCTCTCGATCGCCTTGCTCGCGGTCTCGAAGGCTTCCGGGTCGATCTCGCGATCCTCGGTGATCGGCCACCAGCCGAAGCCGAGCATTCCCTGGCTGATCTCGAATGCCACCGGGCCCTGGGGGCTCAAGACCAGGGCTTGACCTCCGTGAAGAATCGGCGCCAACCCGAGCAGATCGTGAGCGTTGGCTCCCCAGCCGTGCAGGGCCAGGATGGTCGGAAACGGGCCCTCGCCGGGCGGTACGTGCGCTGTGTACATCAGATCCATTCACAGAACCTAGGCGCTACGGAGCCGTGCGCCCGCCGGGAGGCAGAGCCCCCTTTTTCTGCTACATCCCCGCCCCATGTCCGCCCCTCGTAGCCTGTTCGACAAAGTCTGGGAGGCCCACACGGTCCGAGAGCTGCCCGACGGGCAGACCCAGCTCTTCATCGGCCTGCATCTGGTCCACGAAGTCACGAGCCCGCAGGCGTTCGCGATGCTGAAGGAGATGGGGCTCAGCCTTCGCTTTCCGGAGCGCACCTTCGCCACGATCGATCACATCATCCCGACCGATTCGCAGATCCGGCCGCTGGCGGACGATCTGGCCGAGGAGATGATGGTGGCGCTCGAGCGCAACTGCCGCGGACACGGCATTCCGCTCTTCGACTCAGCAAGTGGCCGCCAGGGCGTCGTGCACGTGATCGGTCCGGAGCTCGGTCTGACCCAGCCGGCCATGACGGTGGCCTGCGGCGACAGTCATACCTCGACGCATGGTGCGTTCGGAGCCATCGCGTTCGGCATTGGCACGAGTCAGGTCCGCGATGTGCTGGCCACCCAATGTCTCGCGATGGCGAAGCCCCAGCTGCGACGCATCGAAGTGTCGGGCGAGCTCGAGAGCGGCGTCTATGCGAAGGACGTGATCCTCCAGATCATCCGTCAGCTGGGCGTGAAGGGCGGGGTCGGCTTTGCCTACGAATACGCCGGACCGGTGATCGAAGCCATGTCGATGGAGGAACGCCTCACCGTCTGCAACATGTCGATCGAGGGCGGTGCGCGAGTCGGCTACATCAATCCCGACGAGGTGGCCTTCGACTATCTGCGCGGACGTGAGTACGCACCCTCGGATGGCGCCTGGGACCAGGCGCTCGACTGGTGGCGAAGCATGGCCAGCGAGCCCGGCGCCCATTGCGACGACCTGGTGACCCTGAACGGTGCCGACATCCCGCCGATGGTCACATGGGGCATCAACCCGGGCCAGTCGGCGGGTGTCGACGAGCCGATCCCGAACCTGAGCGACGTGCCGGACGAGGAACGGCCGGCCTTCGCAGAAGCTCTCGAGTTCATGGGCTTCAGGCCGGGGCAGCCGGTCGCGGGCACGAAGATCGATGTGGCATTCATCGGATCGTGCACGAACGGCCGGATCTCGGATCTGCGCGAGGCGGCCCGGATCGCAAAGACAGGCAAGGTGGCCGACGGCGTGCGCACGTTGGTCGTCCCCGGCTCCCAATCCGTCGCTCGGGAAGCCGAGGCCGAGGGCCTCGACGAGGTATTCCGCGCAGCCGGCTTCGATTGGCGCGAGCCCGGCTGCTCCATGTGCCTGGCGATGAACCCGGACAAGCTGCAGGGGCGCGAAGTCTCCGCATCGTCGAGCAACCGCAATTTCAAGGGACGTCAGGGTTCGCCCACCGGACGGACGCTGCTGATGTCGCCAGCCATGGTGGCGGCAGCCGCGCTGAAGGGTGAAATCACCGACGTCCGCGAGGTGCTCTAGCCATGGCGAACATCGTCGAACGGGTCGAGGGCCGCGCCTGCGTCGTACGCGGAAGCGATATCGATACCGATCGCATCATCCCTGCACGCTTCCTGCGCTGCGTCACCTTCGACGGGCTCGGCGAACATGCCTTCGAAGACGATCGCAAGCAGGCCAAGGGCGATCACCCGCTGGACGACGAACGTTTCGCTGGTGCCCGCATCCTGGTCGTGGGCGAAAACTTCGGCTGTGGATCTTCGCGGGAGCACGCCCCGCAATCACTCCAGCGCTTCGGCTTCCAGGCCTTCGTGGGCTCGTCATTCGCCGAGATCTTCGCCGGCAATTGCACGGCCCTGGGCCTGCCCTGTGTGACGCTCCCGAAGCACGATCTCGAAGCGTTGATGGACAGCGTCACACTCGACCCGTCGCAGGAAGTCGTGGTCGATCTCGCCGCCCGCACGCTCACCTACCACGGAGGCACGCGACCGCTCGGGGTTCGTGACGGCACGCGCAAGGCGCTGCTCGAGGGCACCTGGAACGCCACCCGCGTGCTGCTCGAGGCCGGCGACGCGATCGAGGCCCAGGGCGCGACCATCCCCTACGTAGCGGGTTTCGACGCCAGCTGAAGCGGCAGGCTCGTCGGGCTAGTACGCCTCGATGCGATGGGCCCAGCTGCGCTCTTCCTCGTACCAGGCGACGCAGCTAGCGATTCCGTCTTCGAGCGATATCTGGGGGACCCAGTCGAGCAGCGCCGCCGCCTTGTCGATGCTCGCCCAGGTCGCTGGCACGTCGGCCGGGTGGGCGGGCTCGTACTCGATGATGGCCTTGCGACCGAGAGCCTGCTCGATGGTGCGGATCAG
>JAAELW010000361.1 GCA_024226235.1 bacterium
GACTTCCCCTAAGGGGAAGTCGGCATCTTAACAATCGTGCCTGGCCCCTCTCTTAACCCCTCTCTTCACCAAGGTAACACTCCGGGGGTACTGCTCGGGGTTTTCCCGGAGTGGAAGGTCGATGTGTTCGCCGATGGAGCTGTAGGTGGGGGTGCGATGAAGCGGCGAGGCAAGTCGAAGCACGAAGAAGGGTACGGGCGGGGCGAGGCGTCGATCGCGGTGGACGACGACGTGCTGCTCGACGAAGTGGCGCTGCAGGAGCGCATGCTCGCGACGTTCCGGGATCCGAGCTACCGGCCGCCGGAGCTGCCTTCGACGGCCCAGGAGGTGCTCGTGATCTCCCAGAGTCCGGAGGTCGAGATCGACAAGGTGGTCGAGCTGCTCGAGAACGATCAGATGCTGGCGGCTCAGGTGCTGCGAGTTGCAGGCTCCTCCGCCTACGCGGCCGCGGCGAAGATCGACAGCTTGTCCGGTGCGCTGATGCGGCTAGGCCTGCAGACGGTACGCGATGTCGTGCTCGAGGTCGCGATGAATCTTCGGGTCTTTCGCTGTGAGGCCTACGCAGCGCCGATGGAGCGCCTCCGCCAACACAGCCAGGCCACCGCACACTTGTGCCGGGTGGTCTGCAAGTACAGCTCCAGCGCCCCGGCCGAGTTCGCGTTCCTGTGCGGCTTGCTCCACGACGTCGGCATTGCGGGGATCCTGCTCGCGCTGGGAGAGACGTCTGGAAGGAAACAGCCACCGGATCTGGCCATCCTGTGGCCTGCCATCCACGAGGCGCATACCGAGGCCGGTGAGTTGATGGCAAAGCTCTGGGACATGCCGGCAGAGCTTCAATGGGTTCTGGGTGCCCACCACCGGGTGGAGATCGAAGGCTATCCACACCCCCTGGCGGCAGTGGTCTGTCTCGCGGAGCACCTCGCAGCCGAACTCGGCTCGGGTCTGGTGCCGCGTTCGCCGGAAGAGGAAGAGGATTGCGACATCGAAAGCTGCGCGGGCCTCGAGACCCACCCCGGCACCGATCGATCCGGACCTGTGGCGCTCGATCGTGCTCGGGAGGCTCTGGGCATGACGCCTCAGACGTGGGAACTCGTCGAAAAAGACGCCGTCGTCCAGCTCGAGAAGATGCGAGACGGGGAGGGCTGACCCTCCGTCGGTCTTCTCTGTGAGGTCGAACCGTTCGTCGACGGTTGCCCGTCGCGGGGCGGCACCGGATGTTCACCGGACAGGTCGCAGCCAGGCCAGAAGGCGCGGGCCGGGAGGTCCGGAGTCTCCCCTCCCGGCCCGCGCGGGGTGCGCTTCAGTAGCTCGCGATCACCGGGAAGCGGAGGTGATGCGTGAAGCGTTTGCCGTGTCGACCGAGTCGCGTGCGGTTCTTTGAAACGCGGAGGTTGGTGGCGCCGTGGGGACCGACCACGAATCCGGAGCCAGCGACCGAGCCCAGACTGGTGCAGCGGGCGCTGCCGACGAAATCTGTTCCATTCGAGAGATCCGATGCGCGGACCCATCGCAGGCCGTCCGCGGGTAGCTTGACGATCACCGGGTGGCCCACGCGGTCGCCGTTTCCGTTGCGCGCGACACAACGCACCGCAGCCGGTCCGCCGTTACTGGTGAAGACCAGCGCACTGTCGACTGCGTCGGGATCTTCCGGGTCGACCGGGTTGGTGAGCTCTTCGGAAAGTTCGTCCGCCGGACGGTCGATTTCGATTTCTGTATCCGATTCGGCGAAAGAGGGCGCAGCCAGCAGGGCGAGCACCAGGAGGGTCAGGACAGGACGCAGTACAGACATGATGGTTCCTTCCATCCAGGGGACGCCGGGAGACGTTCCCGGATCCAGAGCCTTCGATTGTGTGCAGGGAGTTGCTCCCTGGCACGCTGCGCCCCCGAGGCGCAGCGTCCGAAGACTGCAACCCGGGCTGGCCCGTTAGGTTGCGCGCTGGGTGGTGGAGTGGCCCCGGGCGTCGCCGAGACCCCTTGTGTCTACTCGTCGATCACACCTTTGCGTCTACTCGTCGATCACGCCTTTGCGTCTACTCGTCGATCACAGGAACGCCGAGTAGGGCGCTCTGATAGAAGGCCGAACGCTGAGCCACCGCTGCGGGCGCACTCTGCGCACAGTAGTGCCCCTCGAATTGTCCGACGCAACCCGGCGAAGGTGGAACCGAGGCGCCGTTGGGCGCGTACTGGACCATCGCTGACGTCGTGATGGCATCGACGTTGGCCTGGATCGGCCCGGCCTGCTCGGGCAGATCCGAGGCCCTCACCAGATGGGGCATCAACTGCGGGATGCCACCGAGTTGCTGCGCCAGAGAGCGGGTGGAGTTGTTGGGCGTGAAGCTGTCATCGATCCCTTCGACCACAAGGATCGAGGCCTTCTGTGTCGTGCCATCCACGAGTACCGGCTGGCGGTAGATGAATCGGGCGTGGTTGTGCGAGTCCTGCGGGTCAAAGGAGATGGCAAAGAGATGCAACGCCATCCACAGATCCGGTGCGCGCACTCCGGTGAGGATGCCCGGCAACAAGACCGACAAGAACGGGTCTCCACCGGTCGGCAGGGTACGGTCCTGGTATTCGAGCAATTCGGCGAGCCTGGCCGCGCCAGCGACCAGGCCCGCGGCGGCAATGTCGGGCTCGTAGGCAAGGAAGGCCTGGGCGTGGACGGAGCCGTAGCTGATGCCTTCGTAGGTCAGAACCGTGGGGTCGAGGTCCGCCAATCCGTCGGGCGCGCCGATCGGAAGTACGTCGAGAGTTCCCATGCTCTTGAGGGCGCTGACGAACGCCATCTGCTCCGCGTAGGTCGTCATGTAGAAGTCCGGGGACGCTCCATTGAGGATGACGTTCCCGAAGATCACCTGCTGCTGGAAAGCGATATCCGGTAACGTCCGATTGATCGCATCCGTGAACCCGGCCACCGCGAAGCCATCGCCGCCAAAGCGCTGTCCGGAGTACGGCACCTCCCCCTCTGCGCTGCCCGGATTCCCGTGCTGGTACATGATGATCGGTGCCGCAACTCCAGTGGCTGCACTGGCGGGTAGCGAGAGGACGAAGGGCACGCTCTTGGTTCCACTCGAGAATGGAACGCCCATGGCATCCCTCTGGAGATAGAGTGCGCTGAGCCAGGTCGGCGTATCGAAGGTGCCTTCGACGATCGCCGCGACATCCGGATCGGATGATGCGGTGACGCTGGTGATGACTACGTTCGGCGGGGTCGCGAGGACGTCCTGTCGCATGGCAAGCGGATCGTCCGCGAACTGGTCCGTACTCCGAATCGTCATGCGAACGGCCAGCACCACGTCATCGCGTGGGATCGGGACCGGCGACAGCGTTTCCGCAACGCTGACCACGTCCTCTGCAAGGTCGCGAGCCAGCGTGATCTCAGGGTCCTCCCCAGGAGCGAGCAGCCCCGAAACGGCGGCTCCGAAGCTGGAGCGGGCGAGAGGCTCGCCCGTCGTGTCGAGTACGCGATCGGTCACCACCAGCCCATAGACGCCGAGCGGTTCCAGCGGGATGCCCGGCGACAACACCAGCGCGTGCGAAATCGCCTCGCCCGGAAGTGTCAGGGAGCGCGGGACCATCTGGAAGGGCATGCGAGCCCCGAAGCTCGGGCTGCCCGGTGTGACGTCCAGAAGCGCCACGCTGGAGAGCGGATTCATCGAAGCGTCCCGATCCATCGGCAGACTGGTCAGATCCACGGCTTCTGAGATCTGTACTGCCAGATGCCCGAGCGGGCTCCAGCCGTCGCTCTTCGTCTCCGTCGTCGTCGCAAGCGCATTGATCAAAGACATCGCGGTGCCCGGCGCGTTTGGCAGGGTCAGGCTGGGGCGCAACCCTGTGGCGGTCGTTGCATCGGCGGCGGTCATGAAGTCGTCTGGAAATGGCAGGGGCTGGTCCGGATCCCGCCGGTCATGGACGGTGGTGAACGCCGCGCCGGCGGCGGCGGTCAGGAAGCTGATGATCGTATTGCCGCCGGTCGTTCCGAGCTCCAACTGGCAGGCTGCGGACGCCGGCATCGGGGTGTTCGGAACCACGACCACGGTGTCGGAATCGAGCATGCTCTGGGTGGCGTAGACGGCGGCTCCGTTGCAGATCAACGCGATCCGATTCATCGCTCCCGCAGCCACGGCGCTCGAGAAATCCAGGACTGGCCAGGCGGTGCGTGCCACTGTGCCGCCGCTGGCCGGAACACTCGCTGCGAGGCTCGGAAGCGGGGTCGGGTTGCAACTCAGCGCGGTCAGGGCCAGAGCCAAAAGGCCCACGATGCCCGTGTAAGGGGCCTTCCAGCCAGGCTGTCGAGTCGAGTGGGGTAGATCTGCCATATTGAGCGGCACCCTACCAGGAACGGAACTTCGCGTCATCATTGGAATTTTGGCTGTCCGGGGCTGGATTCGGAGCTTGTGCTAGTCGGGGGAAGAGGAGTCTGCGTGCCCGACACCGAGCAGACCACCCCTCGCGTGCGCCTGGCCTATGGGGTGGGATCCGTGGCCTATGGGGTCAAGGACAACGGTTTCTCCTACCTCCTGCTCTTCTACTTCTTCCTGTGGAACCCGCCATCCGGGCTGAGCCCGCCGCAGCTGACGCTCTGGCTCTTCTTCGTGGCGATCCTCGTGCTCTTTCCCGCAGCCGGTGGGCAGATGGAGCCCGGTGGCTACCAAGTGTACGGCTGGATCGCGCCCGGCCTGATGTGCACAGCGATCCTGGTTTCCGCTGCGGGCACCCATCATCGGATCCCGACGCTGAAGGCGCCGCCGGCTCGGATCCCAACGCAGAAGGCGCCGCCAGCTACCGCACATCACAGTCTGCGGATCGCGTTCCGGGAGCTGATGGAGACGCTTTCCAATCCTTCGATCCGGGTGCTCTTCGCTGGGGCGATCTTCTTCGGAGTCGCTGCGGGTCTGAGCGCGTCGATCAACATCTATGTCAACACGTATTTCTGGGGCCTCGATTCCGAGCAGATCGGGCTCTTTTCGCTCTCGTACTTCGGATCCGCGATGATCGCTCTTCCGCTCTCGCCGCTTCTGTCGCGCAAGTTCGGGAAGAAGCGTGCGGCCATTGGGCTATCCCTGCTCTCGCTGTTCATGCTGCCGCTCGTGGTGTCGTTGCGGCTGCTGGACATCATGCCGCCGAACGGAACCCCTGCGCTCTTCTTCATGCTGCTCGTGTTCAACTTCATCGATGTGACGCTGCTCGTCTGCTCGACGACACTGATCTCATCGATGGTGGCGGACGTGGTCGAGGAGAGCGAAGTCTCGACCGGGCGTCGCTCCGAGGGCGTGTTTTTCGCCGCCCGAACGTTCGCGTTGAAGATCGTCTCCGGTGCGGGAATCTTCTCGGCTGCGGTGATTCTCGGATGGATCGGCTTTCCCTCGGATGCGACCGGGGTGGCGGATGTCACACCGGAAGTGCTCCGGCGCCTCGAGATCGTCTATGTGGGCAGCGTGGGAACCCTGTACGGCATTGCGATCTTCTTCTACTCCCGGTACCGGATCAGCCGGGAGAGCCACGAGAGCCATCTGCGCAGCCTGGCTGAGCGGGGTCGGGCGGAGACCCCCTGATCCTCTCGGGTTTCCCGGTTTCCAGGCACGTCGCAGCGGCGGAAGGACTCGTCGCAGGTGGTTATCCTTCGACCCCGATGGGCCTCGAGATCGACCGCGAGACGTATACCGACGCCGAGTACCGGCGATTCTCGGAGCGCCTGGATCGCTCGCTCGGCGTGCTCGAACAGTTGCTCGCCGTGCCGCACTTTGGCCAGGGGGCGACGTCGGTCGGCGCCGAGTTGGAGGTATCGCTGGTCGACCGGGGAGGTCGCCCGTTGCCGCTGAATCGGGATGTGCTCGCCGAGAGCGTGGACCCTCGGCTCACCGTCGAACTCAATCGTTTCAATCTCGAGTCCAACCTTCGCCACGGGCCCCTTGCTGGTCGACCCTTCGCCTTTCTCGGCGACGAGATGCGCAACTCGCTGGATGAAATCGAACGAGCGGCGGCGCTTCATGGTGCCCAGGTGGCGATGGTCGGCATCCTTCCCACTTTGACCGAGGCGGACCTCGACCGCGAAGCGATGACCGAGGCGCCTCGCTATCGGGCGCTCTCGGCAAGCTTGCGGCGCCTCCGAAGCGAGCCGTTCCTGCTCCAGATCCGCGGTGAGGACGAGCTGGAGCTGCGTTGCCACGATGTCACCTACGAAGGGGCGGCGACCTCATTGCAGCTCCACCTGCGGGTGGAGCCCGCCAACTTCGCCGCCGTCTACAACGCAATCCAGATGACGACCCCGCTCGTGCTCGCCGCTTCCGGAAATTCGCCCACCTTCCTCGGTCGAAGGCTCTGGGATGAGACGCGCGTCGCGCTGTTCAAACAGGCCGTCGATCATCGTCGCGAACGTGGACGCGGTGGAGAGCCGGCTCGGGTCTCGTTTGGCAGCGCCTGGATCGGCGGGCCCCTCGAGTTGTTCGAGGAGAATGCTCGCCGGCATGCCGTTCTCCTGCCCGTGATGGACGAAGAGGATCCCGAAGAAACA
>JAAELW010000362.1 GCA_024226235.1 bacterium
CGGTGACGATCCGCGACCTGGCCGGCGTCATCGCCGGTGAACGTGATCCCGAACTGCTGGGCCGTTGCCTGGCCATTCCGGATCTGGTCCCGAGATTACGCCAGATCTGCGAGCAGGAGCTCGCATAGCACCGGAGGCCCCCTTGATGAACGACGAGAAACGGACCCCTGGCGAGAAAATGATACTCGGCGCTATCCATGGGCTCCCGGTCGGAGCGATGATGCGACGATGGTCTCTGCTTGCATCGAGCCTACTGCTCCTGATCCTTGCCGGCTCGGCCCAAGGGGGCACGACGGCGTTCGAACTCGATGAGGCCTGGCGCATCGGTGGCCACACCGATAACCCCGACGAGTTGTTCGGCGTTATCGTCGATGTGGCCCAGGATGCCGGGGGTCGAACACATGTTCTCGATCTGCAGCTTGCCCAGGTTTCCGTCTTCGATGCCGACGGCGGATTTCTCTTCGCCTACGGCGGCGAAGGCGAAGGCCCCGGCGACCTCAACGGCCCCCGCGTGCTATTTCCCCTCTCGAACGATGGCATGGGCGTTCAGCAACCTCAACCCCTGCGGCTGAGCACCTTCGATGTCGATGGCCGTTATCTACGCGATCTTCACTTCGACGACCTCACCGAACCCGCCACGACGATCAGTCGCGTCGTCCAGGTGGATGGTGGTTTCCTGATCCAGGCTCATGGGATGGACTACAGCGCAGAGCGCATGATCCAGACCGCGCGCATCATTCGTTGCAACCCTGAAGGCAAGGAGGAGCGTGAGCTTGCCCGGCAGAGCACTCGTTTCGATTTCGCCGAGCCGAGGATCAATGAGGGCGATCCGGCGCAGTTTCGTTGGGCCGCCGATCCAGCCGGCCGGCTCTACTTGAGCGCGAACCACGACTACGAGCTGAGCAGCTTCGCTGCCTCGGGTATATCCACTGGGCTCCTGACGCGGGAATACGATCCCCGGTTGCGAAGCAAGGTCGAGAAATCGGAGATACGTAACTACTATCTGCGCGGTGGTGGCGCGGAAGGAGTGGAAATCCAGGTCCACGAGCACCATCGGGCGATTCGGTGGCTGTCCTTCGGCCCACGTGGGCTGCTCTGGGTGCTCAGCGATCGGGGCGCCCGGGTCAAAGACACCCTGGGCCGCTTCGATCTATTCGAAGCCGATGGTCGCTACCTCAAGTCGGTGACATTGAAAGGCGAGGGCACGCTGGTCTCAGATCGGTTCGTCCTGAGCGGCGGCCACCTCTTCGTGCTTCGTCACGCGGACGATGCCTTCCGTAGCTGGCAGGCGCGAC
>JAAELW010000363.1 GCA_024226235.1 bacterium
GAGGAGTAGATCACCACATTCTCCCCGATGTGGTGGTCGCGGCCGCGCGGGATGATACAAACGGGGTTCGCATCGTTGAGGGGATTGTCCTAGTTGTCTAGAGCAGCAGATCCCGTTACTTAGAAACCCGTTGGGTCCGGGTTCACGTTCTGCGTGCAGGTCGGGATGGCGCAGGTCAGGCTGTCCCAGCAGGCACCCCCGCCGTCGTAGTAGACCAGCAGTTTGTTCACACTGCCGCGCTTCGCGAAGAAGGTGAATGACGAGGAGTCCTGACACTGGGGTACCAGGGTGTCTTCCTCGTAGCTGACCTCGTTTCCCGGCTCGCCACCGGCCGGATGGGTGATCGCCATGAAGGCGTCGTCGGGAACGCTGGGTGAGACGATGGTGCCGGCCACCACGTCGTCATTCAGTGCGAAGAGCTTGCTGGTGACCTCTTCCTCAGCTGCGGTGATCGGGCAGTGCATCGTGGCGGCCCGATCCCACCGGCGGCCAAACCTGCTGCTGGCCTTCGCCTGGCTCGCGTCGAGTCTTGCGCCATTCGGATCCCGGGAAAGGCTCTTGATGTGTTTGCTCTCCGCTCGTAGCAGCGACCTGCACATCACTCCGGCCGACTTGATGATCTTCGATCCGCACTGCGATTGTTTCTCGACTTCGAGGTCGAGGTCGGCGATCACGTTCGCGACGATGTCGTCGATCGCCGAATCCATCCGCTCCTTCATGTCGGCCCCGGAGAGTGTCATCTCCGCGCAATCGACACCTTGGCTTGCAGCGAGATCTTCGGCACGGGCCCATTTCATGTCGAAATGACGATTGGCGCGATCGATCCGCTGTTGGAAATCCCTTCCGCTCTTGACCTCTGCGCCATGCGCCCAGAGAATTCGTTCGCACCATTGTGCAGCGGCATTCAGCTTGTGGCTCGCGCATTCGTAGCTGGCGTAGGCCCCGCTGCTCGTCCCATCTGCGGCTGCCGGGAGCGAAGACCCGAACAGCAACAGGCAAGAAATCAACGAGATCCGAAGAACACCGGGCATGTGAGGCCTCCAGCTTTTGCAATCAACAGGTGCAGGTGAAACCCCTACGATGGCGCGCCAAGGTGCTGGATGTCAAGGCAAGACACATTCCGGCGCAGGGGTCAGCGCAGCTCGATTCGCGGTGCGCTGACCGCCCCGGAAATGGAGACCTTGGCCTCTCCATTGGAGTCCAGCCGGAACCCCTGGCTCAGGGCCATGCCCCGAAGCGAAGGGTCGACATCCCAGACGGTCACCGTCAGGTCCAGCACGCCGGGTCGACCTGCCGCATCGAGCGCCACCGTGCCCTCCGCATCGAAGGATGCCATCGGTCCTTCGAATCGCAATTCCTCGACCGCCAGACCGGCTTCCTCGCGCAGGCTGAGGTCGGCGGTGAGCTGGTCGAAGGGGAGGGCGATTGCGAGCCCCGGCAGGATCAGGCTGCCGTCGTTTCCGAGAATCGAGACGTCTCCGACCCAACGGTTCTGCTGCTGTCGTACATCGGCTTTGCCCGACAGAACGCCATCCAGGGGAAGATCGGTGAGGTCGAGAAACTCGGGAAGATCGGCCGTCGCGATGTCTTCGAAGCTGCCATCGAAGCCAGCGGCTCCAGTGGGCCAGAGGGTTCCGGTAAGCTGCCCGCCGGCCAATGCCAGATCCAGGGTCAGGGCGGGTTCGCCGTCCAGCCAGGAGGTCGAGAGGGCCGGTCGGATCCGCAGTCGATCGATCGCGATCGGGGCTTCTCCCGGGAAGTGCAGCACGAGTCCTTGCAGGTCCGCGGCTGGCCCACCGGCAGCCCAGCTGCTTCCGAGCTCCGCGACTTCCATGCGCGTTCCCGTGGCCTGCTCCAGCTCGGTGACCAGCCATGGAGTGAGCCGATCCCACGGGAATTGGGCCACCGCGAATACCAGGGTCAAGATCAGGCAGCCCAATGCGATCGCGAAGCCGCGCATCCGTCCGCCATGGCTGTTGCCGGGGAAGTCGGCTGAAGTCACGACTTGATGGGCTCGAAGGACGAGACGGTGAACGTGACGTCCAGCAGTTCGGGTTTGTCCGCACGCGTGCGAATGCGCAGGGTCTTGATCGAGAGCAGGTGGGTCGCGGATTCGATGCGGTGCAGGTAGTTGACGACCTGCGCCAGGGTCTGGCTCTTCAGCACGACCTGGACCTTGGTCTCCTCGTAGGCATCGCTGGCGGGCGAGGTGCGCGGCTCCATCGATGCGACCTTGACCGCACTCTCTCGGGCCAGCGCTTCGAGGGTGGTGAAGATCTCGCCCTGGGCGCCACCGGTGATCCGATCTCGAACCTGGCGCAGCGGAGCATCGATCCGATCGTATCTCGCGCGGAGCGCCTGGACGGCGCGAAGCTGTTCTTCCGCGGAGACGGCGCGTTGTCGGGCTCCTGCCGCAAGATCGAGCGCCGGGCCGATGATTGCCAGGTAGAAGATCGCGGCGGCCAGTGCGGCGCCGGCCCCGCCTACCAAGGCCCGTTCGCGAGTACTGAACTCCGTCCAGGCGTCGGTGATGCGATTCCACAAACCCTTCATCGTGCGGTCTCCGGAGGTGCGAGCGAGATGCGCACACTGAAGGTGGTGCCGCCGCGGCGGGCGTCGCCAGTGATGTCGCCGACCGTGAGAGAGCGGAACAGCGGGGCTTCGGTGAGCGCCTTCTCCAGCCGGTCGACTCCGCCGTATTCGGGCAGGTGGCCCTTGATCTGGATCACCTGGCGGTCGATCGAGAGCTGTTCGAACACGACGCCCAGGTCGCGGGGCACACGGCGCGACAGCTCCGTCAGGATATCGAGGGCCGAGAGGTGGCCCCCGAACACTCCGAGAGTCTCTGCTTCCTTCTCTGCATCGCGCAGTGCGCTCTGCATCGCGGCCACCAGGTTGCTCGGAACGGCGCCGGGGAGGATCTCGCTGTAGATCTCCCGGGCCGCAGCTTCCGCACGGTCTGCTCGTCGACCCTGTAGCACGGCGTCGGTTGCGAGGGATGCTCCGCCGAGCAGCAGGACCAGGCCGGCGAGCATCGCGGTCGGGCGAAGATCGCGGGTCATCTGCCGCAGGTCGACCCGCTGTGCGAACTCGTCCTTCCGGAAATTCATCCGCGAAACGGCCTGGGCGCTGCCGCGCAGGGCCAGCGCGGTGGCGGGCCCGAAGACCATCGGATCGCCGCCGGCCAACAGCGCGGTGCCCATCTCGCCCTTGGGCAAGGGCAGCCGCACGGCCTGTACCGAGGTGCGCTCGGAGAGGTAGCGATCGAGTTCGTGCAGCCGGGCCGAGCCGCCCATGATCACGATCTGGGGCTGTGGGAGATCCTCGCCAGCGCGGTCGAGCAGCTCCTCCGCCGAGCCGAGCGTACGCAGCATTTCGCGGGCCAGCCGATCGATCACTTCGACGGCGCTGGGGCATTCCGGGTGACCGGCGCCACCGAAGATGCCCTGCTCGATCTTGAGCCGCTCGGCCTCGATCTCGCCCAGGCCCCGGTCCTTGGCGACCGCCCGCGTGATGGCTTCACCTCCTACCGGAAGTGTGCGTGCGGCTACACCGCGACCGTCCAGGCAGAGGCAGAGCGTCGTCTTGCGGTGGCCGATATCGACCAGCAGGCGGGGGCCGGGCAGTTCGAACGCGCTGGCCAGATTCGCCAGCACCAGGCCTTCGGCTTCGACGATGCGCACCTCCACCTGGGCTTCGTGCAGCATTTCGAGTAGCAGCGTGACCTCGCTGCGCGGTGCGAGCGTGGCAGCCACTTCTGCCTGCTCTCGCTGTTCCGCGACGACCTCCCAGTCGATCACGAAATCGTCCAGCTCGAAGGGTACCTGCGCTTCGAGCTCGAAGGGCACGGCGGGCTCGATCTTGCGCTTGTCCCGGAATGGAAAGCTGAGCCTTCGGCTGGAAACCCGATCGCCGGCGATCGCTACCACCGCGCCGCTGGTCGGCAGGTCGTGGAGCTGCAGGAACTCCCGAATCTCCGCCGCCAGGGAGGGCGACGGGTCGTCGAGCGAGAGCGTGCGCAGTTGCACGACCTCCAGATCGCGGAGCGTCTGACGCATCTCCACGGCTTTGATCGCGTGGCTTCCCAGGTCGAGCCCCAGGATACGCCTGGCCATGGATCCCCCCTCGACTTTCGGGTCGACTTTCGGGTCGACTGCCGGGTCATCGAACGTCCCAAGCGAGCCAGCGGGGCTCGCCCGGTTCACTCCGGTCGAGCCACACTGTCACCTTGCGTTCCACATCACCGTAGCGGGCGATGGCCTCGACGCGAAAGACATCGGTCTGAAAGGTGGGGGGCGGAAAGACCTCGCCTTCGATGGCCTCACCGACCGCGATGCATTCTTCCCCCACCGAGCTATCGCACAGCACGTCACCGGCTTCTCGCAGCTCGAGGACGTCCCGCACGGTGTCGGCGTCGGCCAGGCGGAAGTCGCTTGTGGAGCCGTGGTAGATCAGGGCCAGCACCCAGGGGGCCGCCGTGTTGGGGTTGATGCCGTCTGCGCCGGAGAGGGGGTAGACCGACACGTAGGGCCGCAGCGCCTCCACCAGGGGGCCTCCGAATCCCTCCACCAGCGCAAGCTCATCCACCGAGAGCAGCGGTCGATTGGCCGCCCGATAGGAGGGCTCTTGGCGCTGGTAGTAGTCGTCTTCCAACCCTCCGATGGATCGCTCGTTGTCCTCATCCATGTAGTCGAGCAGATTCTGGGCCAGCTCCTCGGCGTCGTGGCTCCGCTCTTCATCACCCCCCGGGATTTCCTGGATCACCCGGTCCAGGAGTTCGACCAGGAAGGCCGGGGCGAGCTCGTCGCGGATCGTTCCGTCGTTCACCAACGCATTCAGGTTCAAGCGGGCGCCAGCATCTTCGATGCGCAGCCGGAGCTCGCCCCCGTCCGTGACCTGGAGCGGAATATTGTCCACCTGGGCCCACAATTCGTGCCGGGTTTCGGCCCGGAACCCACTGTGGGCCTCGTCCAGGCGATCCTGCAGCAGCAACGCGGTGGCAAGCCGGATTCCACCGCGGGCCAACGCCTCCGAACGGGCCGCATGATCGCGGTTGCGGACGACCATTCCGTCGATGGTGGCGCGCCGCAAGAAGGTGGCGATGCCGCTGACCGCCAGCAGGATGAAGAACATCACGGCCAGAAGGGCCAGGCCAGCGCTCTGCTTCCGTGTGCTCCGCATCATTGGCAGCCCACGACCAGCGCTTGATCGATTCCCAGAGCGCTCGCCACCTCTCCGAAGCACTGACCCCCGACGCTTTCGAAGAGCGACGGGAACTCGGTTGGATTCGCAGCTTCGGCCGACTCGAAGACCTCGGGGTTGCGCTCCTCACACTCGGCCACGGTCACGCAAGGCTCTTCCGGATCGTTGTCGCCTTCTTCGGGCACGAGGTCGAGGGGCCGGATCGGCAGGACGACCCTTCGGAGGAAGGGCTCGGGCTCCGCGAGGAGATCCTGTGGTTCCGCGTCCGGAGCGGCAAACACCAGCAGCAACTCCACCTGGATCGGGAGCTGGCCCGCGCGTTCCAGGCCGATCGCCGAATCCCAGCGATCGCTCCATTCGCCGTTTTCATCCTGCAGCCGCACGCCAAACGAAGCGACATCCGCTGCCAGCACCTGGACACCGCTGTCGTCGCGCCGCGGGAACGAGGTGTCGAGATTTTCGGGCAAGCGTGGACGGGACCAGCGCAAGAGTTCCAGCGCCTCGCCCGTGTCATCGGGCGCGGTGAAGAAGGCGACCGTGGCCAGGTCCGATTCGTGGGCGGCCTCAGAACGGGGACGGTGCGCACGGGTCTGGAACTTCAGGCGGTCGGCTCCGTCGCCCCCGCGGCTCGCTTCGGCGATGAAGAACCAGGGGTGGGTGAGCGGATCGACCTCCTCGGGCTTCTCGACCAGGACCGTTTCCTGGAGCTCCCGGGCGATCCGATCCAGCACGAGGGCGGCACGCCGGTCGGTCTCCGTCAGCCGGACGGCGGCCGCGCTCTGTTCCGAGATCTGGAGGTAGAAGTCGATCGCGAGGCTCATGACGATGGCCGTGAAGAGCATCACGAACATCATCTCGATCAGCGAGAAGGCCCGATCGCGATTCCAGCGTCTTCGTCCGATGAACCCGATCACGGCTCGAACTCGGTGTCGCCATCATCCTCTTCCGAGGCAGGCAGGGCGGAGGCCACGCTGGCCGCGTCGAAGCTGAAGGTCGTGCGGCGCACATGCTGGGTGTAGATGCCTTCCTGCCAGCTCACGGCGATCTGGATTTCGAGCAGAGGTGAAGGGGTGCCCGCGCGGGCGTCGCTCTCGAAGGCGTCCAGAGGGCCAGCCTCGCGGTCTCGTTCGCTCAGATCGATCCCCAGTGCCGCGGGGTCCACCGGATTGGCCTCGACGACCACCGTGAAGCCCTCGATCTCGAGCTCGCGCTGGCCGACCTCCGGTACGACGCCTCCGAGCAGGCCACTCTCCAGGTCCGCCAAAAGCTGGTCGGCCACGCGCGATGCGCCGAGCCGACGGTAGGCGTCGCCTTCCAGACGCATGCCGTCGATCGCGACGGTGGTCAGCAGCGTCATTGCGATGCCCAGTGCCATGATCGCGACCATCACCTCGAGCAGCGTGAAGCCGCTTCGGGTGGATCGGTCAGGTCGGGGGGTGTCAGCCATCGATCCTGCGGATTCCGACGCGGTCGGCCAACGGAGGCAGGTGGAGGATCACGCGGTCCGCTTCGTCGGTTCCGATCCAGACGTCGGTCGCCTCACTGCTGCCGTCCCAGGCGAACGGCAAAGCGACCCGTCCGCGTTCGATTCGGCCTTCCGCGGTCTCGATGGCGGTCAGCCAGACGCCGCTCGCGGGCGTGTACGGTCGGCCGGCGGGGCCCGCGGCCGGGAGATAGGCGGCCTCTCCCGCACGGGGCGCAACCAGCGGAAGCTCGCGCAGCTCCGCCCAGCCAGTGCCGGAACCCCCGGCCTCTGCGGTCGGGACCTGCAGGCTCTCGAGCCAATAGCGCTGCGTATCCAGATCGACGATCACGCGCTGGGGTTCACCACTCATCACCGCACGCTGGCGCCCGAAGGTGAGCAGTGCCGCCAGCGATTCTGCCTCATTCAGGGTCGCGCGTCCCGAGCGCAAGCCGAGGTTGGGGATCGCAATCGCCGCGACCAGCGCGATCAGCGACACCACTGCGACCATCTCGATCAGCGTGAACGCGCGAGAACCGCGGTGGCGCATCAGCCCGCTTCGGCCTCCCAGTTGCCGATGTCGGCATCCGTCTCGGATCCACCCGGTTGGGCATTGGCGCCGTAGGACCAGATGTCGAAGGACTCCGGATTGTGGGTGCCGGGTGCCTGGTACTGGAAGATCTCACCCCAGGCGTCCTTCGGAGCGGTCTTGCTCGCGAGGTAGCCACCCGGTTTGTAGTTGCGCGGCTCGGGGGCCGACGTGGGCCGGACGATCAATGCGGCGAGGCCCTGCTCGGTCGTCGGGAAGCGTCCGTTGTCCATCTGGTAGAACGCCAGGGCCGATTCGAGATTCTTGATCTGCCCTCTCGTCGTTTCGACGCGCGCGACGTCGAGGCGGCCGAGTACGTTCGCTCCGACCAGGCCCATCAGCAGGGCCATGATCACGACGACCGCCATGATTTCGATCAGCGAGAAGCCAGCCCGGCGGCGCACTCTCGCGCTGCGTGTGGAGGGGTCGGGAAGGGGAGTCGGCATCGGAATCTCTCCTGCTACTGGATCGAACTCGTCAGATCGAGAAGCGGCATGATGGTCGAGAGCATGATGACCATCACCACGCCGACCATGACGAGGATCAGGAAGGGCTCGAGCAACGCAGTGATGCGGGTGACGGTGTTTTCGACCTGCTCCTCGTAGGTGTCTGCCACCTTGCTGAGCATCCCCGCGAGGTCGCCGCTGCGCTCTCCGACGTCGACCATATGCGTGACCAGCGGTGGGAATTGACCGCTGGCGCGAAGCGGGCCGGCGATCGAGGCGCCTCCGGTGATCGAGGTGCGGGCCTCCTCGACGGCCTCACCGATTACCGCATTGGCGGCCACATGCCGGGAAATGTCGAGCGATCGCACGATCGGGATGCCGCCCGCGAGCAGCGTCGCGAGGGTGCGCGTGAAGCGGGAAATCGCGAGTTGGCGAACGATCTTGCCCACCAGTGGAACCCGCAACAGGAAGCCATCCCATTTGAAGCGCCCGCGTTCGCTGGCGATGAACCGGCGCAGGCCCGTCCCCGTGGCCAGGAGCCCCAGCAGCACTGCCCACCACCAGTTCCTCAGGAAATCCGAGAAGTCGATCACGATGCGCGTGTAGATCGGAAGCTCGCGGTCCAGGCTTTCGAGCAGTTGGGTGATCTGGGGCAGCACGATCGTGACCAGGACCACGACGACGCCGACCGCGACCATCATCATCACCGCCGGATACAGCAGGATCGAGATGACCTTGTTGGTGGTGCGCACCTGGCCTTCGAGGTAGTCGGCCAGCCGGTCGAGGACCGTTTCGAGGGCGCCGCCGGTTTCGCCGGCCCTTACCATGCTGACGAAGAGGTTGTTGAAAGGGCCGACAGAGGCCATCGCGTCGGCCAGGCTGGCGCCTTCGTTCACCCGGTCCCGGACGATGCCGAATACGCTCTTCAGTCTTGCGCTCTCGATCTGTTCGGTCAGGGCCCCGAGGGATTCGACCAGCGGAATGCCGGCGGCTAGCAAGGTCGCGAGCTGGCGGGTGGCCAGCGCCAGGTCGGTTCCGGAAACCCGAGAGAAGAGGGTGGGCATCCTCTTCGCCATGCCGGTACCGCTGCTTCTCCTGGAGGGGCTCGCGGCTCCGCTGCTCTCGAGAAGCTCGGTCAGGAAGACGCCATCGCGGCGCAGCTTCTGACGGGCGGTCCGATCGCTATCCGCGTCGACGAAACCCTTCGTCGCGCGGCCACCCTCGATGACACCTTTGAATTGATAGACCGGCACGCCGCAGGCCTCCCGAAGGGTCAGGCCGCGGCCATCCCTTCTTCTTCCTCTGTGGCGCGCACCACCTCCTCCAGGGAGGTCACTCCCGCGAGCACCTTGCGGGCCCCATCGACACGCAGTGTCTGCATGCCGCTCTGCGCCGCCAGGCGCTTGATGGCCTTGGCGTCGACGTTCTGGGTCACGAGGTTGCGGATGGCGTCGTCCACGATCATCAACTCGAAAATGCCCACTCGCCCCGAATAGCCCGTGTCGTGGCATTGGGCGCAGCCGACCGGGCGATAGACCTGCAGCTTCTCCTTGGCGCGGATGCCGACCTCGGCCAGCTCCTCGGCCGTGGGCTCGTATTGGGTGCGGCAGTTCTTGCACAGCACGCGGACCAATCGCTGGGCCAACACCGCGGAGAGCGAGGACGCGACGAGGTAGGACTCGACGCCCATGTCGACGAGCCGGGTGATCGCGCTCGGCGCATCGTTGGTATGCAGGGTCGAGAACACCAGGTGACCGGTCAGCGAGGCCTGGATTGCGATCTCTGCGGTTTCGAGATCGCGGATCTCGCCGACCAGCACGACGTTCGGGTCCTGGCGCAGCACCGTGCGAAGCGCGCTCGCGAAGGTCAGGCCGATCTTCGGGTTGACCTCGATCTGGCCCACGCCGGCCAGCTGGATCTCGACCGGATCGTCGATCGTGATGATGTTCGTCTCGCTGCGGTTCACCCGTGCGAGGGCGCCGTACAGGGTCGTGGTCTTGCCGCTTCCGGTCGGCCCGGTCACCAGGATGATGCCGTTCGGGCGCTGGATCAGCTTGTTCCAGACCTCGAGTTGCTGCTGGCCGAAGCCCAGGTGCTCGAGATCGAGCATGTCTGTGGTGCGGGGCAGCAGTCGCAGCACCAGTCGTTCGCCATGCGCGACCGGTACGGTCGAGAGCCGTACGTCGTAGTCTCGCCCGGCGATCTTCAACCGGATGCGCCCATCCTGGGGTAGCCGTTTCTCCGCGATGTCGAGGCCGCCCAGGATCTTGATGCGCGATACCACGGACGGAAGAAGCGCCTTCGGCAACGGGCTGACCGGCTCGTAGAGCATGTTGTCGACCCGGAAGCGGACGCGGATCTCCTTCTCGAAGGGCTCGATGTGGATATCGCTGGCCCGCTCCTTCACCGCTTGCTGGACGAGCGAATCGACCAGCCGGATGATCGGAGCCTCGTCGTCGGCATCGAGCAGGTCTTCCGGTTCTGCAGAGAGCTCGCTGGCGACCGCGGCGAAGTCGTCGGCGGCATCCTCCAGGATCGAATCCAGCTCTCCTGCGCCGCCTCGATCGTAGACCTGGTTGATGGCCGCCATCACTTCGCGCCGGCCGACCAGCTCGGTCTCGATGTCGGCACCGTCGAAGAGCAATCGCAGGTCGTCGAGGCAGGCCGTGTCGTAGGGATCGGAGATCGCGACGCGTACCGAGCCTTCGTCCGTGCGGCCCACGGGCAGCAGGCCGTGGGTCTTGGCGAACGCAATCGGGAGCTTCTCCGCCAGGGCTTCGTCTACATCGTCTGGAGTAATCGAAGGGCGCACGGTGAGGCCGAGCTGGCTACCGATGGCGCCTAGCAGCTGGTCCTCGGACAGGAAGCCCAGGCGCAGCAGGTGCTCGGTCAACCGCCCGCCTTCCTCCTGCTGGTGGCGTAGCGCTTCCTCGAGCTGCTCGAGCGTGAGCGGTGTGGTCCGCAGCAGAACCTCTCGCAGGCCCAGGCGTTCGTCGATGGGGTTCACCGGGCGCTCTCGGAGTCGCTGGGGGCGTGATTCATCCGCCGTTCTCCACGGTGACGACGGGTGAGAGATCGAAACTCTCGCGCATCACGTCGGCCGCGGCCTCGGCTTCTTGCCGCTCGTCGAAGGGTCCGACGCGGACCTCGTAGAGCACAGTGCCGGAGCTGTCTCCGCTGACCAGGGTGCCGTCGTAGCCGGCGTCGATCAGTTGCTGGAGAGCCGCTGCGGCTGCGCCCTCGTCACCGAAGGTGGCGGCGAGCACGCCGTAATGGGTGGCAGCGGCGGTCTGGGCCGTGGCCGCGGCTTCGTCGCGTGCCTGTTGCTGCTGCTGCTCGATCTCGCGCATCTGCTCCACCGGGTAGCGCTCGCGATGCTCGACCAGCCGACCGCGCACCGGGTTCCGGCCCTTGAAAGGCACCATCGAGATGCCCGCTTCCTCGGCTTCCGCGCGGCGTTCCTCAGCCTGCATCTTTTCCTTGTCCGTCAGTCGCAGGGCCTTCTCGCTCGATTCCCAGAATTCTTCGCGCTTCCGGATCGTCTCGGTCGCGAGCTCGCCCTCGTTGCGCACGATGTAGGGTGTGAGGAAGACCAGCAGATTCAGCTTCTGGACGTCTTCATCGGTGGTCTTGAACAACCAACCGAGGATCGGGATGTCGCCCAGCCAGGGCACCTTGGTTTCGACGTCGCCCTCGTCTTCGCCGATCAGGCCGCCGATCACGATCGTCTCGCCGTCGCCGACCACCACCACGTTCTCGATCTTGCGATTCGAGAGTGCGACGCCCACTTCTTCGGCCGTGCCCGTCTGGGCGGTCAGCCCCGGGTTGATGTTCGTGATCTCCTGGAAGATCTTCAGCCGCAGGCTGTCTCCCTCGGAGATCTGCGGCGTGACGCGCAGCGTGATGCCGATGTCCTGGCGCTCGATGTTCTGGCTGGTCGCCAGGCCGCCGGAGTCCTGGCCGGCCGCCGACTCGACCCGGCTGGTCACGATCGGGATGTTGTTGCCGATCTTGATCTCGGCCTCCTCGTTGTCGAGGGTGAGAATATGTGGGGCGGAGAGGATGTTCGAACTACTGAGGGAGGCGCTGGCGCGAAGGATGCCTTGGATCAGCGAGCCTTCGTAGAGCGGATTGCCGAAGCCATCTTCCGCCGGAACAAGGGCGCCGGTAAGTGCGCCAAATTCGTCTAGTCCGGGCACCATCACCTTTGCGACCGTGCTTCGAGTGGCCGCTGCGAACAGACTGCTCAGGATTGAGTTGCTCAGCGCGCCGGCACCGGTACTGGTCGCGACTCCATCCGAGTCCGTCGAACTCGAGCCGAATACGCTCGGAATCGCGCCGCTGTCCGTGACCGATCCGAGAGCGTAGCTGCTGTCGCCGCGGAAGATGCGTCCGAAGCCGTTGAACCCAAGGTCCCGTCCGTTGGTGACGTCGACCTCCATGATCAGCGCCTCGACCAGCACCTGGGGGCGCTCGATGTCGAGCTGGGCGATCACCTGGGACAGCGTGTCGTAGCCCTCGCGGGTGGCCTGGATGACCAGCGAGTTGGTGGGAGCATCGGCCGTGACCGTGACGCCGTCGCCAAGCTCGGTGATCGCGGCCCGCAGCGCGGGGTTGGCCGCGGCGCCGCCGGCCCCGCTCCTGCCTCCGGCTGCGCTCCCGCCGATCTGGCCGCCGATCAGCGAGGAGAGCGTGGTCGCCAGTTCCTCGGCGTCGGCGTGTCGCAGGTAGTAGACGTGGATGCGTCCGCCACCCACGACGGGTACGTCGAGGCGCTGGATCACGTCGCGGATTTCGGCCAGGCGTGGTCGCGAGGCCAGCACGATCAACGAGTTCGTGCGCTCGTCGGTGATCAGCCGGACGCGGCCCTTGGGGGCGCCCGCGGCGGCCACTGCGGCCGCCTGCTGAGCGGCCCGCCGTGCGCGGGCTCGCACGGGCTGGCCGACCGCACTGGCCACGTCCGCATCGAAGATCTCCGACAGCTGGGAGGCCAGCGTCGCGGCGTCCGCATGCCGCACCTGGATCACCGTCAGCTCTTCCTTGTACGACTCCACGTCGATCGACTGGAGGATGGTCAGGATGCGCCGGATGTTCGAGGCCGAGTCCGTCAGGATCACCGTGTTGGTGGGCGGGTAGGCCACCATCGAGGCGTCCTTCGAGACGAGCGGCTTCAAGGTGTTGGTGATGGCTTCCGCATCGATGAAGCGCAGTGCGATCAGCCGCGTGATGAAGCGATCGCTCTTCGGCGTCGCTGCTCTTCCGCGTACCGTCTCGATGTTGCTTTCCTTGGCTTCGCGGATCGGGATCACCTTGATCGCACCACCGGGTGTTTCGACCGTCGTGAAACCCTTCACCTGGAGCACGGATTCGAAGACCGCGTAGGCCTCCTCGCGGGTGATCTTGGTCGGCGACACGATCGTCACGCGGCCGCGCACGCGATCGTCGTAGATGAAGTTCTTGTTCGTCAGGCGCGCGATCGTATCGATCACGACCGAGAGCTCGACATCGTTGAAATCGAGCTGCACGTGGCCGTTGTCGGTCTTGAGACCGTCCTCGGCAGGCGGCGCCTGGGCGGACATCGGGCCGGCCAGCAAGAAGAGGATCAGTGCCCACCCGCAGATCCGGGTCAAGTTTTGCCGCCTCAATCGCATCGCGAACGGACTCCCCATCTGTCTCATCGTATCTCGTACTCCAGCTGCCGGATCTGTCCGTCTCGTCCCTTGACGGTCACTTCGAAGGCCTGTGTCGACATGAGTTCGCTCAGCACCTGTGCGCTCTCCTGCTGGCCGGTGACCTGGATGCCATTGAATTCTGTGATGGTATCGCCGTCCTGGATTCCGATCTCCTCGAACACACTTCCCGGCTTGATTGCATTCAGCTGGACGCCGACCATCTGCCCGTCCTCATACTTCGGCAGGATGCGGGCCTGAGAAAAGAGTGCGGTCGGATTGTTGGCGACCTGGTTCACGTCGTTGCGCTCGACGGCGAAACGATTCTCGGCGAGTCGCTCGACTCGGGGCGTGCGGCTCCTTGCGCGCGGCCGCTTGCGGGCTCGCGCTACTTTTCGCTGGGGTGGTTTCCCTTCGTTTTCACCTTCCAGCGCCAGCTCCTCTCGGCGGGCGCCGTTTTGCAGCACGATCCGTCGCCGCTCGATGCGGAGTACGTCGGCTCGGCCCTTCAGCCGATCGCCCACTCGTACCACCTGATGGCTGCGGGCTTCGAGGTCTTCCACCGCCGCCCAGGAGAGCGCGGTCGATTCATGGGCCGCCGTTCCGAGCAGCCGCAGTGGCAGCTTGGTCTTCGCGTACTCTTCTTCCTCGGTGGGGGGCGCCGCGGCTGGCGCCAGGGTCGAGGCATTGAACGGATCGCGGCCGATGATGATCTGCCGGGCATCCCAACTGCGGTCCACCGGCTCGCTGGGCAGCGGCTGGCTGAGCACAGCGCCGGCCTCGGGGGCCAGGATGGAGCCGGAGACAGCCGCAATCATCCGTGCGGCCAGGAAGCAGCAAGCCGCGACCAGCGCGACATTGACCACCAGGATCAAGGTTCGGCTCACCGCGGCTCCCCACTCATCTTCGTGCCTCTCCTATTGCGCCGCAACTGCATCAGCTGGCCTTCCCGCGCCGCGAGGGGTCGGTCTCCCCTGGTACGACGGGCCCATATGGCCGCGAGACGGGACAACACCCGCCCAGCAGCGCCGAGCCTCCAAGGGCCACGCAGTATATCGCCAGAGACTCTCGTCTCCAAGCCGGTTCCCTCGCAATTCCGGGGGGTTATCGCTTCGTTCGCGTATTTTCTAGGTGATGGGTTTCACATCTTCGGCAGTTTTCGAAGATTCGACGCCTCCGCCACCCAACCCGTTCCATGGGCTACTCCCAAACAGGAGCTTTGTTCGAATCGCCCATGTCCAGCCGCAAGTCACGCAACTACCGAATGCTCGTTCCGCTGGCTGCCGGCGGGCTGGCCGTCGTCGTCGGTCTCGGGCTGTTCCTGCTGAGAGGACCCAACCTGCTCGACGTCCGGGCCCCAGAGCGCGGGCCGCGGGTTGGAATCGAGGGCGTCGAGATCCTCGTCCGCTTCGACCCGGAACGCGCCCGCGCGGCCAGCTTCCGGGCTTTGCTGAACGGCGCCGACGTCACGCAAGAGCTGGACCTTGCCCAGAACGGTGCTCACGGCTCCCTGCACGGTCTCCTCCACGGCGACAACGAACTCCGCCTCCAGATCTTCGGCGAGGGCTACTGGCCCCACGGCCTGCTCCTGGAAGAAACCCGCACCTACCACATTCAGTTCCGCCCCCGGCTCGATTTCGACCGCGGCTAAGTGAAGAAGCGGGGCCGGAGTTA
>JAAELW010000364.1 GCA_024226235.1 bacterium
GGGCCCGGCCGCAAGGAACAGGGCGAAGCCATGGAAGAAAACCTCGCCGCCAAGTGCAAGATTCCGGGGCTCGATTCCGTCTTTATCACTAGAGGGTCACGAAAGAGTGCTGGTGTAGGTCGTGCATCGCGAGGGAGACGTCATCGTCAATACGGAGAGGTACCAAGAACCAACCGCCGCGGCCCCCGGGAAAGCTCCCGAGGGGTTCCGGCGGCTTTTTTCATCGTCGTCGGAGGACAAGCATGGAAACCGATAGGACCGAAATGGCACCGATTCCCGAGGATCTCCCGCAGCTCGATGCCGAGACGCTGGCCGCAGTCCGGCAGCTCCAGGGTGGGGAGGTCGACGACAGCACCCGGCACCTCTTCGAGACCTTCGAGCCGCACCTCTGCGCCTACTTCAGGCGCAACAGCTGTCAGGACCACGAAGCCGACGATCTCACCCAGACCGTGTTCATCCGGATGCTGGAACGGATCGGGACCCTGAAGGACCCGGCGCGCTTCCACTTCTGGCTGTTCAAGATCGCGCGCAACCACCTGATCAGTTTCGTGCGCGACTCGGAGCGCGA
>JAAELW010000365.1 GCA_024226235.1 bacterium
CACGGTCCCACATCGGGTTCCGATGCTCTCGCTCGACAACGCGATGGACGAAGACGAAATGCGGGCCTGCGAGGAGAGCATCCGCCGGGAGCTGGATCGGGAGGGTCCGGTCGCCTTCCTGGCCGAGCCCAAGCTCGACGGAGCAGGTGTCGAGCTCGTATACGAGGCGGGCGCGTTCACGGTGGGCTCGACGCGCGGGGACGGGCGGATGGGCGAGGACGTCACCGCGAACCTGCGGCAACTCGGGAGCATCCCGATGCGCCTTGCGGGCGACCCGGCCCGCCATCCTGCGCGGCTCTCCGTACGCGGCGAAGTCGTGCTGCCGCGCGCCGCCTTCCGGCGCTTGAACGAAGACCGCCTGGCCCGGGATCTCGAGCCCTTCGTGAACCCGCGCAACGCCGCAGCCGGCGCGCTGCGCATGCTGCACGACGTAGACCTGCTGCGCTTGCGCTCCCTGGAGTTCCGCGCGTACGCACTGGCCGAAGGCCTCCCCGAGGGCCTGCAGCGCCAGGAACAGGTACTGGAGCTGCTGCGCGGCTTCGGCTTCCGGATCTCGCCGGAGAGCCGCACCTGCCCGGACGTCGAAGCTGCGATTGCCGCCCACGACGCCTACCTGGAGCTGCGGGACACGCTTCCGGTCGAGATCGACGGCACCGTGTTCAAGGTGGACGAACTCGCCTTGCAGCGGGATCTGGGCGAGCTGGCCCGGGTGCCGCGCTGGGCCATCGCATTCAAATTTCCGGCCCAGCAGGAAACCACCGTGGTGGAGGACATCTTCGCCAGCGTGGGCCGCACGGGAGCACTCACACCAGTGGCAAAGCTGCGCCCGGTGTTCGTCGGCGGCGTCACCGTGTCCAATGCGTCCCTGCACAACCAGGACGAGGTCGAGCGCAAGGACGTGCGCGTCGGAGACACGGTGGTCGTGCAACGGGCCGGCGATGTGATCCCCCAGGTCGTGCAGGTCGTACTCCCGAAGCGGCCGAAGCGGACGCGCCGCTATCGCCTGCCGAAGACCTGTCCGGTCTGCGGCGAGGAGGCCGTGCGAAGCGAAGGAGAGGCGGTCACTCGTTGCCCCAATCCGGGCTGCCCGGCCAAGCTGAGCAACCGGCTCCAGCACCTGGCGGGCCGGGGCGCACTCGATATCGACGGCCTCGGCGAGAAGCTCGTCGTGCAATTGCTCGACGCCAATCTGGTGGGCCAGCCCTCGGACCTCTGGGCCCTCTCCCGCGAGGCCCTGCTCGGGCTCGAAAGAATGGGCGAGAAATCCGCGGACAACCTGCTCGCCGCTTTGGAGCGCGCGAAGCAAACGACCTTGGCCCGCTTCCTGATCGCACTCGGCATCCCTGAAGTGGGCGGCGGAGTCGCAGAGGTGCTGGCAGACCGCTTCGGCGATCTCGATCCACTGCTGGCCGCCAGCCAGGAAGAGCTGGAGGCAATCGACGGAATCGGCCCGATCATCGCCGAGAAGGTGTGTGTGTACTTCGAAGAAGACGCCCACTTGGAGGAGATCGCCCGCCTCCGAAAGCACGGTGTCCACTGGCCCACCGCCCCGCCCCGGGAAGATGCGGAGCCTCCGGACGGCCCACTAGCCGACAAGACCTTCGTGCTGACGGGAACCCTGGAAGATCTCTCCCGCCAGGAAGCCAAGGCCCGCATCGAAGCGGCCGGCGGCAAGGTGACCTCCGCCGTCTCGAAGAAGACCGACTACGTGGTGGCCGGCGAGGCCGCCGGCAGCAAGCTCAAGAAGGCACGGGAACTGGAGGTCAGCATCCTCGACCGCGAAGGCCTGGAAGCCCTCCTCCGAAGCGTCCCTAGCTGAGCCGGAAGGTCGTCCTGACCTCGGCCAGGTCGTGTCCGGTGCCGCGGAGAAACGCGCGTTTACCGGCGCTTCCGAAGCGGGGGAAATAGGGTCCGTACTCCACCCGGAATTCGATTCCCTCGGGCAGCGTGATCTCCAGCGTCCGGCCGGAAGCCAACGGGATCCGGGCGATGCCATGCTTCAATTGGGGTTCGAGGCCCGGGCCCAGGGGCAGGTGGAAGCAGGCTTCGTGGGCCGGGCGATCGAAGTGATCGCGAATCGTCAGACCGGCCGGCTCGAGCTCGAAGCGACGAGTGTGGAGAACCTCGGGTGTCCTCCAGCCGGCACAGACAGCCTCTACCAGACCCGCGGGCTCGTAGCGCGTGATCGCCACGTCTGGCCGGCCGCCGATGCGATGGGCGGCCCACAGCTCGGCTTGTTCGTGGCCTTCGATTGCGACAGTCGCATGGGAGGCTGTGGCCCGCGCAGCATCTCGGAGCGCGCCGGGCACGTACTCGCAGACACCGGTGTCGGTGATGACGCGCTCGGTCCCGACGCAGAGCTCGAAGTGCAGCGCGTCGCAGTGGGCATGTCCTGGCTGGAAGCTAGGTGCCGGCGGAGAGGCGCTGACGATCAATGTAAAGGGATCCGCATCGAGCCGCGCGAAGCCTGCCTGCAGCAGGCGGCCCGCCGGCTCTGGCGCCCGACAGCCCAGCCCGAGGGCCTCTCCGTAGGCCTGCAACGACGCCGGAGTGGAGGCGATCTCGAAGGCCGAATCCCCGAACAACGCGATTTCTCCATCGGGCAACGCAAAAAGGGCAAGAGCTCCGAGCATGCGCTCCGCCACATCGCGCAGCCCCCGCAGGCTGGCGGCCGGCAGGCGCCCTTCCCCATCCGCAGCAATATTCAGCAGATCCAACAGGTTCTCGAGCAGCAGTGCGTGATAGCTCGGGCTGCGCTCGAAGTGCGCGCCGTCGGCGGGCACCTGTTCACGGAGCTCGCCCAACAACCGATCGACTTGCCCACGCCACCGCTCGGATTCCGCTCCGTCCAGCAGTACCCCTCCGAACACCAGCGCCAGCAGGTTCCACAGGTAGTGGTTGGCCAGGATGTGGGTCTCCTGGCAATCGCTGAGGGTCGCGAGCTGATCGGCCAGCGACGCCGCAAAAACCTCGTGCCCCGCGGCCAGCACACCCGGAGTGGCCAGCGCCTTGCCCCACGCGAAGGTCCGCAGGCTGATCGGGAACGGCGCCCAGCCCACACCCTCGGTATGTGTGGTGCACCAGGCCTGCATCGCGTGCTGCCGCTCCTCGGGCGTGAGCGCCGGGTGTCGGACCCAGTCGAACTGGTGCAGGTGGTACGCCCAGAGCGGCCCTTCGGTATGGGTCTCCCAGTCGATCTCCGCCTGCCAGCGCACTTCCCGACCCACGAGCTCGAGGGCCAGGGGCCCCTGGGTTCGGATGTGGGCTGCCGGAGCCAGGAACGGTGTGGTGGGCATCGTCCCGGAGAGCCTGGCCTTGCGCCCGTTCGCGTGCCGAGGCTTCGACGCAGGCAGTAGCGCGCGGCGCAGTTGGCCGGTCCACTGCGAGCGGCGCAGGTACCCGAGGGTGCGCAGCAGCCGGGGAATCTCCTGAGGTCTCACCGTGCGTCTCGCTCCTGCTGGGCCATGGCGTAGATCTCGCGTTTCGGGATCGCGGCCTTCGCCGCCAGGTCGGCCGCCACCTGCTTGGGGGAATCACCGCGCGCCACCGCGGCCTTCACCTCGCGGCGCAACGCATCGTCATCCAGCGCCGGCGGCGGCTCGGCACCCGCAACGACCAGCGTCACTTCACCGCGAGTACCTTCGGCAAAACGGATAGCCAACTCCTCCAGGCTTCCGCGAGCCATCTCTTCGTGGATCTTCGTGAGCTCTCGCGCCAGACAGGCCGGTCGATCACCCAGCTGCTCGGCCAGCTCACCGAGGGTGCGCGCGACGCGACGAGGCGACTCGAAGAAGACGAGGGTTTCCGGCCGATCCGCCAGCCCCCGGAGACGCGCTCGCCGCTCCCCCTCCTTCCGCGACAGGAAACCGACGAACAGAAACGGCGTGGTCTCGAGCCCGGAAGCCACCAGCGCCGCCAGCACCGCCGAGGGCCCGGGGATCGGCACGACGTCGTGCCCCGCCTCGGTCACCGCCGCCACCAACCGCTCACCCGGATCCGAGACCAGCGGCGTCCCGGCGTCGGAAACCAGCGCGACGCTGTCCCCCCCTTCGAGTGCCTCCAACACCTCGGCCACCCGCGCCCGCTCGTTGTGGGCGTGGAGCGAACGGGGCCGGGTGCCAATGCCGTGATGATCCAACAGCACGCGTGTGTGGCGGGTGTCCTCGGCCAGGATGCCGGATGCCTCGCGCAACACGCGCAGGGCGCGAACGGTCACGTCCTCGAGGTTTCCGATCGGAGTCGCGACGATGTAAAGCGTTCCCATTGGGCCCAGCCGTCGGCTACCTTTGCTTCTCGCCCCGCCGGTCCCGTGGGAGCCTCCCCACAACATGTCCGAACCCAAGCCTTCGAACAGCCGGCCCGACGCTCGCCGCACTCTGGGCGCCTTTGGTGAAGCGCGAGCGGCAGAGTACCTGGAAAGAGAAGGGTACCGGATCCTCGCCCGCAACGACCGCGCCGGCGGTGTCGAGCTCGATCTCGTGGCCAGCCGCGGGCCGCTGCTGGTCTTCGTCGAGGTCAAGACCCGCCGGGGCCTGCGCTACGGACGCCCCGAGGAGGCCGTAGACGCTCGCAAGCAGGTGCGGCTGCGCCGCGGCGCAGTGGCCTGGATGCGCGACCACCACCGGCGCGGTCGCGTGCGCTTCGACGTGGTGTCGGTCTCGCCGGGCCAGGATGCGGATTGGATCGTGCGCCACCTGCCCGGCGCTTTCGACGGGGGCGATTGCTAGGGTCCACCCGTGAGCGACCCGGCCAATGCCAGACGCATCGAGAAGCCGTGGGGCTACGAACTCATCTGGGCCGTGACCGATCGCTACGCGGGAAAACTGCTGGTGATCGAAACCGGCCAACGGCTCTCACTCCAGTACCACGAGCGGAAGGACGAGTCGATCTACGTCCTCTCCGGTCTGCTCCGTCTCGAGCTCGAGAACGACTCCGGCGAGATCGTCAGCGAGGAACTCGGTCCGGGCGCCCACCGCCGTATCCACACCGGCCGCCGGCATCGCTTCGGTGCGATCGAGCGCACCGAGCTGATGGAGGTCTCGACACCCGAACTCGACGACGTGGTACGGATCGAGGACGACTTCGGCCGCGAGCCGTAGCCGTCCGCGGCGACGTTCTCGCTCCTCTACTCCGACTCCGACTCGGCTTCGGCTTCGGCCACCTCGAGTTCCTCGCCCTTCGCAGCCGCCGCTTGCTCGGCAGCAATGGCGGTGCCGCCTTGCTGGGCCTCCGCTTCCTCCTCCGAGATCAGACCGGAGAGATCCCGCAGCTTGGAGCGCAGCCGCGCCTTCTTGCCGCGCAGCTCGCGCAGGTAGTAGATGCGAGAGCGACGCACGTGGCCTCGGCTCTTGATCTCGACCTTCTCGACCGAGGGCGACTCGACAGGAAAGATCCGCTCGACCCCGACGCCGTAGGAGATCTTGCGCACGGTAAACGACGCGGAGGCTCCACCCTTGCGGCGGCGCAACACGACGCCCTCGAACACCTGGGTGCGCTCCTTCTCGCCCTCGCGGATCTTCACGTGGACTCGGACGGTGTCTCCGGTCCGAAACGGGGGCAGATCCCGCCTGCGGCTCTTGTGCTCGATCATGTCGACGGATTGCATGCTCATTCTCCTCGCGCCGTCTCGGAATCTCCTGCCAGGAGATCCGGGCGACGCTCTCGGGTTCGTTCCAGGGCCCGCTGCCCACGCCAGTGGTCGATCTTCGCGTGATCTCCCGAGCGAAGAACCTCGGGAACCTCCTGGCCGCGAAACACCGCTGGACGCGTGAACTGGGGCCCTTCCAATGTCGTTGCCTGAAAACTCTCGGTGACCACGGAAGCCGGATTGCCGAGGACGCCGGGGAGCAGGCGGCTCACCGCCTCGATCACCGCCATCGCCGGGATCTCTCCACCCGACAGCACGTAGTCTCCGATCGAAACCTCCTCGTCCACCGCGAGCTCGATGACTCGCTGATCGACTCCTTCATAGCGACCACAGACGAGCACCAGATGGCTCGTCTCGACCAGTTCTTCTGCACATCGCTGGGAAAAAGGCCTTCCCTGGGGCGAGAGCAGCACGACCCGCGCCTCTCTCTCGTCTCCCTTCGGCCCCGCCAACTCCTCGATCGCCTCGACCAGGGGCTCCGGCTTCATCACCATGCCCGGTCCGCCTCCGTAGGGCTCGTCATCCACTTTGCGGTGGCGATCGTGAGTCCAGCTCCGAAGATCGTGAACCCGGACCTCCAGAATGCTCTTGGCAAGCGCGGCTCCGAGGATCGATGTGCTCGTGAATGTTTCGAAGAGCTCCGGGAAGATCGTCACGACGTCGATCTTGTGGAGCATCCGTCTCTCCTTGCGTTTCAGTCTTCTTCCAACAATCCCGGCCGGGTGGCCACCGTGAGGCGGCTTCCAGTCAGGTCGATGTGAGTGAGGAACTCCCGGGCGGTCGGGATCAACTGACGGCGTCCCCGCTCGTCGCGCACCACCAGTACGTCATGGGCACCTGTCTCCCAGACGTGCTGAACCCGACCCAGCACGTCACCCGCTTCGGTCACGACATCGCAGCCCACGAGCTGGTAGCCGTAGAATTCGTCCTCGGGAAGCTCTGGCAAGGATCCGGCCGGCACGGTGACGAGGCGACCCGCGAGAGCCGCAGCGGCCTCACGATCGGCCACACCGGCCAGCTTCAATCTCACCTCACTCGAACGTCCCGCTGCTCCTCCTTCGATTTCATGGTGTCGAGGCGCGGGATCCTCCGCACCTCGCTCGGGATCGGCGAGGGCAATCTCGCCGGCCTCGAGCAGATTCTCCGGACCATCCCCGTAGATGCGAACACGGACTTCGCCCGAAAGGCCATGGGCGCCGACCACGTGCCCAAGCACGACCCGACGATGTCGATCTTGTCGCTGCCGATCTGCTCCTCCGACTGCGTTCAGTCGACGATCTCGAGGCGCACGCGGCCGCCATCACTGGAAGCACCGAGCACCGCACGCATCGCCTTCGCGACCCGACCCTGACGGCCGATCACCCGACCACGGTCGTCGTCGGAAGTCTCGAGCTCGAGCATCTTTCCGCCCTCGGTCTCGACGACGTTGACGGCCTCTTCGTCATCGACGATCGCCTTGGCGATGAACTCGATCAGTTCCTGCGGCTTGCTCATGATGTGGCTCCTTCAGCTGCGGCCGGTGCGGGAGCGGGCGGCTGCTTTCGCAAGCGCTTGATCAACCCCTTCACCGACGGCGCAATCTGCGCACCCTTCTCGACCCAGGCTGCAATCCCGGCGTGGTCGAGCTTGATCTGCACCGGCTCGGTCATCGGGTCATAGGTCCCCAGGAACTGGAGAGGGCGGCCATCACGCCTCTCGCGGTGATCGATGGCGATCACCCGGTAGTAGGGGCGCTTCTTCGCGCCGGCACGCGTGAGACGGATCTTGACCATGACTCTCCCTGGGGTCCGCCGCGGAGTGGAGCGATGAATCCGGTGGAAGGGGTGAACAGAGCCGTTGTCTTGGCCTGAGGCTCGAAATCCCCTGGGAAATCGGCGCCCTAGAAGCCAGTACAGCGGGCGGGGAAGCTAGACGACCCCGCCCCGTGGGTCAACGCTGGCTTGGGGCCCTCGAGGGCGCGGTCAACGCTGGCGAGGCGGAACGCCGCGGCGCTCCTGCTCCTTGCGATTCGAGCAGGGGGGGCAGGCGTACTGCTCCCTGTGGGGAGTGCGTAACCGCTCGTACTTCTCGTCGAGGGCCACGCGCCGAACGCTGGCAGCCCGCTCGCCACAGAAATCGCAGCGCAGGCCAGAAGAGGAAGGAGGAGCAGAATCGGGGGCTTTCGGACTCACGGCGAACCAGTCTACCGAACTCGGAAACGGAGGTCCGTGGGTGCGCTCTCCCCCAGCGCATCGGCCAACGCGCGGAGGATCTCGCCCCGGCGCATCTGGAGGTGCTGGGCCCAGACGCTCGAATCCACGGCGATGTCCAGGACCCCATGACGTAGACCCACAGGCTCGCAGTGCTCGGCCGCGTCCCCCAGGGCCTGGTCCCAGGCATCGAACAGCGCAAAGGCGGGAGCCGCACCGGTGTGGCCCAGGTCGGCGAGGACCCGGCCGACCATCCCTCCGACCCGCTTGGGGTCGCGTTTCGGCCGGCGACTCACTCGGCCTCGAGGCTTCGGAACAGCAAGCCCGTGGGCAGCTTCGGGTGGAAGAAGGTGGACTTCTGGGGGAGGGTTTCGCCGGCCTCGGTCACCCGGAAGACATCGTCCGGAGAAAGTGGGTTCAGGTAGAGGGCCACGCGGCCTCGACCTTCGCGTACATCCTTGGCGGTTTGTGCCGCGGACTTCGGAAAGGCAACGGCACCACTTCGCACGGCTTCGGCGTCGATGCCGAAGACCCGGGCCAGTACCTCGTCGTGGATCACGCGCACCGAGAGTTCGGCTCCCGCCGGACGCGACCAGATGACGAGCCTTCCGCTGGCATCATCCGCGGCAAACGCATAACGATCCTCGAGCGGAGCGAGATGCGTCTCGAGAACATCGGGGATGGCGGCTTCATTCTCGACTCGGACCTCCTCGCTCGTCCAGCCCGCATCAGTGAGCGCCTGCCAGGCATCGCCCTGCGCAGTGGGCGGCGCCACCACCAGTCGGTGGATCGGAAGCAGCAGGTTGCCCGGCGCATAGGCGTTGGCGAAGTAGGTCAGCAGGCGAGCGCTGGGGTGACCTGCCGAGGTACCTGCTGCACGCTGCTCATCGCGATAGGCGAGGGCCGTCTCGTAACGGTGATGCCCATCGGCAATGACGACGGGATGCTCGGCCATGAACGCGGCTACCTGGGCCACCGCGGAGGGCTCGCGCAGCGGAACGATCGTCTGCTCTACGTCGCCGCTGTCCCGAGCCACAAGCGCGGAAGGATCGCGGAGGGCGGACTCGAAGATCGGCTTCAGCTTGTCGTCCCGATCCTCGTACAGCATGAACACCGACGACAGGTTCGTCTGCGTGGCGCGCAGGATCTTCAGCCGATCTGCCTTGGGACCGGCCATGGTTCGCTCGTGGGGGCGAACGATCCGCGCCGCGTACTCCTCGAGCTGGAGCGCACCGAAGAAGCCCAGGCGCTCGAGTGCGCGACCGTCCGGCGCGGAGAAGCGCTGACGCAACACGTAGTAGGCGGGTGTCTCGTCGCGAGCGAGCACACCTTCGCTTCGCCATTGGGCCAGTCTGCCGGCGACATCGCTGTAGTCGGTGGCATGCTCATCCGCGGCATCGCGCGTCAGCACCAGGCGCAACGCGTTGTTCGGGTGGCGATCCCAGAAGCTGGCACGATCCTCGGCGGCGACGACGTCGTAAACCGGGGCGAGCACGTCCTCGAGGCAGACGCGGCTCGTGTCGTAGCGAAGTGCACGGAAGGGCTGAACGTCGGTCATGAGGCCTGTGCGGTGCTCCTGGGGACGAAGGCGGATTCGAGGGCAGAACGGGAAATCGCGGCCTCCCGAAGGATCTCGGGTGGATGGACACTGCAATCGACGACGCTGCTCGGCAAGCCGCCTCCGCACTCCTCGCCCATCAGCAGGGTCGGGTCTCCCGCTCCGCCACAGAGCGATCGAGCCTCGCTGCGGCTCCGAGCGGGGGGCTCACCACTGCGGTTCAGACTCGTGGCCGTGATCGGGCCCGCACCCAGCTCCGCAACCCGGACGGCCAGCGCGTTGGCATCGGGGTGCGGAGAGCAGCGAACACCGAGGCTTCCGCGCTCGTCGGCTACCCCTGGTGCCAATCGTTGGTTGGATCGCGGAATGAGAGGAAGTACGAGCGTGAGGGGGCCGGGCCAGAAGCGCGCCGCGAGGCGAGTGGCATCCGGACCTGTTTCGACACCGAGCGCACCAAGCGCTTCGGGCCCTTCGACCAGCACGGACAACGGCTGCCCTTCGACCCTGCGCTTCCAGTCGAAGAGTGCGGCGACGCCTCGCGCGGACGTCGCATCGGCGGCCAACCCCCAGCTCGTCTCCGTGGGGAAGGCCACCAGTTCCCCGCAGACCAGTCGCTTGGCCGCTTCGGTGGCAGAAACCTCGACGGCTTCGCCCACGGGTCAGCGACCCTCGGCCCGCGCAGCAATGTCATCGCGCCGCTGCATCCCCTCAAACTGGATCAGGTCGGCAGCGGCATACGCACAGCTACGTGCGCTGGCGACATCGCGACCCCGCGCGGTGACACCGAGCACTCGGCCGCCATTCGTCACGAAGCCATCGCCCTCGCGACGCGTGCCCGCGTGGAAGATCGCGACCCCGGGGAGGGCTTCGGCTGCCGCCAGCCCGGCGATGGGCTTGCCCTTTTCGTATCCGCGCGGGTAGCCGCCGGAGGCCAGCACGACACACACTGCGGCG
>JAAELW010000366.1 GCA_024226235.1 bacterium
AAACAGGTCCCAACGACGGCGATCGCATCATTACTTGTATCATTCCCGGCTTCGGTGCTATAAGTGCCGACTCGCGGGGTCTGCAGATCATCGAGGAGAAATGGGGCAGGACAACACAGCTCGGGCCCTGACACGCGCCGTCATCGACCCGCAGACCGAAGGGACCATCTCCCCGGTTCCGTTGACTTACCCTCTATCCGGCGTCCGCTATTTCAATCGCCAGCTCCTGAACATCGTGGCACTGGGGCTGGGGGATTTCATCGCGCTGTCCATCGGCCTGATCGGAGCCGGGCTGCTGCGAATGTGGCTCAAAGGCGAGCCGATGATCTCCCCGTGGTCGTGGACGTTGCTGCTGGCGTGGTTCGCAGGCTCGCTTGCGGTCGGGCTGCTGCCCGGATGGGGCCTCGGCGCCGTGGAGGAGCTGAGGCGGTCGGTCCTGCTGATGCTCGGCGTCTTCGCCATGGCCGCCACAGCGATCTTCCTCGGAAAGGCCAGCGCGACCTTCAGCCGCTTGACGTTCGCGATGGCTTTCGCCCTGGCACTCCCTTTGTTGCTCCTTCTCCGACTCCAGATCAAACGCATGCTGATCCGTCTGAAGATGTGGGGACTGCCGGCGGTGATCTACGGCGCATCGGAAACGGGAAGGCTGGCGATCAGGGCGCTGCGCGAGGAGCGCGGCCTGGGCTACGTTCCCGTCGGAATCTTCGAGGACGATCTCGCCCCGGGCCAGACCGTCGACGAAGTTCCGGTTCTCGGGAACCTCCTC
>JAAELW010000367.1 GCA_024226235.1 bacterium
CCCGTGAGGGTGAGATGAGACCTACCCGGCGGCGTGGTCCGGACGCCAGGTTGCTCCCGATGACGCCCGAGTAAGCGCGCTTCGAGTGATCTCATCCGGTGGTAGGGCTAATAGCTGGGAGCGCAGGCGTCCCGCCTGCATCTTCGGGCTGGAGACGAGGTCACGGCGCCGATCTGCTGAATCCCTCCAGGAAGCTCGCCACGCTGGGCAGGTGGGCTTCGCGTTTGGCGGTGCAGAGGCGGATGACCTCGAGGGACTTGTCCAGCTCCCGGGGTCCGCCTTCCATCGCTTCCACCCGCGGCCGGAAGAAGGCCTCGGCCTCGCGCGCCTTCTTCTGGTCGCAGAAGAATCGGGCGGTGACCGGGATCATGCCCCGGTAGCCTACCGGCAGTCGCGCGATCCAGACGTCGACGTTCTCCTTGACGTGGCCGAATGCCATCTCCCGGGTCGCGGGCTCGTCCAGGGCGCCGAAGAGCAGGGGCAGGATCTCGAAGACCGGGAACTCGTCCGACAGGATCAGCTCCA
>JAAELW010000368.1 GCA_024226235.1 bacterium
CTGAGGGAGCGGCTCCAACAGAACCCCGTGGTGTTCCTTCCGACACACAAATCGAACCTGGACCACGGCGTACTGCAGGCCCTGCTGCACCAGAATGGTCTTCCGCCCAATCACACCGCCGGCGGAATCAACATGAACTTCTTTCCGCTGGGCCCGCTGATCCGACGCAGCGGTATCTTCTTCATTCGCAGGACCTTCAAGGACAACCCGGTCTACAAGGCCGTGCTGCGCCACTACATCGACTACCTGATCGAAAAGCGCTTCTCTCTCGAGTGGTACATCGAAGGCGGGCGGTCGCGATCCGGGAAGCTGCTGCCGCCGCGCTTCGGCATGCTCGCCTATGTGGTGGATGCCTACCGGCGCGGCTGCAGCGAAGACGTCCATCTGGTGCCGGTCTCGATCTGCTACGACCAGATCTCCGACGTAGGCGATTATGCGAACGAGGCTCGCGGAGGCACCAAGGAGCGCGAGGGCTTCTTCTGGTTCCTGAAGATCCTGCGCCGGATGTCAAAACGCCTCGGAAAGATCGTGATCCGCTTCGGCGAACCGATCTCGCTAGCCGCGACATTGGGCCCACCGGAACCCGACGCCGAGCCGAATCCCGACGAGCAGAACCTTGCGCTCCAGAAGCTGGCGTTCGAGGTCTGTGTAAGGATCAATCGCGCCACGCCGATCACCCCCATCTCGCTCGTCTGCCTGACCCTTCTCGGGCGGGGGGATCGGGCGCTCTCTGCATCGGAAATGGTCGATGCCCTGGCCAGCCTGGTCGGATATGTCGAACGCCGCGGCCTCGCCACCACCGAGCCCCTCGACCTCTCGAGCGAGAAGGGCGTGACCGCCACCCTCGAAGAGCTGACGATGGGCGGGCTGTTGGAGCGGTACGATGCGGGCCCCGAAGCGGTCTACCGGATCGGTCACAACCAGCACCTGGCCGCGGCCTACTACCGCAACTCGGTGATCCACTATTTCGTCGCAGGTGCGATCGGAGAGTTGGCGATTCTGCGTGCGGCCGAAGAAGACGTCGAGGACACACGCCATGAGTTCTGGGACATGGCCATGGGGCTCCGCGATCTGCTCAAGTTCGAGTTCTTCTTCGAGGAAAAGGAGCTCTTCCGGGAGGAACTGCAAAGAGAGCTCTCACTCCACGATCCGAACTGGGAGCATGCGCTGAGCGAAGGGCCGGAAGCCCTGGGTGAGCTGCTCCAGGCCATCCGTCCGTTCAGCGCGCACCGGATTCTCCGCCCCTTCCTCGAGGCCTACCGCGTTGTCGCCGATGCCCTGGTCGCGAGCGACCCGGACACGCAAACGGACGAGCCTGCCTTCCTGGACCGCTGTCTTGCACTGGGAGGCCAATACGCTCTCCAGCGGCACGTAAAGCGCCAGGAGTCCATTTCGAAGGTTCTATTCGCGACCGCTCTGAAGCTCGCCCGCAATCGCGGCCTGCTCGATCCGGCGCCGGACCTGCAGCAGCGGCGCATTTCGTTTGCGGAAGAACTCGGGGCGGCGATCCGGCGTGTGGATGCAGTCGAGGCGCTGGTGCGCGCTCGCCACGCGGGGCTCTTCGACTGAGATCCCCGCTCCGCTAGCGTCCTGCGCCGGAAGTTCGTGTACAGAATCTGGCGATTGAGGCGAGGATCTCGTCGTGAGGGCTGTGGCTTCTCGGACCTCAAAGACCGCACCGTTCAGACTGTCCGCCGATCGGTTCCACTCGGCTAAGGTAGGCGCATGGATGCCCCCCGCCGAGTTGTCGTGATCAAGGGTGCGAGCAGGGGCGTTGGTGCGGGCCTCGCCGAGGCGATGCATGCGGAGGAGGCCCGTTGAAGACCCTCCGCAAGCTGCGGCCGATCTTCTTGCTGCTGCTGATCGCCGGAATCTACTTTCGCGACGAGATCCCGGCGCTTCAGGCGGTGTCCGGGGTATCGGAACCCTCAGCGGGGATGCGGGCGCGCCGAGCAGATACTTCTGATGCAATCGGCGAGGCATTCCGTAGTGGCCGCAGCGATGTCCTGGTCACCGGCGAGGGTCGAGTAGAGAAGCTGCTGCGAGACGATCAAAAAGGCGCTCGCCATCAGCGCTTTCTGCTCACCCTCGACTCCGGCCAAACTGTGTTAATCGCCCACAACATCGACCTGGCCCCGCGCATCCCCGACCTTCGCCGCGGTGATCCAGTCCAGTTCATGGGCGAATACGAGTGGAACGAACGCGGCGGCGTAGTCCATTGGACACACCACGACCCGGCAGGCCATCACCCAAACGGCTGGCTTCGACACAATGGCGAGCGATACGACTGAACGCACGATGTCGGCAATCACCCGGGCGGGACGTTCGTCCATCCTAGCTGAACAGCTTGATGACCAGCGCGGCACTCTCCTTCAGCGAGTACCAAAGCACGATCAGCAGCACGGGTGGCACGACGAAGCGCAACATGAAGAGCCAGAGCCGGAGCACGGCGCGATTTCCGCCTCCGACCTCCCCTTCTTCGAGAGCTCGCTCGCCAAGACGCCAGCCGACGAAGAGCGAGAGCACCAGACCGCCTAACACCAACAGCAGGTTTCCGCCGATCTGGTCCATCAGGCCCAGAGCGTCGAGGCTCATGCCGGCGGGAACACCGAGCAGCGCGATCGCGCCTCCGCAAACCCAGGCGGCAGAGCGGCGCGCCCAGCCGAGCCCGTCGATGGCCGAGGAAACCACGACCTCGAGCAGCGAGATGGCCGATGTGAGGGCGCCTACGACCAGGGCGAGCATGAACAAGCCGCCGATCACACGACCGATACCCCCCATCTGGGCGAAGGCCTTGGGCAAGGTCACGAACAGGGCACCCAGCGTGCTGGCACTGACGTCGCCCTGGACACCGAGTGCGAAAACCAGCGGAAACACCACCATGCCGGCGATGAAGGCAACGCCGAAATCCGAGGCCGCGACCAACAGCGCCTCCTTCGGAAGGTTGCGATCCCGCCCGAGATAGCTTGCATAGGTGAGGATTGCGCCCATCCCGAGACTCAGGCTGAAGAACGCCTGGCCCGCGGCATCCTTCAATACGCCGAAGTCGAGCACCTCGCGGAAGTCCGTGGTCAGGTAGTACCGATAGCCTTCGCCAGCCCCATCGAGGGTCGTCACATAGGCGGCCAGACCGAGCACCAGCACGCCAAGCAGCGGCATCAACGCCACCGAAACCCGCTCGATACCCGACGCGATTCCGCCGGAAACGACGAAACTCACCAGGCCCATGAAGACCAGGTGCCATGCGACAGCGGGGTAGCCACTGGCGATCGCACCAAAGTGGGCGCCGGCATCCTGAGGGAACCCGGTCAGGGCAGCCTCGACGGCATAGCGCACGGTCCACCCCGAGATCACGCTGTAGTAGGCGAGGATCACGAAGCCAGCGGCGACGAACAGAGCACCGAGCGGCCGCCAGGCATCCCCTCCATAGTGGACGAGGGCCTGGATCGGACTCTTCTGGGATCCCCGACCCAGAGTGAGCTCGGCGAGCATCACCGGCAGGCCAACCAGCGCTGTGAGCACGATGTAGAGGAAGACGAAAGCTCCACCACCATTTTCGGCAGCCATGTAGGAAAATCTCCACATGTTGCCGAGCCCCACCGCCGAACCCACCGCCGCAAGCGTAAAGCCAAGCCCGCCGGACCAATGCTCGCGTGTTCCATTGCTCATGGCTGTCGTTATACAAGAATCGAAGCGCCGCCGGGGGGGGAGGGGTCAGAGCTCCGCTTCGATCAGCGCTGTGGTGAGAATGAAGTCGTGGGCCCCCGGTGTACCGACTTGCAGGAACTCCCGCGCGGTCGCCGGTGCGCCATCCAGAAGCTTGCGCAACACGGCCGCCTCCCGTTCGGGGGTGGCCATGCGTCGGATCCAAGCCTCGAAGTCGATCTCGCATCGCGAGAAGGAGGGGTCTCGAGCGTGCAATCCGGCTGCCTCCAGCATCCGGGCCCATTCGTGGGTCGTGTGGTCCCGCACATGGGAAGGGTCGCGTACCAACTCGATGGTCTGAAGGAAGGAATCCGCGGCAGGGTCGGGGGTGCTGACGATATCGACCAGCAACAATGCTCCTCCCGGCATCAGCACCCTCGCAATCTCCGCCAACGCGCGCTCGGGATGCGGATAGTGGTGGGCGCTGTAGCGAGAGGTCACCAGTTCGAAGCTGGCATCCGGAAACGGCAACGCCTCCACATCTCCCCGCTGAAATGTGACGTCGAGACCGCGCTCTTTCGCCAGGCCGCGGCCCTCATCCAGCATCGCCTCGGTCAGATCCAGCCCGATCACATGTAGACCGCGCGTGGCCAGTGCCAGCGCGGTATGTCCGGCGCCACAACCTACGTCCAGCACGGTTCTTGCGCGCCGCCTGCATGCCCGCTCGACCAGCGCATCGAGATCGGGACCACCCGCATGAACGTGGCTGGCTCCATAGTGAGCCGCGGCTGCGCCGAATTGGCGTTGGACGATGGCCTTGACGTCGTTCGGGTCGGGGGGTCGCATCGGGGGCCTCCTCGATCGGAAAAGTAATTGACTTGTGCCTATAGTTAACTCACGTTAACTTCCTGGTCCATGGCCGCCACCCGAGACCGGTTGATCCTGAACCTGCAGGAGCTCGCGAGCTTGTTCGCGGAGCGACGGAGCCAGCTGGCCCACGAAGCGGGATTGCGCGAGAGCGAGTGGCGGATGCTCGAGGAGGTCGAAGACGAACACTTCCTGCCTTCGCTCTTTGCGCGGGAGCGATCCTGTACACCGGCCGCGGTCTCCAAGACCCTTCGCGCTCTGCTGGATGCCGGGCTCGTCAGAGCACGGATCGACCCACGAGACGGGCGCCAGCGCCGTTACGAGCTGACCGCGGCCGGGAAGCGGCGGCTCGGTGGCCTGCGTGCCGCGCGCGAAGAAGCCTTGAGTGTGATCTGGAGTGATCTTCCGGAGCGCGAGCTCGCCCGCTTCACCCGCTTCAGCGAAAGCCTGGTCGAGCGGCTGCAAGCCTACGCGGATGAACAAGAACCCAGGCCGAAGAGAGCCCGGCCGGCGGGCTGACACCGGACTCCCCAGAAAACCTCCTCACGCGGGAGCCCAGGTACTTCCCTCTGGCTATTCTCGGGCGCGTTTCGAGGGTGGGGGAACCATGCCGGCCAGACGAACGAGCAAGAAGAGCACCGGACCGACCAAGAAGAAGCCGGGGCCGAAGCCTGCGAAAACAGCCAAGCCGCAAGCGAAGCGCCGGCCGAGATCGATCCGCCTCTCGCCCCATGTTCGACCGACCGAAGTCGACGTGCACGTCGAGGTGGATCCGTCCCAATCTGACGGGTTCCAGGGCGAGGTCGTCCATCGGCTGGAGCTGGCTCGACGCACCCGCGGGATCGAACTCCACGCAGACGATCTGCGCTTGAGTCGCGTTCGCGTGGAAGTGGATGGGCGGAAGGTCGCTGCGAGCTTGGTCCGCTGCCCCGAGCGCGAGACCGTGAAGATCCAGCTCGCCGAATCCGTGCCCGCCGGCGAAGCCACGCTATCGCTCTCCTTCCGCGGAAAACTGCGCAGCGATCTGCGCGGGTTGTATGCCGCGCGCGCTGAGGAGCGGCGGTACGCATTCACCCAGCTCGAAGCCGCTGATGCGCGGCGCTTCTTTCCGTGCTTCGATGAACCCTCGTTCAAGGCCCGCTTCCGGATCTCCGTCACCACGGGGGCCGGCAATACCGTGCTCTCGAATGGTCCGGCCGAAAAGACCGTTCCGCTGGACAACGGACGCAAGACCGTCCACTTCGAACGCACGCCGCCACTCTCCACCTACCTGCTCGCATTGGCCGTGGGAGACCTCGAAGTCTCCGCGCCCACGAACTGCGGCCCGACCGAGATCCGGGTCTGGCACGTGCCGGGCAAGGGCGCTCTCACGGCCTTCGCACTCGAAGCGGCCCGGGAAACCCTGGCGCGGCTCGAGGCCTACTTCGACCTGCCCTACCCCTACGCGAAGCTCGATCTGGTGGCCGTACCGGATTTTGAGGCCGGTGCGATGGAGAACGCCGGTGCGGTCTTCTTTCGCGAAACCCTGTTGTTGGTCGACCCGGCGACGGTGACGATGCATGAAAAGAAGCGCGTCGCCGAGGTCATCTGCCATGAATTGGCCCATATGTGGTACGGCGATCTGGTGACCATGGCCTGGTGGGACGACCTGTGGCTGAACGAAGCATTCGCCACCTGGATGGCCTTCCACATCGTCGACAGTTGGAAACCCGAGTGGAAGATGTGGAACGACTTCCAGCACTACCGCTCTGCCGCCCTGGGAATGGACGCGCTGCAAGGGACCCATCCGATCTACACGACCGTGCGCGATCCCCAGGAAGCCACCGAGAACTTCGACCTGATCACCTACGAAAAGGGCGCCTCCGTGGTCCGCATGATCGAGCGCTACCTGGGCGCCGAGGCGTTCCGGGCGGGCGTGCGCAACTACATCGAAGCGCACCAGGAAGCCAACACGGTTGCTTCCGACCTCTGGGATGCGTTGTCCGATGCTTCGGAGCAGGAGGTCGAGCCGATCGTCCGGGCCTGGATCGAGCAGCCGGGCTTCCCGCTGCTGCGCATCCGCCGCGAGCGCAAGGACGGGGAGACCCGTCTGCTGCTGCGACAGGAACGCTTCGCGCCAGTGCCCGAAAAGAGCAGACGATCGAAGAAGCCGAGCTCCGCGAGCTGGCCCATCCCCTGGGTCGGCCGGGTCGGCACCGGCAAGGAGCGGAGCCGCAGCGTGCGCCACTTGATGACCCGGAAGCGCGACACCGTGCCGCTGCCCCAAGCGCGGCCGCGCTTCCTGTACGGCAATGCGGACGAAGGCGGCTTCTTTCGACCGCTCCACGAGCCGGATGAGCTGAAGGCCCTGACCGCCTCCCGGAATGCGCTCTCGGCGGTCGAGCGCATGGGCCTGGTCGGCCATGCCTGGGCCGCCGTGCGTGGTGGGCACGCGAAGGTCGGGCCGATGCTCGACCTGCTACTGACGCTTGGCGACGAGCTGGACCCGGACGTCCTGAAAGCCGTGGCCGAGCCCCTGGCAGAGCTCTGTGAAACCGCGGATCGCAGCCTCGAACCCGAAGCCAGCCGGGAATTCCGGGCGCGGATCTCACTTGCCTTCGAACCGAGCCTTTCCAGCTGCGGCCTCGCGGCCCGCAAGCGGGAGACGGACGACGAACGCCTGCGTCGCGCTGTCCTGCTGCACCTGGTCGGAAAGCTCGGCGAGCGTCCGGAAACGCGTCGCGAAGCAGCCCGGCTCTGTGCGCTCTACCTGGACGACCGGGCCACCATCGATCCGAATCTGGCGGATACGGTCGTCGCCATCGGTGCGGAGGACGGCGACGAGGCGCTCTTCGAGCGCTTCCTGAGTGAGGCCGAAGCGTCGGCCACGCCGCAGGAGCGGCGCCGTTTCTTGATGGCGATCGGTGCTTTCCGGGAGCCGACGCTGGTTCAACGAGCCCTCGAGCTGTGTCTCACCGAGACCGTGAAGACACAGGACGTCGCCATCCTCCTGACACGCATGCTCGGCAACCGGAAAGCGCGAGAGGCCACCTGGGCGTTCATGCAACGGCGCTGGAAGCGGCTCGCGAAGCGCATGCCTCCGATGATGGTGACCCGTCCGATCGAGGCGACCCCGAGCCTCGGCGGGCGTCGCTACCGCACGGAGGTGGCCCGCTTCTTTGCCAAGCACCCGATCGCGACCGGCCAGCGCGCCGTGAAGCAAGCCCTCGAGCAGTTCGATCTGGATCGGGTCTTCGACGAACGGACCCGACAGCCGTTGGAGCTGTGGCTTCGGGAACAGGGGCGGTAGGTACCCTTCGCGCGATGCACTCGGAAGAAGAACTCGAGCATTTGCTGCGCCGGATCGACGGACGCGGATACAAGGCCTACAAGGAGATCCAACGCGAGGCCTTCGAGTTCGACGGCTGCCAGCTCTTCATCGATCACGTGCAAGGCGATCCTTTCGCAGCTCCGTCGCGCATGCGCCTGCGGGTTCCGATGGAGGAAGCCTGCATCCCTGCCGATCTCTTCTCGAATCGGGTGCGGCGCGTGGCATTCGAGGATTTCGTGGCGCGCGCGGTGGCCCGAGCGATCCGGTACGAGACACGTGGCCAGCGCGGCTCGGGCAAGAGCGGCCGGGTGCTGATCGACTCTGGCAGGCAGGAGATCCTGGAGCGCACTGCCGCCTCGGTCTGCAGCGAATTCTTGGAAGCGCGCCTCGAGGTCGGCCTACCAGCGACTGGGCGGCGCGTATTGGGCCGCGAGGCCGAAGTGCTTCTGCTGGACGAACTCCCCGCGATCGCACGGGCCTCGCTCAGTATGGAAGCACTCGGCGAAGAAGATGCGCGCCGCCACATCGAATGTGCCGAAGACCACGCTGCGCTTCAGTCGGCGCTCGACGAACACGGGCTCGTCGCCTTCGTGGCCGATGCGGCCGTGTTGCCCCGCGAAAGCGGCGCCAGTGATCGCCCACCGCAAAAGGACGCCGTGCCCTTCATGGCTCCAGATGCACTGCGGGTCAGCCTGCGCCTGCCCTACGCCGGCCAGGTGAGCGGGATGGGCATCCCGAAAGGCGTCACGCTCATCGTGGGAGGTGGTTACCACGGAAAATCCACGCTGCTGCGGGCCCTCGAACGGAGCGTGCACCCGCATATCCCGGGCGACGGCCGGGAGCGGGTCGCAGCGCGGTCCTCCGCAGTGAAGATTCGCGCCGAGGATGGTAGGCGTGTGATGGGCTGCGACATCCACGCCTTCATCGATGCCCTGCCCGGCGGCCTCTCCGCCACCCGCTCGACCGACGCCTTCGAGAGCGACGACGCCAGCGGCAGCACCAGTCAAGCCGCGAACATCGTCGAGGCGATCGAGGCCGGGAGCGACCTGCTGCTGCTCGACGAGGACACCTCGGCCACGAATTTCATGGTGCGCGATGCTCGCATGCAGGCCCTCGTGCATCCGGATCACGAGCCGATCACACCGTTCGTCGATCGAGTGCGAGAACTTCACGACACGCTGGGCGTCTCGAGCGTGCTCGTGATGGGCGGCTCCGGCGACTACTTCGACGTCGCTGATACGGTGATCGAGATGCGCGCCTATCAGCCACGGGACGTCACGGCCCGGGCCAAACGGATCGCCTCGGAACATCGCAACGACAGGCGTCAGCCCGAGGCAAGACAGCCCCTCGAGGCGCCGCACCAGCGGATTCCGGATCGACGGAGCCTCGACCCGTCGCGTGGACGGCACGACGTACGGGTCGATGCCCGCGGCACGGATACGCTCGTCTTCGGCACGACCGAAATCGATCTGCGCGCCGTCGAACAGCTGCTCGACCCGAGCCAGACCCGCGCAATCGCCCGGATCCTGGTGCGCGCACGGGAGGAGTGGATGGGGCCGAACGTCACGCTGGCCGAACTGCTGGATCGGGTCGAGGGCGCGCTCGACGAGCAGGGCCTCGATCGATTCTCCGACCGCCCGATGAACCTGGCCCGCCCGCGGCGGTTCGAGGTAGCCGCAGCACTGAACCGAATGCGATCACTCCGCGTGGAGCAGGCCCGGTCGTAGGTCAGGCGACCTGCCTGGGCACCTTGCCCGTGGTGAGGAAGAGTTCTCCGAACAGGGTCCAACTGGCCGAGCGGACCTCGACCTCGACCAAGTCCGCCTCTTCCATCATGGCCAGAAGCTCGACTGCGACGTCCTCCTCGCCGTGCTGATGCGAGGCCACGCGAGAAAGCAACGCGGAAACGACGCCATGACCTGCGGCGCCGAAATCAAGCACGCTCAACATGCCACCCGGGCGCAACACTCGTCGGATTTCCGGTATGGCCTTTCGCACCACGTCCGGCGGGAGATGATGAAAGACGAGCGAGGAAACGACACGGTCGAATGATCCATCGGGAAACGGCAATGCGTCGGCGTAGCCCTGATGCCACTCGATCTCCGAGCCGGAACGATCCCCCTTGCGTCGGGCTCGGGCCAGGGCCTTGGAGTCCGGATCCAACCCACTGACGACGACCTCAGGGTGCAGCGCGCGAAGCTGGATCGCCAGACTCCCGGTACCGCAACCGAGGTCCAGAACCCGATCGCCGGGTTGCGGACTCGCCTGGTCGATCAAAATGGCCCGGATGCGATCCACACCCATCAACCGCAGCAGCGGGTCGTAGAGAGGCAGCAGCCAGTCGCGGCCGGCTGCAGGTACGAACGATCGAGGGACCTCGGGCATCCGGGCTCCTTGGCGCGTTTCCTTCCTTGCGGAGTGTAGGATGGATTCGTGCACCGCCAATTTGTGCGAACCTCACTGGCATGAAATACGAAGAATTCCGCCAGCGAGACCATTTCAGCCGTGAAGAGGTTCTCGCCCTCGGGCACGGGACGTTGATCGAAGACCCGCCGGAGGGTTTCGTCACGCGTCTCCCGATCCCTCCGATGCTGATGATCGATCGCGTCACCCACATCTCCCGCAAAGGCAACAAGGGCGCGATGACGGCCGAGCGCGACATTCGTCTCGACGACTGGTTCTTCCAATGCCATTTCATCGGCGATCCGGTGCAGCCTGGATGCCTCGGCGTCGACGCCGTGTGGCAGATGCTCGGAATGTACTGCGCGTGGAATGGTGGCCTCGGTGCGGGCCGCGCGCTCGGCGTGGGAGAGGTGGATTTCGGCGGGCAGATCCGCCCCTTCAACGAGACGGTGCGCTACGAGGTGAAGATCGTGCGCTTCGTCAGCTTGCCCGCCAGCGGCGCGAGCCTGGTGATCGGAGACGCCTCAGTGCTCGTCGATGACGAGGAGATCTACACGCTGAAGCGAGCCAAAGTCGGCGTCTTCAAGGACATCGATTACCCGGACTACCCGAACCGCTCCCCCAACGCCATCGGCGGCAAGATGGAAGGTTGAGAAGGGGGCCGGAGTCAACTCAGCCTTCCGTTTCCAGACGTTCGAGGAGTTTCGCATCCACGCGCGCCTTCACGGTGCGTCTATCCAGCCCGAGGCGTCGGGCGGCTTCCTCGTAGCTACCTGTTTCGTGGTAGAGGAGCGTCGCATAGCGCACCCCCAGCTCCTCCATGTCGAGCTGGCAGCTCGAGATGGCTGCGGCGAGTTCACCGCGCACACCTCCAGCGACCTCCGGGCTGGTCACGTTCGGAATCTGGTAGCTGCCGCGAATCACCACGTTGCGAATGCACTGTTCGAGCTCCCGGATATTCCCCGGCCAGGTGTAGGCACGCCCGAGTTCCGCATCGATCCACGTCTCCACCTGGGCTGCCACCGCATCGGCTTCTTCACGCCCGAATAGTCGTCGGGCGATCACGAGGACCAGGTTGTGGAGATCGTCCGGGTGATCGGCGAGCTGCTCCCGCAAGCTCGGTGTGTGGATGCGATCCGAGCACAGCCGGTAGTAGAAATCACGACGAAACGATCTGCCCTGCATCTCCTCGCCTAGATCGCGGTTGGTCGCTGCAATGATCTTGCCCTCGAACCGATGCTCCTGGGTCTCGCCGAGACGTTGGAACGTGCGACTCTGCAACACGCGCAGCAGCTTCACCTGGATCTCCGGGTCGAGCTCGCCGACCTCGTCGAGAAACACCGTGCCGCCGACCCCGCACACCTCGAGCCAACCATCGCGATCATCGACCGCCCCGGTAAACGCCCCCTTCTTGTGCCCGAAGAGCTCGGATTCGATCAGGGTGGGTGAGAGCGCCGACAGATTCAGCGGGTGGAAGCCTCGAGCGAATCCCTCGGCAAAGGTGCGGGTCTCCGGATCGAAGGGAATGAAGCGGGAAAAGCCGATCGCACGGGCCACGAGCTCCTTCCCGGTGCCGGACTCGCCAGTGATCAGGGTCGTAAAATCGTGCATGCGGTCGTAGAGCACGCGCCGGTAGCGGGCGCGATCGTGACTGAAGATCGACTGCCAGACCGATGCTCGAAGCCGGGCCGCCGGGAGCGATGCGCCATAGATCTGGCGAAAGACGTGATGAAATGCGCGACGGGTCTGGTAGCCATAGGCGAACAAGAAGGCGGGGTCGCGCCGACCCGGGCCGGTCAGACCGGGAAGGTCGAAGTAGCTCGACACATCGGCCGCAAAGCGATCGAAGGCTGTGACTTTTCTTGGACGTCCGTCCCGGTCTCGCTCCATCGCGTCGAACCAGACCGGGCCGTATTCGGCGTAGAGGGCGTAGAGCACCAGATCTTCGTACAGCGCAAGCTCGTCATCACTGCCCGTCTCGCCCGTTGCAAGGCGCTCGCGCAACGTCGGGAGAAGCTGCTGCACCGCCTCGTCGATCGGTGTCAGGTTCGCGTTCAGACCACCGAGCTCCGTATCCACGTTCCAGACTTCCCGGGTGGCGACGAAACGGCTGCCTAGAACTTCCTTTTCGAACGCGATGCGGTCGGGCAGGAAAGGGTTCACGTGGGTCAGCCGGGACATCGCCAGCGCGATGGCACGCTCCTTGCCTCTCATGAGCGTCATACGGTGCTCCGATGTTCTGGGACGCGCGGGAACGGGTCGCGCCGTGGCAACTGTACAATGGATGTACAGAAAGGAGCATCGGATGAACAGTCATCCCACTGAAGCCTCTGCCAAGCGGACCGGTCGTGCCGGTTTCGTTGCCTGGCTGTGCAAGGCGTTGATGGGTGTCTTCTTCCGCGAGGTCGAGGTGAAGGGGCTCGAACGACTACCGCGCGGCGTTCCCCTCCTCCTCGTCGCCAACCATCACAACAGCCTGATCGATCCAGCCCTGCTTCTCGCCCACCTCGATGCGGACCCCCGTTTCCTGGCCAAGAGCACCCTGTGGGACATCCCCGTACTGCGCCAGCTGCTGGGTCTGGCCAGCGTGATCCCGGTCTATCGCCGTCAGGACGAGGGCGCAGATACCTCGCGCAACCAGGAGACGTTTGCGCGCTGCCACGAAGAGTTGGCTGGCGGCGGAGCGATTGCCCTCTTTCCAGAAGGCATCAGCCACGACGCCCCCCATCTGGCGGAGATCAAGACCGGTGCGGCGCGGATCGCCCTCGAAGCCGAGGAGCGATTCGGACCCCTCGGAACGTGGATCGTGCCGGTCGGTCTCACGTTCGAGGAGAAGGGAACATTCCGATCGCGCGCTCTGATACGCATCGGAACGCCGATCGAAGTGGTGGCTTGGCAGGCAGATCAGGCGCGGGCGCTCACCGATGCAATTACCGAAGGGCTCGCTGAGGTCACCCTCAACTATCCGTCCGCAGAAGATGTGCGCGCCGTCGAAACCGCTGGGGAGCTGATGGCCGGAAAGGAGTTGGTACTCCCGTCGAGAATGGCCCTGGATGAAGCGTTCGCCGTGCGTCGGGATTTCATCGCCGCTGGAGAGCGATTGCGGGAGCTCTTCCCGGATCGAATGCGCACGCTGCAGGCACGCCTCGAGAAATACGCGGAGGAATTGCGACGCATCGGCGTGCGTGACGACCAGGTTGCCGCTCGCTACCCAAAGCGCGACATCGGCCTCTACGTACTGGGAAGCGCCTCCCTGATGCTGTTCTGGCTTCCGATGGCCCTCGTCGGCACGCTGATCCACTTCCTGCCGTACCGGCTGTGCGGCGTGGTGGCGCGCTTCATGAAGACCGAAGACTTGCCTGCCACGATGAAACTCTTCAGCGGGTTCTTCCTCTTCCCCGCCACCTGGGCCCTCATCGCTGGGGCAATCTGGGGAGCGGCAGGGCCCGGCTGGGCGTTCTTCGCGCTGCTCGTCACACCCCTGACGGGCCTGTTCGCCCTGCTCTTTCACGAACGTCACGAGCACTTCTGGAGTGAGGTCGACGCTTATCTTTCCCTGAAACTCAGGCGCCGCAGCACACTGAAGCTTCGTCTGGAACGTCAGGCCCTGCGCACGGAGCTTCGCGATCTCGGCGATCTGAAGCGAAGGGAGGACGGCTCCCCTCGCACGTAGCGACGCGCCAGAGGACCGCCGGCGGCAGCTCCTAGGTCGGCCTGGCGAGCTTCGCGTAGGTTGCGAGCGCCTCGCCCGCAGTGGCCTCTGCGACACCGGGCTCCTGCGCCACCGCCTCCAGCCACTCGGGCCGATCCATGCAGGCCACGGTGATGGGCTGGTCGAGACCCGACAGCTGGGTCGCCTGACGCACGAACGCGGTCGCGTAGTCCGGCGGCCGCACATCTCGGGCCAGCTCCGCCAGCGCGAACGGATCGGGGGGCACCACACCGACCGGGTTCGGGAACACGACCGACAAAGAACCCGGCTCGCGGCCCCCGCCCGCGAGGCCGAGCCCATCGCAGAGGACGACCCCCCTTACCTTCTCAGGCCGCGCTCCAGACAGGAGCAGCGCAATGTAGGCACCGAGCCCACGGCCCAACAACGTGGCCGGGCCCAGATATTCGAGGGCAGCAGCCGCATCGCCCATCAACAATTCGGCCGTGTAGCCACCGCCGTCCGGGATGCTGCTCTCCCCATGACCGGTGAAATCCAGGGCATGGACCGGCCCCGGCCAGGCCTGCGCCTCCGTGGGCACTTCGGCGGGCGAGTGCTCGCCGAGGCCGTGCAACAACAGCAGCGGAGGGCCAGCAGCATCGCGAAGTGTGTGGAGTGCAAGCTCTACATGAACGTGAGGCAACCGTTTCGTGCTCACGACAGGTACTCCAGTACAGCCGCAGCCACGCGTTCCGGCTGTTCGATATGGACGAAGTGACCGGTGTCCTCGAATGTCAGGAGCTTCGCGTCGCGCGGCAGGAACTGCGATGCCAGCTCGCCGGTCGTGCCCCAGCCCATCGGCTCTTCCTTCAAGCCCAGAATGGCCAGCATGGGCACGGGCATCGCGACCATACGGCGCAGGGACCAGACCGCCCGCCAGGGGCCGAAGCCACCGAGGCGGAGGGCCGGATCGATCTTCCAGCGCCAGCCGTCTTCATCGTGCCGCGCACCGACGGTGACCAGGTAGCGCAGCCAGTCGAGCGAGAGCCGCGGATTCATCTTCTGGCGCCGCTTGGCCAGGCCGTCGATCGTATCCGCACGCCGTACCTTCGTACCGGCCCGCACGCGATGGTCGAGCCAATCCGTGAGCTCGGTGGCCAGCAGCTTGGTGCGATCGTGGTCCGCAACATCCGGCGGGTTCTTCTGGGACGGGATGCCATCGATGTTCACGAAGCGGCTGATCCGATGGGGAACTGCCTGGATCAGATGGATCGCGATACCCCCACCCTTCGAGTGGCCGAGCAGCGGGATCGGTTCCGGCCCGATCGAATCAAGCACGGCCAACATGTCCCGCACGTCGGAATCCCAGCTGTAGAGTGCAGCGTGAGCCGAATCCCCATGGCCGCGCTGGTCCCAGCAGACGACGCGATAACCGGCATCGGCCAGCAGCGGCGCGAACCGATCGTAGGTGCCGGAGAAATCAAAGCCGCCGTGGGCAAACAGGATCGGCTGTGCGGTCTCGGCACCCCATTCCGAGACGGCCAGAGCCAGACCGTGGCTCACGACCGTTCGCTGGCGATCCGGACGACGAGCCCCTGGATAAGCGCGAGCGCTGACAAAGGCTGCATCGGCCTCCGGATCGGAGGGATTCGGGACCGGGGCAGCAGACCTGCGGGCAACTTCGTTCAAAATGGGTCTCTCCAGGGCGCCGGAGCAGGGTAACCGCCAGGTATCAGGCTTCCAGGCTCCGCATCGGACGGGCTCGTGTCCGGGCCCCAGACGGCCGAAACCAGAAAGGCCATGGAACGCCTTCTCGATCTCCCGCCGCTGGCCGTCGCCGAAGAGCTCCGACGGCTCGGCAATGCCCGAGCCTGGTGGGTGCGCCGCGGCGCACGTCTGCAGGCGTCTCATGACTCCTTGCTGGAGATCACGGATTTCCTCGAGGAGGGAGCTGACGGCGCGCGGGGCCACGAAGCGATCTTCCTGGCCGTCGGGCCCGAGAGCGGTGGCCTGTTCGGTGCATTCCTCCACGCGACCTCTCGCGGCCAGGCCCAAGGCGGCCTGCGACGCTGGCCGTATCCGGATCTCACGACCTTTCTGCAGGACGGCCTGCGACTCTCCTGGGCCATGTCGCGCAAGAACGCATTGGCGGGCCTCTGGTGGGGCGGCGGCAAGGGGCTGATCGCCGGACCCGAGGATCCTGGCGACGCGACCCGACGCATCCTCTACCGGGAGTACGGCGACTTCGTCAGCTCGCTCGGCGGCTGCTATGTGACCGCTGAGGACGCTGGCACCCGGCCCGACGACATTGCCGCGGTTTTCGAACGTACGCGGTTCGTCACCTGTATTCCCTCCGGCTACGGGGGCGCAGGCAACCCCGCGCCGGCCACCGCGCTGGGTGTGGTATGCGGAATGGAAGCTGCATTCGAGGCGCAGGGACTGGAGAGCCTGGCGGGGCGGCGCATCGCGATGCAGGGTCTGGGCAACGTGGGGACCGAAATGGTCGACCTGCTACTTGCCCGGGGCGTTGGTTCCGTCGTGGCCAGCGAGATCTCGGCCACCCGCTGTGGAGAGCTGGCCGAACGCTGGCGCAGTGCTCCGGTGGAGGTGCGCCTCTCACGCCCCGAGGACACCGACCTCCTGCTCGAGCCCTGCGACGTACTCGTACCGAACGCGCTCGGCGGAGTGATCGGCCCGGAGATCATCCCGCGGCTCCAGACACGAATGATCTGTGGCGCGGCGAACAATCCCCTGGTCCGAGAGGATCGCGACGGTGCAGCCCTTGCCGAGCGCGGCATCACCTACGTGCCCGATTTCGTGGTCAACCGGATGGGCATCGTCGCCGTGGCAAACGAGCAGTACGGTCGGCTGGAGAACGATCCGGCCATTGCGCGCCACCTCGACCCGGAGTGGGAAGACGGAATCCCCGCCGTGACCCGACGCCTGCTCGAACTGGCTCGAGATGCCGGAATCCCCCCGGTCGAAGCCGCCAACCGACTGGCCGAGAACCGCTGGAACGAGCCCCACCCGATCTTCCCCGGAAGATCCCAGGCAATCATCCAGGCACTCACGAGTTAAGAAAGAGGGCCCCCTTTCTTAACTCCCGAAATCATCCGGAAGGGGGGCTTCGATTCGTGTTCGGGTCGGATCGCCGGGCATGTGGATTGCGACGGCTCGAGCGTGGAGCTGGACCCGACCCGCCGAGTGCGGGGAGCCCTCTTCGTAGGTCGGGCCGTAGAGATCGTCGCCGACCACGGGATGCCCGAGGGCGGCCAGGTGGACGCGGATCTGGTGGGTTCGGCCGCTGATCGGGTGGGCCTCTACCAGCCCACGGCCAGCCGTTTCGTCGCGCAGGGCAAGACGCGTCTCGCTCCAGCGACCTTCTTCGCCCGGCCATGCATCGAGGGCAAAGCACGGGCGCCGCGAGTGGTGCTCGCGCCTCATCCAGCCCCCGACCCTGCATCCGTGCCAGGCTGGCGGAGGCGAGACCCAGGCCAGGTAGCACTTGTGGACGCGCCGGAACTGGAGTGCTCGTTGAACATGGCTCGCGACCTCCGCGTTGCGTGCAAACAGCGCGATGCCACTCGTCTGGCGATCCAATCGATGCACTGCGGCGAGCGACGCACACCCGAGGAGCATGCGCAGCTCGTGTTCGAGGGAGTGCCTGGTAGAAGCGCGAGTCCTCTGCATCGGAAGCCAGGCCGGCTTGTTCACGGCCACCAGACCAGCGGAGTCGAGCAGGACTGCGGCTGCCTCGATTCCGGGGACCACCGGCTCGCGTTCGAAGCCCCAACCGATGATCCGAGTCCCCGCTGGAAGCTCCACCGGCGGTTGCTCCGGATCGAGCGGCTGGCGATCGAATTGGAGGCCTCCGTGCCACAGGACCCGATCGAAGGCTCGAGCCCCCGGCTCCCAGCGCTGCCTGCCTTCGGCCACGAACGCGGCCCAGGTCAGGGCGCCGTCCAGGGTCCACTCCTGGCGGTGAAGGAGCGGATCGGCGCGTTCGGCCTCAGCTGACCGGGGAACCGACACACCGAGACCCTGAGGTCGGGAAACCCGGCCTAACGAAACGGGGCTGCGTCGTTTGCCAGGCGGGCAATGATCGTCGCCGATTCCGAGGTGGACTGGCCCTGGGCGACGAGACACGGTGCCGTCTCTGCACCGGATGCATCCTTGAGCGCCTGGAGAGCAGCTCCATCTTTGCTGACATTGCGCACTTCGACACCGTCGAGATGCAGATTGTCCAACGCCACGCGGACCGCGCGCGAGGCGCCGCAGGCATCCCTCAAGTAGACCACCGCTCCGGGAATGCCGGGTGCGGCGGAGAAATCTTCGCGAGAGTCTTCGTAGCTGCGGTCCAGGCCCTCGGCCAACGAAACGAGTTCGCCGATCTCCCGCTTGCCGGCGGGTCCCTCCGACGACGCGTGGCGGACGACACCCCCCGCATCGATCAGGACCGTTGCCCGATCCGAAATGCCCGGGCCTTCGAGATAGAGGTCATAGGCCTTCGCGACAGCTCCCTTGGGCTCGAAATCCGAGAGCAACGGGAACGAGATCCCACCCAGGTCCCGAGCCCAGTTGGCGTGGCAGTGGTGGCTGTCGATGCTGACACCCAGAACCTGGGTATGAGCCGCCCGGAACAGGCCCTGCTGCGCTTCCAGCGCAGGCACCTCCTCGCTTCAAGTGGGCGTCCAATCGAGGGGGTAGAAGACCAGCAGGACGTGCCGCCGCCCCGCGAAATCCGAGAGAGAGACACTCCGCCCGAACTGGTCCAGTAGCGTGAAATCCGGAGCGCGCGCGCCTTCGCTGATCATCACCGGGTTATAGGTAGCGACGAGGCCGATGGCCAGTCGGTGCGGTGGACCCCGATCAGATGCCCTTGAACGCAGTTTCCACCAGCGCTGCCTGCTCGGCGCGGTGGATCCGCCCGGAGCCGGTGGCGGGGCTCGCATGGTCCACGCGTCCGGAATAACCCAGCTTGGCAAGCGTGCGCAGCTGGCCTTGCAGCCGCTCCCGCACGAAGGTCCACGAGCCCATGTTGGCCGGCTCCTCCTGGACCCAGAAGACACCCTCGGCATCGGAGTACCGATCCATGATCTGCTGGATCTGCTCCTCGGGCCACGGATAGAGCTCCTCCACTCGCACGATCGCGACATCCGCGGCTGTGTCTCCCGCTGCCGCACTTTCTCTCTTCTCTCGATGCGCGACCAGGTCGTAGTAGACCTTTCCGCTGCAGCAGAGCACCCGACGCACAGAAGAAGGATCCCGGATATCCGGATCGTCGATCACCGACTGAAAACCGCGATTCGCGAAGTCCGCAACCTGGGAGGTCGCGTGGGGCGCGCGCAACAGGCTCTTCGGCGTAAACACCACGAGCGGTGCGCGGTAGGGCCGCCGCATCTGCCGGCGCAGTACATGAAAATACTGGGCGGGTGTCGTGCAGTTCACCACCTGGAAATTGTCTTCTGCACAGAGCTGCAGGAAGCGCTCGATGCGACCGCTGGAATGCTCGGGGCCCTGACCCTCGAAGCCGTGGGGCAGCAGCATCACGAGCCCACTCATGCGTTGCCATTTGACGTGGGCGCAAGTGATGAATTGATCGATGATCACCTGGGCGCCATTCGCGAAATCGCCGAACTGAGCCTCCCAGAGCGTGAGCGTGGTCGGATCGGCCAGGCTGTAGCCGTACTCGAAGCCCAGCACCGCGGCCTCGGAGAGATGACTGTCGTAGACCTCGAAGCGGGCCTGGGTCTCCGAAAGGTGGTCGAGCGGCGCATACTCGTGCCCGGATTGCTGATGAACCAGCACCGCGTGACGCTGACTGAAAGTGCCCCGTGAGCAGTCCTGGCCCGAGAGGCGCACAGGGGTGCCCTCGACGAGCAAACTGCCGAAAGCCAATGCCTCAGCTGTGGCCCAATCGATGGGCGTATCCTCGGCAATCACCTTGCGACGCTTCTCGAGCATCGCGCCGAGCTTCCGGTGCACTTCGAACTCGCCGGGAACGCTCGCCAGGCCTTCGGCGATCTGGGCAAGCCGCTCGACCGGGATCGCAGTCTCGAACTCCTCGCCGGAATCGGTGCGCGCGAAGCCCTGCCAAGGGCCACGCGGCTCATAGGGCTCGTCCGGTCCGGGCGGCTTGGTCTTGATGATCTGAAGCGCTTGCTGCAGCTGATCACCCAGATCTTCTTCGATGCGGTCCACATCGGTCTGGGAGAGTGTGCCACCACGCACCAGCTGCTCGGTGTAGAGCTGGCGCAGCGGAGCCGTTGCGCGGATCTTCTCGTAGAGAAGCGGATTCGTGAAGCTCGGCTCATCCGCTTCGTTGTGGCCATGCCGGCGGTAGCAGACCAGGTCGACGACCACATCATCGCCGAAGC
>JAAELW010000369.1 GCA_024226235.1 bacterium
GAGTGCTTCGCGGGCAAGTGCAAACGCGGGCTCGTCCGCCCCTGCAAAGGGGCGAGCCCCGACTTCCCGTGAAAGTGCGATCTCGGCCACGAGCCCCGCGTGATCCGAATACGCGGCATCGACTCCGTCGAATGACAGCGGCTGGTCGAATGCGCGCTTCAGGTGTTGCACCCGTGCGGTCGTGCCGAGGCCGTCTCGTGTCCACACGTAGTCGATGCGCGAGGGCTCGCCGATCTCGCGGTACGGGTGAGGGGCAAGGATGGTGTCGAAGCGCGTGTCCAGAGCGACGGCCGCATCGACGAGCCCGCTGAGCCCGGTGAGGATCGGATACTCCGGTCCGTCTTCGCGCAGGTTGAAGTCACCCAATGCGATCACTGGACGCTCGCTGTCCGAGAGTAGTTTCGCGATCTCGATCACCTGCCCGACGCGGTGCCCGAAGTAGGTGTCGTAGGCATCGGGGGTGTAGTGCGCGACGAGGTGCGTATCCAGGATGTCGACCGGCCCAGCCGAGGTGTCGAGCGTGATGACGACTGCGCCCTTGCCACCATACCAGTCGGCGTGGTCCAGCCGTTGGGGCAGGCCCGAGAGTCGAAAGGGCTGGAAGCGGACCTCGCGGAGCGGAAGACGCGAGAACAACACCAGCCCGCTGCCACCGCGGCTGCCCGGGTTGTGCCAGACATGCGGGAGTCCGGCCTCGCGAAGGCCGGCGACCAGCCAGTCGCGCCCCTGCTCGGTCCAGCTTTCCTGGATCCCCAGGACGTCCAGCGAAATCTCCCCGGCATGGGCTGCGATGGCATGCATGCGCGGGCGCAGATGACGTCCGATCGCGTCCCAGAGGCCCCAGACGTTGAGCGTGGCGACGCGCAAGTGGGCTGTATCGCGAGCCGGCGTTGCAGCGTCTGCCAGCCGGGCCGTCGGAGGGTCGGCGCGCAACGGACTGGCCTACGAGCGCAGCTCGGAGGGCAGCTGGAAGACGACGCCTTCGTCCACGGGAGTCGGTGCCTCCACCAGCCCGCCGTCCGGTGCGAGTTCGCAGAGGCGTGCGACGACGGCTTCCACGAGGACCTCCGGTGCCGATGCACCCGCGGTCACGCCGACACAGGAAACGCCCTCGAGCCAGGCCGGCACGATCTCTTCCGCGGTCTGCACCAGGTGTGCGGTCACGCCCGACTTGCGTGCCAGTTCGACCAGACGGTTCGAGTTGGAGGATTCAGGCGCACCGACGACCAACACCAGATTGGCCTGTTGGGTCAGCTCCTTCACCGCGTTCTGCCGGTTCTGGGTCGCGTAGCAGATGTCATCCTTGCGGGGCAGGCGGATCTCCGGGAAGCGTCGCTTCAAGACGGCCACCACATCGCGGGTATCGTCGACCGAGAGCGTCGTCTGGGTCAGTACGGCGAGCTCGGAGGGGTCGTCCACTTCCAGTCGCTCGGCGTCGTCCGGAGTTTCGACCAGACAGATGCGCTGTGGCGCATGGCCCATCGTGCCTTCGACCTCGACATGGCCCGCGTGACCGATCAGCGCAATCTCGACGCCCGCCCTGTCGAAGCGCTGCGCCTCGACGTGCACCTTCGTCACCAGCGGGCAGGTTGCATCGATCGTACGCACCTGTTGACGGGCGGCGGCCTCGCGCACCGCCGGGGACACGCCGTGAGCGCTGTAGATCAACAGCGCCCCCTTCGGTACGTCGGTCGGATCCTCGATGAAGATCGCTCCCTTCGCCCGCAGCCCGTCGACCACGTGTCGGTTGTGGACGATCTCATGCCGCACATAGACCGGCGGGCCGAAACGCGCCAGCGCCTGCTCGACGATCTCGATGGCCCGGTCGACGCCGGCGCAAAAGCCCCGCGGGCTGGCCAGGAGGATGCGCATTCGAAGAGGCTAGCAATCAGTGGGCTTGGAGTTCGGCAATCCAGGGGCTCCGCAATCGCCGGGCTTGGGGTTCGGGCTCCGGGGGAGCCGCTACAATCCGCGACCGATCCGATCGAAGCCCCTCCCCACGTCGAGGAACACGATGTCCGATCTGCAAGCCTTCCAGGCCGAGACCCGCGCCTGGCTCAAGGAGAATTGCCCTGCTTCCCTTCTGGGCGCAGGCGGAGGGGGCCTCGTAGGCACCTGGGGTGGCCGCAAGTGGCAGCCCGAGAACGAGGACCAACGGGTCTGGCTCGAGCGCGCCGCCGAGAAGGGCTTCACCGCGCCGACCTGGCCGACCGACGTCGGGGGCGGTGGTCTCTCGAAGGCGGAGGCCAAGATCCTGGCCCAGGAGATGCGCGCGTTGGGCGTGCCGCCGCCGCTGATCGGCTTCGGGCTCACGATGATCGGTCCGACGCTGCTTCAATACGGCAGCGAGGAGCAGAAGCAGGAGCACCTGCCGAAGATCGTTCGCGGCGAGATCCGCTGGTGTCAGGGCTACTCGGAGCCCGGTGCCGGGTCGGATCTGGCGGGCCTGCAGATGCGTGCCGAAGACAAGGGCGATCACTACATCGTGAACGGCACGAAGGTCTGGACGTCGTATGCCGACGAGGCCGATTGGATCTTTGCTCTCGTGCGCACGGATCCGAAAGCCAAGAAGCAGGAGGGGATCACGTTCCTGTTGATCGACATGGAGACGCCGGGCGTCAGCGTGAGCCCGATCCTGCTGATCAGTGGTTCGTCGCCGTTCTGTGAGACCCACTTCCAGGACGTGAAGGCACTGAAGAGCAACGTCATCTTCAAGGAGCACGCGGGCTGGACCGTGGCCAAGGCATTGCTCGGCCACGAGCGATCGATGGTGGCCGAGGCGTTCGGCGGCGGGAGCCGACGCAGCTTGGCCGACCGCGCGCGGGCCTACCTGCCTGGCGCGACAGCCGATGGGCCCCTGCCCGATGGTGGGCTGCGCCGGGACATCGCCAGCTTCGAGATGGAAGCCCGCGCTTTCGGTCTGACGATGCAGCGCTCCCGGGACGCCGCCAAGGCAGGCCAGCAGCCCGGCGCCGAGAGCTCGATCTTCAAGATCGTCGGAACCGAACTCAACCAGCGGCGCCAGGAGCTGTTGCTTCACATCGCCGGCCCGCAGGCTCTCGGCTGGGAGGGAGAGGGCTTCGCCGACGGCGAGCTGGCGACCACCCGCGACTGGCTGCGTTCCCGCGGAAACACCATCGAAGGCGGCACCTCCGAGGTGCAGCGCAACATCATCGCCAAGCGCGTGCTTGGCCTGCCCGATTGAGGAGCCCCCTGTGGAGTTGATACTGACCGAAGATCAGGAGCTGATCGCGAAGACCGCCGTCGATTTCGTCGGCGAGCGTTCTCCGATCGCCCGAATGCGTGCGCTGCGTGATGACGGCGATCCGGCGGGCTTCTCCCGCGAGCTCTGGAAGGAGATGGCCGACCTGGGCTGGGTGGGCATTCCTTTTGCGGAGGTCCACGGTGGCGCGGATCTCGGGCTGGCAGAGCTGACTGTGGTGATCGAAGCCCTGGGCCGTGGTCTCGCACCCGAGCCCTTTCTTTCGACCGTGCTGCTCGCCGGTCAACTGCTCCAACGGTCTGGGGATGATGCGGCCTGTGCACGCTGGCTACCGGGCGTGTGCGCTGGCGACACGATCCTGGCGCTTGCGTATCAGGGTGTGACCAGCCGCTACGACGCGTTCTCTCCCTCCGTGGTCGCGACCGCGAGTGGCGACGGCTTCCGTCTCGCCGGGCAGGCGATCCAGGTGCTGGACGGCCATGTCGCCGACGCGCTGATCGTCTCCGCCCGGACGTCCGGAGAGCAGGGCGAGGCATCCGGACTCAGCCTCTTCGTGGTCCCGAAGGATGCGTCGGGCCTCGAGATCGTGCGCCAGAGCCGAGTCGACGGTCGCAATGCGGCGCTCGTCCAGCTGGACGATGTCGCGGTTTCTGCGGCCGATGCGCTTGCAGGCGTCGATGGCGGTGGGCCGCTCCTCCAGCAGACGATCGATCGCGCGACGATCGGCCTGTGCGCCGAGATGCTGGGCGGCATGCAGCAGGCCTTCGAGCTCACCCTCGAACACATGAAGACTCGCGAGCAATTCGACACCGTGATCGGGACCTTCCAGGCCCTGAAGCATCGGGCTGCCGATCTCTTTATCGAGATCGAGCTGGCCAAATCCGTCGTGATGGCGGCGGCCCGGGCGGCGGATGAAGCCGGCGCGGATCCGGGCGAGCTGGCTCGCCACGTATCCGTGGCCAAGGCGCATTGCTCCGAGGCCTACGTCCACATCACGAACGAGGCGGTCCAGATGTTTGGTGGCGTCGGGATGACCGACGAGTACGACATCGGCTTCTACATGAAACGCGCCCGGGCCGCCGAGCTGACCTTTGGCGACGCTGCGTTCCACCGCGACCGCTGGGCCGCTCTGGGCGGTTACTGAGGGGCGCAATGACGCTCGATCCGACCGAGCGGATGCTCGGAGCCTGCAGGGGTGAGCCGGTGGATCGCCCGCCGGTCTGGCTGATGCGCCAGGCTGGGCGCTACCTGCCCGAGTACCGGGCGGTGCGTCGCGGTACCACGTTCCTCGAGATGTGCGCCGACGTGGAGAAGGCCGTCGAGGTCTCGCTGCAGCCCATCCGGCTCGTAGGTAGCGAGGCGGTCGTCTTCTTCTGTGACATCTTCGTGCCCGTCCTCGCGATGGACGTGGGCCTCGATTTCGCGCCTGGGCCGATCGTCGAGCGGCCCATCCGGACACGGGAGCAGGTGGACGCGCTCGCACTTCCGGATTTCGAGCACGCCGTTCCCTATGTATTCGAGATCCTGCAGCGGCTTCGCGCCGAACTCGCTGCGGATCGCATCCCGTTGATCGGCTTCGCTGGCGCGCCCTTCACGCTGGCCACCTATCTGGTCGAGGGAAGAGGCGATCCGACGCGAACGTTTCCCCGGCTTCGCGAGCTGATGGACGAGCAGCCGGAGCTGCTCGATGCGCTGCTCGCACGGCTGGCGACCATGACGATCGACTACCTGAACGCCCAGATCGACGCGGGCGTCCAGGTCGTCCAGCTCTTCGACACCTGGGCTGGCACATTGGACGAACAGACCTATCGCCGCCTCGTCCTGCCCGTGAACCGGGCCATCGTCGAGGGCGTCGATCGAAGCCGGGTCCCTTTCATTTTGTACATGAACGATGCGCCGCATCTAGTGGAAATGATGGTGGAATCTGGCGCGGACGTGATTTCCGTGGGTGCCTCGGTCGACCTCGGAGAGGCGGCGCGGCTGGCAAACGGTCGTGCCAGTCTCCAGGGCAATTTGGCTCCGGAAGAGCTGGCCCTTCCGCGCGAGCAGATCTTCGAGCGCGTGCGTGCGCTGGCGGCTGCGGGGCGAGCGGCCCGTGGACACATCCTGAACCTCGGCCACGGCTGCCTGCCCGAAACGCCGGTCGAAGGCGTGCGCGCGTTCACGGACGCAGCGCGGGCACTTTCCGCGGAGGGCTGAGATGGATCGGATCGACACCGCAGTGATCGGCGCCGGAGCCGCTGGGCTGGCGGCCGCACGCACGTTGGAGGTGCGCGGCGTCGAGGTCCGGGTATTCGAGGCCGGTGACCACCCGGGCGGCGTGATGCAGACCGTCCAACAGGACGGGTTCCTCTATGAACTCGGGCCCAATACCTTCCGTGTCTCCGGTCCTGCTCTCGCGTTGTTCCGCGAGATCGGGCTCGAGGCTGCGCTCGTGAAAGCGTCGCCGGCCAGTCGCAAGCGCTTCCTGCTGCATCAGGGTCGTCTGGTACCCGTGCCGATGGATCCGGTGTCCTTCGTGACGAGCCCGCTTCTCTCGGCCCGTGGCAAGCTGCGCCTGCTGGCCGAGCCGTTCGTGGGGCGCGGTGCTGGAGAGAGCGAGAGCGTCGCGGCCTTCACGACCCGCCGGCTTGGCCGCGAAACGACCGAGGCGCTGATCTCCCCATTCCTGATCGGCGTGTACTCCGGGGATGAACACCAGCTCGGTGCCCACGCCGTATTCCCTTCGCTGGTCGAAGCCGAGCAATTGGGCGGCTCGATCGTCGCGGGCTCCGTGCGGCGGCGCATGGCTGGAGTGGCCGAGCCGGGTGCGCCGGGTAGCTGGTCCGCGTCCGGTGGGATGGCGGGGCTCGCCCACCAGATGGCTGCGCCGCTCGGCGATGCGCTGCACCTCTCGTGCCCGGTGCGCAGCGTGAAGCGCGACGGCGACTGCTGGCGGCTCGAGACGACCGACGGCGAGTTCGAGGCGGGCCGTTTGATCTGTGCGGTCCCGGCCCCGGCGGCTGCGAGCCTGTTGTCCGATCTCTCACCGAAGGCCGCGCACATCGCGGCCGCGATCGAGTTCGTGCCGGTCGTCAGCGTGCCGCTCTCGGTCGACCCGACCCTCGCGACGATCCATCCGGTGGAGGGTTTCGGCTTCCTGGTGCCGCGCGCTGAGCAGCTCGACCTGCTCGGCGCGCTGTTCATGAGTCGACTCTTTCCGGGCCGGGCGCCGCCGGACCATGAACTCGTGACCGCCATGATCGGGGGACGCCGCTGGCCCGGGGCGGTGGATGCATCGGACGACGAGCTGGAGGCGAGAATTGCCGAGGCCCTGGATCGCGCACTCGGGTTGCGCGGGGGCATCGAGCCGCTGGCGTTCACCCGCCATCGCCAGGCGATCTGCCAGCCCGGTGTCGGCCACAAGCCGGCGATCGCCGAGCTGCGTGCCGCGCTGGTCGGGCTTCCTCCGATCGAGGTGGTGGGTAGCTGGGTCGACGGAGTGAGCGTCGGGGATACCCTTGGCGCCGGCCGTGCGGCTGCACTGCGCTTGATGGAGACGGGATGACCGACGCAAACGCGCTCTTCGACCTGACCGGAAAAGTCGCACTCGTCACTGGGGGAAGCCGCGGGCTCGGCAAGGAGATGGTGCTCGGCTTCGCCCGCCAGGGTGCGGATGTGGTGATCTCGAGCCGCAAGCAGGAAGCCTGCGAAGCGCTCGCGAAGCAGGTGGAGGCGGAGACCGGGCGTCGCGCGTTGGCCGTGGCCTGCCATGTCGGCCACTGGCAGGCCTGCGACGAGTTGGTCGATACGGCCATTCTGGCTTTCGGGCAGCTCGATGTGCCGCTGAGCAACGCGGGCATGTCGCCAGTGTTTCCCTCTCTCCATCGAGTGTCTGAGGAGCTCTGGGAAAAGGTGATAGGCGTCAACCTGAAGGGTGCCTTCCGCCTCTCGGCGCGGATCGGAACGATCATGGCCGAAGGTGCGGGGGGCTCGATCATCAACATCAGCAGCGTGGCGGCCAGCCAGCCCACGCCGGTCGAAATTCCGTATGGCGCCGCCAAGGCAGGCCTCCACGGGCTCACCGTCGGCATGGCGCGCGCATTCGCGCCGAAGGTCCGGGTCAACTGCATCATGCCCGGGCCGTTCCTCACCGATATCAGCAAGGCCTGGGACATGGAAGCCTTCGAGAAGGCGGCGCCCAGGACCATCCCGCTGGGACGCGGCGGCCAGCCGAACGAGATCGTCGGTGCGGCGCTCTACCTGGCCAGCAGCGCTTCGAGCTACACCACCGGCTCGATCATCAAGGTCGACGGTGGGATGATCTACAGCCCGAGCTGAGCCGCTTTTCGCAAGCGCTCTGCCACGCTGCCTACCCATGCAGGATGGGCGTTCACGCACGGCACGAGCAGCAGCTCTTCTCCGCCGAGCCTCCGCCACTGCTCTCGCGCGCGGATGCCGATCTCCTCGCTGGTCTCGAGACAGTCGGCGACGAAGGACGGGCACAGGACCGCCAACCGGCGAACCCCGGAAGCCGCCAGCTCGGTCAGGCGCTGCTCGGTGAAAGGCTGGATCCAGGGTGTGCGGCCGAGGCGCGACTGGAAGCAGGTGGAGAAGCGATCGGCTTCCAGTGCGAGCGCCACGCCGAGGGCCCGGCTGGTGGCGAAGCATTGGGCCCGGTAGCAGTGGCGATTCGCCCCGCCGAGCGCGTCGCAGCAGGTAGGGCTCCCCAGACAATGTTGGCCACTCGGGTCGCTGCGGCGGATCTGGCGCTCGGGCAAGCCGTGGTAGCTCAGCAACACGTGGTCCGGCGCGAAGCCCTGGAGAAGAGGGCGGGCGATCTCCGAGGTGCAGCCGATGAAGCCCGGGTCGTCGTAGAATGGGCCCAGGCTGGTCAATGCGGGCGGATCCCAGCGCTCTCCGGCCAGCTCGAAGGTGCGCTGCAGGGCCGAGCCCGAGGAGGAGCCCGCCTGCTGGGGGAATAGCGGCAGCACGACGATGCGTTCCACTCCGGCCGAGGCCAGACGGTCGAGCGCGCCCGCCAGGGTCGGCTTGCCGTAGCGCATGCCGAGCTCCACGTGAAACCCGTCCCCCAGTTCCTTCGCGACACCTTCTGCGAGTGCGCGGCTGTGGACGAGCAGAGGCGAGCCCGCCTCGCTCCAGATCTTCCGATAGGCCTCGGCCGAGCGCGGTGATCGGAACGGAAGAATCACCCCGTAGAGCAGCAGCATCCGGCCCAGAGCCGGCATGTCGAGCACGCGCGGATCCGCCAGGAACTCGCGCAGGTAGCGCCGGACCTCCCGCGTGCGCGGTGCATCCGGGGTGCCCAGCTGGATCAACAGCACGCCGGTCGGGCTCCCCATGCTAGGCGTTCTTCCTGGCGCGGCGCTGCATTCCACCCAGCCACAAGGAGACAGCCACGTAGTACAAGGGGTAGGCCAGCGACAGTTCGATCAGATGGAGATGCCCCAGCTGTTCGGGCCAGGCGATCCCCGCGGCCACCACACAGGTCCAGGCCCCGGCTCCGAGGTTCGTGGTCCAGAACAGGTAACGCATGTGGCTCGGGTAGATGTACTTGAGTGGCACGAACACGGCGATCGACAGGAAGACGAGCCAGATGACGGTGATCCCCGGAGACATCTGAAGGGCCCAGGCGTAGATGGCCACCACGTTCCAATAAGAAGGGAAGCCGACGAAGAAGTGGTCGTCGCTCTTCGCGTCGCCCTGCGAGAAGCCGTAGGCACTGGCCAGGATGGGCAGCGCGGCCCAGCTCCAATGGGGAACGCTCTCGGTCCACACCAGGAAGAGAGCGGGTACGAACACGTAGCCCAGGAAATCCACGATGTCGTCGAGCCGGCGTCCATCGAAATCCGGGAGCCAGACGCTGACGCCGACCTTGCGGGCCATGGTTCCGTCCACCGCATCGATTGACAACGAGACCAGCATCCACAATGCGGAGCTCTGGAAATCGCCACGGGCGGCAGCCAGCACTGCGAGCAGCGCAGCGACTCCACCGCTGGCCGTGAACGCGTGCACCGCCCACGCCAAGGAGCGCGAGCCCCGCCTTTCCAGCTCTTCTCCCATTCCGATGGCCCCCCTCGCGCTCCGGGCGACGGCAAGTCTAGCGGCTATCCTCGGCGCCCTCAGGGAGACGGGATGGCCACGGATCCGAAACGCCCGCGCGTTGTGGGATCGACCCCTCAGCAGCGGGCCGACGAGCTGGTGGAGCTGCTCCGCCAGGGGGACGACTCGTTCCTGACGACTCGTGCGGACACGGTGCTGAACTGGGCCCGCAAGTACTCGATGTTCCTGTATCCATTCGTCACGGCCTGCTGTGGGATGGAGTTCATGTCGGTGGCTGGGCCGCGCTACGACATGGATCGCTTCGGCTGCGCGCTGCCCCGTTTCTCGCCCCGCCAGTCGGATCTGCTGATGGTGGTCGGCACGATCACCCAGCGTCAGGCACCGATCCTGAAGAAGGTCTACGACCAGATGGCGGAGCCGAAATGGGTGATTGCGTTCGGCGCCTGCACCTGCTCTGGCGGGCCCTATGACAACTACGCGACAGTCCAGGGTATCGATACGATCATCCCGGTCGATGTCTATATTCCGGGTTGTCCGCCGCGCCCGGAGGCGGTGCTGGACGGGTTGATCAAGCTCCAGGCCCGGGTGCAAGCACAAAAGGTCCCTGCAGATGGGCGCCACGTCGAGCTTTCGGATCTCCGGGGCGTCAAGCAGCCGCGATCCGTGACCGATAAGAGGATGCGGTAACCGAAGTGTTTTGGAGGGAAATCCGTTGACTGCCGCTGGCCGGTTCGATCTCGCTGTCGTGGGCGCCGGCCCCGGTGGCTATGTCTCTGCGATCCGCGCCGCGCAGCTCGGCATGAAGGTGGCGGTGATCGAGCGAGACCGGGTTGGCGGGGTGTGCCTGAACTGGGGCTGCATTCCGACCAAGGCCCTTCTCTCGGGTGCCGGGCTGGTGGAAGACCTGACCCGCCATGGAGAAACCTTCGGAGTCACGACCGCAGGGCTCGTGCTCGACTACGGCAAGCTGATCGACCACAGCCGCAAGACTGCGGATCGGTTGGCCAAGGGTGTCCAGGGTCTGCTCAAGAAGAACCAGATCGAGCTGATTCCCGGTAACGGCCGGCTGGCAGGGCCGAACAGTGTGAGCGTGAATGAAGAGGCGCTGGTGGAGGCCGATCGGATCCTGCTGGCCACAGGCTCCACGGAATGGGTGCCTCCCGGGCTCGATGTGGACGGTGTCCAGGTATTGACCTCCAGGGAAGCGCTCGAGAGCAAGCAGGTGCCCTCCCGATTGGTGGTGATCGGCGCCGGCGCGGTCGGCATCGAGTTCGCCTACGTCTATGCGATGTACGGCGCCCAGGTGACCATCGTCGAGATGGCCAACCAGATGCTGCCCGGTGCCGATCCGGACATCGCCACTGCGTTGCAGCGAGAGTTCCGACGCAAGAACATCGACGTGCGTCTCGAGACGCGGTTCGAGGAGTTGAAGCGGGATGCCAGCGGCGTGGTCGTCGGGATCTCGAAGGGCGGGCAGGCCGACGAGCTGCCCTGTGACCAGGTGCTGGCTGCGATCGGTCGACGTCCGCTTTCCGCGGGTCTCGGTCTGGAAGAAGCGGGTGTCGAGCTCGACGAGAAGGGCTTCGTGCGGGTCGACGACACATTGTGCAGCTCGGTCCCCAGCGTGTCCGCGATCGGCGACCTGGCCGGCGGGCCGCTCCTGGCCCACAAGGCCAGCGAGGAAGGCATCGCAGCGGTCGAGTTCATGGCCGGTGTCCGAACCCGGCGTCTGGACCACTCGACGCTTCCGGCCTGCATCTACGCCCAGCCCCAGGTGGCCTGGATCGGATTGACCGAGGCTCAGGCCCGGGAGCGCTTCGGCGGTGCGAAGGTGGGCAAGTTCCCGTTCACGGCTTCCGGAAAGGCGATCGCTGCTGGACACACGGCCGGCTTCGTGAAGATCGTCTCCGAACCCGAGTACGGGCAGATCGTCGGCGCACACCTGGTGGGCCACGGTGCGACCGAGCTGCTTCCCGAACTCGGTCTGGCGCTCACGCTGGAGGCCACGACCAGCGAAATCGCGGCCACCTGTCATGCTCATCCGACGCTTTCGGAGGCGTTGCTCGAGGCCGCGTTGGCCGCCGAAGGCCGCGCGATCCACTTTTAGCCCAAGCGGAGATTCGACATGCCCGTTTCCGTCCTGTTGCCCGAACTCGGAGAGAGTGTTCTCGAGGCTACGATCGCCAAGTGGCTCGTCAAGGAAGGCGATTCGGTCCTGCGGGATCAGCCGCTCGTCGAGGTCACCACCGACAAGGTGGATGCGGAAATTCCGGCCCCCGAGGCCGGCGTCGTGGTCGGGTTGCTGGTGGCCGAGGGCGAAACGATCGCGGTCGGTACCGAGATCGCGACGATCGACGCCGGTGCGGTAGCGAGCGCAGGAGCTGCGCCGGAGAGCGCCGCGCCGGATGCACCCGCGGGTTCACCGGCCCCCGGCCCCCGGGCCAC
>JAAELW010000370.1 GCA_024226235.1 bacterium
CGGGCCATTCACGACATCCCTGAAGAGTGGGGCACGGCGGTCAACGTGCAGGCGATGGTGTTCGGGAACATGGGGGAGGCCTGCGCGACCGGTGTGGCCTTCACCCGCGATCCCTCGACCGGAGTCAGACATTTCTACGGTGAGTACCTGACCAATGCCCAGGGTGAAGACGTGGTGGCGGGCATCCGCACGCCGCAGCCCATCAACGAGGAGAGCAAGAAGCAGGACTCGGCCCATCTGCCCACCCTAGAGCGCGAGATGCCCAGCGCCTACAAGGAACTGGTGCGCATCTACAAGCGGCTCGAGAAGCACTTTCGGGACATGCAGGACATCGAGTTCACCATCCAGAATGGGAAGCTCTGGATGCTTCAGACCCGGACCGGAAAGCGCACGGCCCAGGCCGCGGTGCAGATCGCGGTCGACATGGCGAAGGAACGGTTGATCAGCCGGGAAGAGGCCGTGCTGCGTCTGGATCCGTCGTCGCTGGACCAGCTGTTGCATCCGACCCTGGATCCCGACGCGCCGCGTGACGTCGTGGCGCGGGGCCTGCCTGCGTCGCCCGGTGCTGCAGTCGGGCGCATCGTGCTCTCCGCGGACGAGGCCGAGGCCCGGGCCAAGACGGGCGAGAAGGTCATCCTGGTCAGGCTCGATAC
>JAAELW010000371.1 GCA_024226235.1 bacterium
TCCTGCTAAGCCTCCTCTCGCGTACGGGAAAGGCATGCATATGGGTCATTGGACAGGGCTGCTCTCGATCGGAATCGCGCTTCTCGCGGCGGGGCTCGCGTACGCGCAAGCCGACGGTCGCCCGGTCGTGGACCCGGCCGAGATCGACGCGATGCCCGAGGCTCCGAGTGCGATGGCGAGGATCGCAGAGATCCGCCTACGCGTGCAGGAAGCCGTGGTCTACCCGCCCCTGGCGCGGCGACGCGGGATCGAGGGCACGACGCTGATCGAATTCCTGATCGACGCGAAGGGACAGGCCAGCGAGATCTCGACGGTAGAGAGCTCGGGAAGCCCCTCTCTCGATGCGGCCGCTGAACAGGGCGCGCGGGAAGCCGCCCCGTTGCCCTACGTCTTCGGCCGGCTACGCATCCCCGTGGTGTTCGAGATCACCCGGCTCGGGTCGCGCTCTTGAGCCCACCCGTACCTTCCCTCTCCAGGTGCAGCTCCAACGCCTCGAGCCAGGCCTCGGGGCTCTCGTTCTGGGGTTGGTGGGCCGCACCCGGCAGTGTGGCCAACACCGCGCCCGGAATCTCGGTGGCGAGTACCTCGCTGGGAGCGAGGAAGGGCTCGTCTTCGGAGCCAACCATCACGAGCGTCGGACAGGCAATCTCGCCGAGACGGTCTTCGATCGACGGGGTTTCGGCCAACGCCCGGCCGAGCGCGCCGTAGGCCTCGGGGTCCATCGCTTCCAGCCGCTCGGCCCGCCAGCGCCAGAAGCGCTCCGGGCCCCACTCCTCTTCGACATGGCGATCCGCCTGGCTGCGCTCCGGATCGTCATTCGAACGCGCGCGGAGGATCTGGGCCAACGTGGCCATGCCCGCATCACGTGCGATATGTGCGGCTGCTTCCAACAGATCGGCTCGGATCCAACCCAGGCGCTGGGCCGTCGTGTCCATCAACACGAGCGACGCGACCCGGTCCGGATGCTCGAGCGCGATGCGCAGCGTGAGCATGCCCCCCATCGAGTGCCCGAGAAGGTGACAGGGCGCTGCATTGGCAGCGACCAGCCACTCTGCCATCAGCTCGGCCATCCGATCCAGCCTGTATTGGCCGACGGGAAGCCGAGCCGATGCTCCGTGGCCCGGAAGATCCGGGACCAGCACACGGCGCCGCTGTGCGAGGGCTGGGATCTGCCCCTCGAAATCCTTCCAATAGCCGGTGTAGCCATGAACCAACACCAGCGGTTCGCCGCCGTGGCCGAATTCTTCGTGCGCGATCTCCAACCCATCGACGAGAGTGGTCTGCATGGCGTCAGCTGTGCAGCCTGGGGAGCGCTTGCGCATCGGCGAGGATCGCGGCCTCGTGATGGGTGATCACTTCGAGCCGGTCGGCCACTTCGTCTCGCGGTGCGAGCTTGCAGGCAAGATCGACATACACGCGATGATGTCGTGATTCCGCCTTCCGCAGCGCCTCCCAGAAGCGGCCGAGGGGCTCCTCATCGACGGCACTCGCCAGCAGCCCCAACCGCTCGAAGCTGCGGGCTTCGATGACCGCGCAGCAGAGAAGGATATCGATCAGGCGCATCGGCTCCTGGGCTCTGACGATCCGGCGCAGCTGGCCGGCGTAGGCACTCGGGCGTTGACGGCGATACTGAAGCCCCTTGCGCTCGAGCCAGCCGAGCACCTCTTCGAAGTGGGCCAACTCCTCCCGGGCCAGGCCCGCCAGCGGCTCCATCATGAAAGCGTGCTGCGGGTACTGGAAGATCAGCCGAACCGGCACGCCCGCGGCCTTCTTCTCGCAATGGGCATGATCGAGGAGTACCTCGGGAAGGTCCCGGAGCACCCGATCGGCCCAGGCAGGATCTGTTGCGGAGGCCAGCTTCAGCACCGGAGCGGAATATACTCCCAGTGAGGCCCCTGGCGACAGGCGCCCGACGTACCCCATAGTTCATCCCGAGGAGCCCCCGTGACGACGACCCACCGGACCTTCGTGAGCTACATCGATCGCACGCGCGAATTCTATGCTGCCCAGGGCTACGAGCGCCCGTACCGCTGGGCGCATCACGAGAACGTTCCCTTTGCGGCACTTTCGAAGCCGCTCGCCAGTTGCCGTGTCGCGCTCGTGACCACTGCAAGCGCGCCCCGTGAAACCGACACGGATCCCGGTTCGCTGCGAGGCGCCAAACAGGTTTGGTCTGGCGATGTGGATCCGGCTCCCGACCGGCTGTTCACGGACGATCTCTCCTGGGACAAACTGGCCACCCACACCAACGACGTCGAGACCTTCCTGCCGATCGAAGCGCTTCGAACACACGTCGAGTCCGGAAGAATCGGATCACTGGCTCCCCGTTTCCACGGCGTGCCCACCGACTACAGCCAACGTCGAACCCTCGAGAATGACGCTCCGGAAATCCTGCGACGCTGCCGTGAAGACGAAGTCGACGTCGCACTGCTCGTTCCGCTGTGACCCGTCTGTCACCAGACCGTGAGTCTGGTCGCTCGTCATCTCGAAGAAAACGGCATCCCTACGCTGGTGATCGGCGCGGCCCGCGACATCGTCGAAGAATGCGGCGTCGCGCGCTTGCTGTTCAGCGATTTCCCTCTCGGCAACCCCTGCGGTGTTCCCTACGACAAGAAGATGCAGCAGGATATCGTCGGCTTCGCTCTCGACCTGCTCGAAAGCGCCACACTTCCGCGCACGACGGTGCAGTCACCGCGGATCTGGAGCGAAGACACATCCTGGAAAGAGAACTATGCCCGCATCGAGCCGGAGCAGGCCGAGGCACTGCGACGCGCGGGTGAGGCGCGGCGCGCTGCCCAGGCGAAGGCCCAGGCGCGCGGCGGCTCTGCATAGGATCCTCCCCGCAAACACCGAGCTCGGCGTCCGGCCCCGCTCAGCAGGGTTTTCGCGGACACCACCAAAGAGGAAGTTCGCTAGGCGAACCCACGGGCAAGTCATTCGAAGAACGGGGTCGAGTGCCGAGGATCTGCCAGCCTTCCGCGAGCGCTACGCGCTGACCGGATCGACCCCGAATCGAGCCTCATCGCATTCCGAATGGGCCCTGTTCGGTCAAACACTGTTCTAATTGCGCGAGATTTCCGATGAGCGGGTGCGTTTTCACACGTTGGACCGGTGTGCGCGTTCGCATCCTGACATATACCTTTCTGCTCCCCCCAGGGCCCAAGCAACCTTTCACAGGCTGTGACCGGCATCACCGCAGCGTGTCACCCCATACGAGAGTTTCTATACAGGCGGAATCGGCAGCTTGGGATAGTCGAATCCGCGATTGAGGCACACCTTTCGGGGGGACACGAGAGGATGACGATGACGATGCCGATGCCGAGCAACCCGGCACAGACTCAGACCCGAGCCCAGACCCAGTACCGTTGCCTCGGCCCGATGCGTGGCATCTTCGTATCACTGGCCCTCGGCGCCGCCGGCTGGCTGATGGTCGTCGCAATGGCCCGCGCGGTGCACGCACTCGTTTCCTAGCCGCAGCCGCCTTGACCGCTCGCATGCTCTCGGGAAAGCGCGACGTAGGATAGGGTCCGCTGGCGTTGCAGCTCGATCTCGTCACGACCGAGTTCGCGCACGACTCTGGCCGGCGTTCCTACCACGAGGGTACCGGGAGGTACCTCACCGCCGGGGACCACCACGGCTCCCGCACCGACCAGCGCTTCCTCACCCACCCGGGCGCCATCGAGCACGATCGCGCCGATCCCGATCAATGCGCCATCATCCACCTGGCAACCATGCACCACGGCGCGATGACCAATCGTCACTTCTCGGCCGACCTCGGTCGAAAACTGCTTCCGAGTCACGTGAAGGATCGCACCGTCCTGCACGTTGCTGCGTTCGCCGATTCGGATCCGATCCACATCGCCGCGCAATACACAGGCGTACCAGATGCTTGCCTCGGCTCCGATCTCCACATCGCCGATGACGCTCGCGCCGGGCGCCACCCAGGCATCCGACGCGATCTGCGGCGACCGGCCCAGGTAGGCCAGGATCCGTGACTCGGGAAAGCGCTCTTGCATGCACGGGAGGGTTCCACATGCGACACCATCTGTCGCAGCCCCCCGATCGGGGTGCTCAGTTATCGAGCACGATTGCTCAAGAGTTGTGCGGTTTCTGTTCACAAAGCGTCGAGGCAGCTCCCTTCGAGTCCCGTTCCATGGCATGAGGCTTGCTCTTCCCCGGGCGTCACTCGATCCGGAGGAGTTCCATGCCGTCGCTCATCGCCCGCATCCTGCCTGTACTTGCCCTCGCCCTGCTGGCAGACCCCGCCTGGGCCGAGGACGAGCTATCGGCCGGCGACACGGCCTGGATGCTGACCGCCACGGCGCTGGTGTTGATGATGACCCTGCCCGGCCTGGCGCTCTTCTACGGGGGGCTGGTCCGCTCGAAGAACGTGCTGTCCATCCTGATGCAGTGCCTGATCTCCGCCGGCATGGCCGGCATCGTCTGGATCGTGGTCGGCTACAGCCTGGCCTTCGGTGAGGGCAACGCCTTCGTGGGCGACTTCTCACTGGCCCTGCTCGACGGCATCACACCCGAGTCGCTCTCCGGCACGATCCCCACGTATGTCTTCGTGATGTTCCAGGGGATGTTCGCGATCATCACGCCCGCACTGATGCTCGGCGCCTTCGCCGAGCGGATGAAGTTTTCCGCCTACCTGCTCTTCATCACGATCTGGCTGCTCGTCGTCTACTGCCCGCTCGCCCATATGGTCTGGGGCGGCGGATTCATCGGCGCAGACATCGGCGCATTGGACTTCGCGGGCGGGCTCGTCGTGCACATGTCGAGCGGCTACTCCGCGCTGGTGGCAGCGCTGGTCCTCGGTCCGCGCCGGGGCTACGGCAAGGAGCCGATGCCGCCCCACAACCTGCCCTACGCGGTAATCGGCGCCGCGCTGCTGTGGGTCGGGTGGTTCGGCTTCAACGCCGGCAGCGAATTGGCTGCGGACGGAACGGCCGGCCTGGCTTTCATCACGACCAACACCGCGGCCGCAGCCGCAGTCCTGGTCTGGGCGCTGCTAGAGCAGCTTCACCACGGAAAGCCCACGGTGCTGGGAGCCGCCACGGCAGCAGTAGCAGGGCTCGTCGTCATCACCCCGGCCTGCGCCTTCGTCACCCCGGTGGGTGCAATCGGCGTGGGCGGGATCGGTGCGGTCATCTGCTACGCCGCGGTTGCGTTCCTGAAGCCTCGCCTGGGCTACGACGATTCGCTGGACGTATTCGGCGTCCACGGCATCGGCGGAACCTGGGGTGCGCTGGCCACCGCGATCTTCATCGCCGACTTCGCTCTGCCCGAGGGCGTGACCTGGGCCGGGCAGCTCTGGGCCCAGGTTCAGAGCATCGTCTTCGTCGCCTTGTTCGCGCCGGTCCTCACCATCGTGATCCTCTACGGGTTGAAGGCCGCGCTCGGCGATCTACGAGTCGACGAGGATGCAGAGTACGAGGGCCTCGACCTGGCCGAGCACTCCGAGACCGCCTACGCGGGCGACTGAAACGGAGAAGTACCTGGCAGTCTCTTGACGCTTCATCCGTCGCAGTTTTCAGTGACGTGCGAACGATGGAGCAGGGGCCGATCCGTCCGGCACCACGACCGGTCGGCTCCGGGGCGGAGCAACCGGCGCGCGCTGACTCGGCGCGAGCGCAACCCCACCGCCTCCAAGCTGCAACCTGGCCGCAGCTCCAGCGGCCAGGCGAGGAACTGCGCGCCGTGTCGGTGAGCCGCTATCGCCATACACCTCGACCACCAATCCCTCGAGCGGGGTCGCGCACGGGTTCGTGATCCGCAGCAGGCTGGAAGAGGAAACCTCGAATTCGAGCCGCGACCGATGCCGGACCCACTCGACAGCCTCACCGGCCGTCGCCTTCCACGGGTCGGCGGCCCCGACACGACGCAGCACCGGCGAAAGGGCCGCACGGCGCTGCGGCTCGCTCAGTGTGGTGCCCGAGAGCGTCAACACCCAGAGCCCCCCGAGCCGTCGCAGGCGCTCGAAATCCTTCGCGATCCGATCCGGAGTGGCCTGCACGAGATCACCCTGATCATCCGCTGCGGCTGCCCTCGAAATCAACGCGAGCGGGCTGCCCTCGGCCGAGACCCAGCGCGGATACGCCCGGTCGAACTCCGGATCCCCGACCACGTATCGGTAGCCGGCCTCCGAGGCTTCGTGCAGCGTAAGCGCATCGAGCTGCTCGCGAGCAACGCGCAGGCCCCGCACCTCGCGGCCCTGCAGACGACTGATCGCCTGACGGCTCTCGGCCAGCTTCTGCTGCTGGTGAATGCGTGTGCCTCCCTCGAACCGGGTGCGGCGATCGCCTCGCGAGCCAAGCTCCGCGCGACTCCGAAGCGCGGCGCGAAGCGGCGCCTGCGCCTCCGCGACATCGCTGTAGACGAAGACCGTCGATCGCAGATCCAGCCCATCGGAGGCTTCGAGCGCAGCTTGAAGCTTCGCCTCTTCGCCGTGTGCATCCAGCGAAACCACCCAGGCGAAGTCATGCGGCCCGGGCCAGGGTGCGACACCCACCACGTCATCCCCGGCGACCCATTGAAGGGTCAAGCTTCGCACCCGGTCGAGTTCCGCCTCGGAGCCCGAAGCGGCGTGGTCCACAGGAAACCCGAACCAGGCCTGCCGGGACGATCCGCCGCGCACCGCAGCAGCGGGATGCCAGCGACCCTCCGGCTCGGATGAAGGCGTCAGCTGCCAGCTGCTCCACCACAATACGGGGTGCTCATTCTGCTGGGTAAATGCCGGCGAATCGCGAGGGATCTCGAGCCGCCGACCAGGATCGAGGGCCGCCCCTGGAGCCGTTCGGCCGGCTGGAACCACGAACAGCGCATCGGCTGAGAACGGCTCCGGAGCAGCACCGGCAAGACCGGCGGCCCCCGCCAGGATGACTCCCCCTCCCGCGTCGGCGAAGCGATCGATCACCCGCCTCTCGTCCTCCGAAAGACAAGACACCCAGGGCACGACGATCGCATCGACCTTGCCCGGTTTCGAGGGCACGCGACCCGTGCCACCCACATCACTCGTGAAACCCAGCGCCGCCGAAAGCGCCTGCCAACGCTCGACTCGCGACCAGAGGTCGAAGCCATCGCGTTCGGCGCACGCGATGTTGGTCGCCGGTTGGATCACGCGCAGATGGCGCCCCGGCCCATCCCTCCACGGAGTGGCCCCGTCTTCTTCGGCAGTCGGGATTCGCGTGAGCTCCATTTCCGGGTAGAGGTTGCGCAGGGTCCAGACATGCGCGATCCCAGCCATCGCAAACACCAGGACCAGAATCGACGTCAGCAGATGGTTGTAGAAAGGGATCTTCCCACGCGGATCTCCCTCGCTTCGTTCAGGGCCCTCTGTCATGCGCTAGCGCCTCAGATCGCTGCCTTCGCCACCGGCTGCCCCGGGGTTCTCTCGGGAGTAGCGGCGAAACACCGGCGGCGGAGTCTCGTCTTCCGAGGCGATCCGCCCGGCACGCGCCCGCTTCTTGTCCCGCAGCTTGTAGGCCGCGTAGGAGCCAAAGGCCAGGATGATCGTCACGATCGTCGTCGCCATGATGACCGTCGAGAGAATCGGAATCAGATCGAATTTCATACCGTGCCCCTAGATGCGCCCTTTTCGGTCGAGCTTTCCCCAGCTCATCTGCATTCCCATCAGCTCCTCGAGGGTCGCCATCACCTTGCAGACATCGATGACGGTGATGAAGAAGACGCGGTAGTAGACCGCGTAGAACGCGAGCCGCAGATCTTCTTCTTCGATCGCGACGCAGAAGAGCGCAGCGGCAATGTCGAGAATCGTCAGCTGAGTCCACCAGAAGAACAGCAGTTCCGTCATGCCGTACTTGATTCCGACCACCACGAAGAAGACGTTCGCGAAGATGTTCATCGCAGGCCAAACCAAGCCTTCGAAGACCATGTACCAGAGGATCATGCTGTTCGCGGGCGACGAAAAAGGTCGGATCAGCAGGCCCTTGTGCTTCCGAACCGCCTGGAGGATTCCCCGCGTCCAGCGGTAACGCTGCTTCAGGAGGTCGAGTAGTTCTTCGGGGGCTTCCGTCAACGCGATGCAGCGCCGCTCGTAGACCACCTTGAAGCCAGCCAACAACAGCTTGAGCGTGAGATCGCAATCTTCAGCGTAGGTATCGTGCTCGTACAGCCCAACCTCGAACAATGCCGACTTGCGGAACATTCCGATCGGGCCCGGGATGATATTCACCATCCGAAAGAAGCCCTGCGCCTTGCGGGCCATGTTCAGGCCCTCGATGTACTCGAGAGCCTGGAGTTTCGAGATCAGGTTTCCGCGGTTGATGACCTTCACGTTTCCGGCGACGGCGGCAATCGTCGGGTCCATGAAGTGCTTCACGCCCTCCCGCACCGTATCGGGCGTGAGCTTCGAGTCGCCGTCCATGCACAGCACGATCGAGCCTCGGGCCGAGCGGATGCCACGGTTGAGCGCGCGGCTCTTGCCTCCGTTGGGCTTGCGGATCACCCGCACTTCAGTGCCACCCGGATGGCTGCCAGCCAGCTTGTTGGCCTTGCGAAAGGTGTCGTCCGACGAGCCGTCGTCGATGACCAGGATTTCGTAGTTTGGATAGTCGAGTTCGAGCAGCGAGCGGATCGAACTCTGAACGACCGCACCCTCGTTGAAGCAGGGCACGATGACCGAAACCATCGGGTACTGCCGCATGTCCGGCAGCTCCTGATCTTCCAGCTGATCCAGATAGGAGAACCAGAGCAGCCCGAGATACCGGATCACGAGCAAGACCAGGAATCCGAAAAGGACCACCACCGAGACCCGGACGAAGGCATCCTCCAATACGAACTGCGTGGCGAGCACCTGGCGATGAAGGATCACTCCGAGCGTCACGAGCCCGAGCGCGAGGGCGACCAGCGCAATGGTGTAGCGATGCTTCACTTGGCAACCGGGAGCCGATAGCGAAGCCCGACGCGCACGAAGTCGGAAGTGTAGGCTTCGCCTTCACGCAGCGATTCGTAATGGTCGTAGCGCAGGGAGAGACGCAGGGAGTCCGTCATCTCCCAGATCAATTCGGGCGCAATCCGGTAGGTCGTGCCCTGTCCCCCGTCCGAATGGATGCGACCGCTCTCGCCGATCAGCACCAGATCCAGGCGATCCCAGAGCCGTGTCTTGAAGCGCAGACCCAGCGCATAGGTGACGAGGTCATTCGGCGAGTAGTAGAGATCGGAAGCGCGGCTGTAGTCTCCGGCCGAAGCGATGACCAACAAGTCGACCTGGACGGGACGCTTCACCAGCGCATAGCCGAGTACACTTCTCGCGGCCCAGAAGGTCGGATCGTCCGAATAGCGCCCGGCCTCGAGCCGCGTCCAGCTCGTGAAGCGCTCGCCGTTGTACATGTGCACGAGGAAAGCCGTCGATCGGTCCACGCCCCCGAGAGCGCTCTCGATCGATCGCACGTCCGGCAACGCGTCGCCATGCCGGAGATCGAGCTGCACCACCTGCCGGTAGCCGAGGAAACGGGTCAGGAAGACGCGCACGCGTGGAGAGGCTCCCGCGCCGCTGTAGCGGACGGCACCGAGCTCACCGCCCCATTCCCAGCGCTCATCAGCCCGTTCGGTGAAGCCCACCCGGAAACCCTGGGCATCTACCCGCTCGCCGTCCTGCTCGATGCGCGGAACGTCCAGATCGAGGGACCACTGACGACCCGGACGAGACGAATAGGTGGCCCGACTCTCCGCCGTCCACAGACTGAATCCCGCGTTGTCTTCGAAATAGGAGAATCCGGGCCCGAGAGCAGGAGCCAGTTGCCGCTCCAACTCCGCCAACTGATTGCGGGCTTCGGCGTGCTCCGGATCCACGGCGAGCACGCCCCGATAGGTTGCGTCTGCCAGGCGCCTGGCACCTGTCCAGGCGTGCACGTTGCCCAGATCGACTCGTGCGCGCAGATCATCGGGCTGCTCGTCCAACAGCGCTTCGAGCTGGCTGCGAGCAGGGCCGTATTGCCCTCGCCAGCTCGTCACCTCAGCCAGCTCCGTGCGCAGCAGCCGATCGTCCGGCCTGCCAGCCAGGAGCTCCCCGTACAACGCCTGCGACTCGGCGTAGTCCTCATTCCAGGCCGTGAAGTGAGCCAGCTCGAGACGGGCCTCCATGTCTTCCGGATGCTCTCGGAGATGGCGGCGCAACATCCGCCGTGCCTTGCGGTAGTGGCCCTCGTGACCGAGCGCGATCGCGAACCGAGCCGGCGAAGCCTGCTCGGCCTGGATCTTCGCGAGCAACTTCTGTGCGGCCGGATGATCCGGGTGAGCCTCGAGCAGACTCTCCAGCTCTCGAGCCGCGTCGCCGAGTTCACCCTGGCTGCGCATGCCCTCGGCGCGCACGATCCTGAATTCCGGCTGATCGGGAAACCGCGAGAGACCGTATTCGAGCCAGCGATTAGCGAGTTCGTCCCGCTCCGCGGCCCGGAACGCACCCACCGCCTCCGCAACCACCGCCGGATCATCTCGAAACGCCGGAAGTGCCAGCAGATAGTGCGCGGCCGCAGTGCCGGCATCGTCCAGATAGTAGTTCGCCCGACCCAGCGCGAGCCGCACTTCGGCATCGGAAGGATCTGCGGCGATCACGGCCTGCAGCGTGGCAATCGCATCGAGTTCCCGGCCCGCCCAGAGCTGGGTCAGTCCGATCTCGCGCTGCAGCGAGATGTCACCGGGGCTCTCTTCGGCGAGCACTCGATAGGACTCGAGTGCCTGCCGGTATTCTCCGGCCCAGGAGAGTTTACGGGCTTCGGTGAGCCTCGCGTCGGCTGCGGGCTGCCCCGACGCTGCGAAGGCGACCAGCCAGGCCAGGCCGAGCAGCGCATTTGCAGCGTTTCTCACGCCTGTTTGCCGCGGAACACACGGCCCTCTTCCACTCGGGCGACCATCCGCGGCGGATCTTCCAATGTCTCCACCCAGACGATCTGCGCACCGCTTCTCGCGCGGAAACCGGCGGGTGTTTCTTCGGCTTCGTCTTGCTGCCGATAACGATGCTCGTCGAGCGTGGTCTCACGAATCCCCTCGGCCCGCTCGGAGATCGGATGGACCTCGCCATCGAGCGGTGACGTGAACAATGCCATCTCGCCAGAGAGCGCGTGGAAGACGGCCTCGATCAGCGGGTACTTCTCGACCGGCTCTCCCGGTCTATCGGTGGCGTCTTCTTCGATCAACCGCGGCTCTTCTTCGAACAGGCGATCGACATACGGGGGAAGAATCGTGTCGTCGGTCAATCGATCGGGCTGCAGCGTCAACAAGCGACACAGCGCCTTGGGCTTGACCATCTGGGCGCCAAGGAACGTCTCCGCAGCCCCAGCCATTTCTTCGTGGACGCGGCGCACTGCGGCGCGAGCACCCTCTTTGTCCGCGTCGATGAGCACTGCCACCAGACGCCGATCGTCCAGCTCGGCAATCGCATCCTCCGCACGAATGCCAAGCGAGAGCACGTCCCGGAACTGCTCGATGAAAGCCGTGCTCGAGCCCTCGACGAAGCGGAACTCGTAGCCCACCAGGCTTACCGGAACCCCTGCCTCCTCGGCCCAGCGATACACGCGTGCGATCTCTGCTTCGAGACCTGCGGGCTCGAGGTTGCGCGGGGTCAGCGTGTCGGGTGCCGTCTCGGCATCGATCTCGGGCCAACTCGTCGAGCCAGGCGGCCGCTCGCGCAGCAAGGTCACCATCGTGGTGCGCAGCCGACCCTCATCCACGGGTTTCTGCAATGCCGCGTTCGCACCCGCGGCCATTGCGCGCGGCGCCTCTCCAGGGCCGGCGTGGGAGGAGCAGAGAATCACGATCGGCGTCGCTACCCCGTGCTCGCGAAAGATGCGACATAGGCCGATCCCGTTCAGCTGCGGCATCCGCGCACCCATCACGATCAGGTCTGGGCGTTTATCGGTGGCCGCCTGAAGGCCTGTCAGGCCATCGACCGCTTGCACCACCTCGATCTTTGGACCGCAGGCA
>JAAELW010000372.1 GCA_024226235.1 bacterium
CTCTTGTGCCCTGTTCTTCACACGGAATCTTAACAGCTTCCCTGAGCATAACCACATCATGGCCGGGAGTTGACCTGGTGCGGCATCCACAGCGCGGCCTGCTCCGGGCTGTGCACGCATCGTCGAGGTTTCCCAGGTTCCAGGACCGCCGCAACCCTCTCTACCTATATGTCGTCAGCGCTTGGGAACGAGGTCCCTGGCACTCCGGGTGCCGGCACTCCGGCACTCGAGCCAGGCCGGCGATTTCCTTGGAGTGATCGCAGAGGACGACTTTCTTCAGCATGATGTCATCGAGGGGCAGGCCCACCGGCATCTGGCGGGTCACCGGCGAGCCGATCGCTGGCGAGCATCGTTAAGATCTGCCCGATGTGCCGGTCGAGTAGACCGGTGACCCGTACGCGGAGCGGCTGCGAGCGATCCGTGGTCTCGACGGTGTGGCCCTCGACGTCATCCATGTCCCGGCAGTAGTCGTCGACGACGCAGAATGGCCTGGGGTTGTCCGGATCCTCGTTCTGCTCGAGCCACGCTCGAATCTCGCGTCCA
>JAAELW010000373.1 GCA_024226235.1 bacterium
CAAGATCGCGCGGAACGCCATGCAGCGCGCCGGTCTGCTGCCGTCCGGGCGTGCCGGCGCGCACGTCTTCAGGCACAGCCTGGCGTCGCGGATGATCCTGTCTGGTCCCAGCATTCTTGCCCAATTGCATCCCAGCCAATCTTCCCGGGCATTAGAGAGGGACGGGGCGAATATGCGTGTCCCATGGGCAGCTTGCAGGACACAGGCGATGCTTGTGTCCCGTCGGTGCATCAGGGCCTAGCTGGCACGCGGACTTGGGCGATGGGACACTGGTCGAGCGGGTGTCCCGAACCTCGATTTACAAGGGTAGCTCAGCCTGTCGGTCGTCGTGAGGTGGGGAGCGTCGGGCGAGGGCTTCGGTGAGCTCGTGGCCGTAGACGTCCCAGACGGCGTCGAGCAATCCCTGCAGCAGCTCGACGACCTCCAGGGCCTGGTCACCGGTCCAGGTTCTTGGGATGTGTGGATGCTTCACGGAGCACCTCCGCTGGTCTGATAGAGGGGATGAGCGGCGACCTGGGAGGCCATGAACTTGCCGTCGATGCGGTCGAGCCCCTGCACGACGGCCTGTACGAGCGCCTGCAGGCACAGCTGGTTGATGGCGCGCGGTTTGCCGTGCGTGGCCTGAAAGACGCGCCGCACGGCGTCGTCGGTGAACAAGTCAGCCTTCACGTCGGCGCGCTGGAGGTGGAAGCGGATGTAGTTGCGGGCATCGTCGAGGGTGAAAGCGCGCAGGATCTGAGCATAGCCGATGCGTGAGCGCAGGGAGTCGAGGGCGGGGTGCCGCAGGGTCTGAAGGATGCCGTCCGTGGCGCTGAGCAAGATGGAGAAGCGGTCTTCGGCGTCGAGCTCGTAGGCGGTCAGTCGTCGGATAGCATCGAGCACGGGGACGCTGATCCCCTCGGCGTCATCGATGAGGATGATGGGATGGGGTCCGTGCTCGTCCTCGTAGGCGACCAGATGCTGGCGGGCCGCATCGAAGAGGTCGGCGCCGTGTAAGCGCATGCGTAGCCCCAGGGAGCGGCTGAAGGAACGCAAAAAGCCGGTGACGGTCGTGGGCAGGTAGGTGAAGCGCACGACGTGGTAGCGGGCCTCGTCGAGGTCGGCGACGAATCGGCGCAGCGTGATGCTCTTGCCCACGCCCGACAGCCCCGTAATGAGCGCAAGGCCGCGGATATCAGCCCACATCAGCAGGGCCTGGTAGAGTTCGCGTTGCCCTCGCGAATCGAACATATCTCGCGCCTTCATGCGCTTGTGGAAGGGGGTCTTGGAGAGCCCGAAGTGTGCCTTGAGGCGCAGCTTCTGGTGACGGGTCAGATCAGTCATCGCTGCCTCCGTCAGCCCGCTCGCGCCGGAGGGCGTCGAGATAGAAACGAATGTGACGGTCGTTGCCGTCGACGCACAGACGCTCGAGGACCTCGGCCGCAGCGTCCGTGTCGAATGGTCCGAAGCGCGCCAGGAAGGCTCGGACGCTCGCCTCGTCGAAGACATCGTCGTGTAGATGCGTGGCGACCAGATCCACGACGGCCTGATCGGCTTCGGCCCGTTCCTTGGCAGCTTGCTCGGCGAGCTGCCGGGGCGTCGGTTCGATGAAGCCCTCCGAACGCCGCTGGGTCACGAGGTGACCGAGATAGTCGGCGACGGGCGCCGGTCGGTCGTCGTCAGTGACCGTGACCTCGGCGTCCCTGGCGCGGGGGCGACGATGTGCGCGAACGTCGAGCGGCCGCACTCGTTCGACGAACGCGCCGTCGCGCCAGACCTCGACCTCGTCCAGGGCCTCCGGGTCGTAGCGGACCTCGAGGCGGCGGTTGGCGAGCTCGGCACAGACCTGGTAGCGCGTCCCGAAGAGTGACAAGACGCCCGTCTTGTCCGACTTGCGCCGCTCCTGCCACAGGAACGCACCTCGGAGCTGCGCCTCGTCGGCATAGCGGACGTCCTCGAGACCCGCGCGCCAACGCGCCAGCGGTGTCTGCGCCGTCTCCGTGTGGACCCGCCGGTTGTAGCGCAGGTCCGCCCACGCCAGGAACGCCTCGTTGAGACCGTCCAGGCTCGCGATTCGCGAGGCCTTCAGCTCCGAGATGAACGCCGCACGGATCAACCGATTGAGCGCCTCGATTTTTCCGTGCCCCATGGGCCTGTAGGGCTGGGTGTAGATGATGCGGTGGATGCCGAGCGTGGCCACGATCTGCTGCATGTGGCGCGAGCGGTAGACCTGGCCATTGTCGTAATAGACGCGGCGACATACGCCGTATTTCTGAAGGCAGCGCCGGAAGACGAGCTCGAGCGCCGGCAGGTCACCCTTGAAGCTGAAGCGGCCATGGAGCAGCAGCCGGCTGTGGTCGTCGAGGAAGGCGTACAGGTAGGTGCGGCGGCTCTTGCCGGGGCGTTCCGGGTCCGGGAGCCAAGGTCCGACCAACATGTCGCTTTGCCACAGGGCGTTGGGGGCGTCGGCCTCGAAGCGGTCGAGATCGGCGCGTTCCGGGGTCCGACACTTGCGGGCGCTCAGGCCGGCGCGGTGAAGCGCGCGATGAAGCGTGCTCCGCCGGACCTTGCCGGGTCGGGCTATTCCGAGCGCCTCCATGATCTCGATCAGCCGGTCCAGGGAGCGCTCGGGCACCTCGCGCTTGAGCGCGCAGGCCGTCTCGATCAGCTCGGAGCTGAGCACCCCTTCGCCGCGGGGCTCGCGCACCTTGTCGACCAGTCCGGCGAGGCCCTTGCGCTGGTAGCGCCGAACCCAGCCCCGGATGGTCTCGCCGGAGGAGACCTTGAGCCGGCGGCCATCCTCGAGGTGCCACGCTCGGGCGGCCAGCTTGTTGCGCAGCTTGGCTCTCTGGCCGTGTCGAGGCGCCATCGCCAGGTAGGTGCTGACCACCTGGTAGCGCGCCAGGGCCGTCATCATCCTCGGGTCCTCGAGCATCGGTCCTCCTGCATGCGGGGCCTTGGAGGACGAGCATCGACCGGCGCGCGACGGGCCTCGACGCCACTTTCTGTGGGATCCGCAGGTCGCGGAAATGGCACTTCGACGGGCAGCCGACTACGCTCCTCTCCCAGGAGGCGGTGCCTGGAAGGCTCACATCAGGAACTTTGTCGGGTCCACCAACCTCCCGCGAGCCTCGGCCAAGAGCACGGGTGCATGGACATGCAACGCGATGGCACCGCCGATGAGGAATGCGCACGCCTGCCAGAGGCTGGAAACTGAGGCAGGAGCGCGCCACGGGCGGCGCCGAGCGGTCTGGGGCGGTGATAAACCGCTCGGGAACAGATGCTCGATAGGCCGAGGCTCGCTTCTTTCGATGACGGCGCGGCGCAACGCCTGCAGCGTCTGCATCCCCAGCGGCTGCGCCCGCGATAGCCAACGCTGGACCGTCCGTCGGGAACCGCCCAGCGCCCCCACGCA
>JAAELW010000374.1 GCA_024226235.1 bacterium
CGCTTCCGCGCAGATTCCCAGGGCAATCTGTGGATCCCGGCGTTCACGGACGGTCGCATCTACAAGTACGAGCCAGCTGCAGACAAGTTCACGGGTTACGATCTTCCCACCGGCAATGGCGACAGTGTCTATGCAATTGGTATCGACCCCATCGACGACACCGTGTGGGGCTGCGGTTCCAATTCCGACACGATGCTGCACTTCGACCCGAAGACTGAAGGCTTCACCACATATCGCCTGCCCTCTCAGGTGACCTTCTGCAGGGAGATTTCTTTCGACCCAGAAGGCAACGTCTGGACCAGCTACTCCAATGTACCCTCTGCGAGCATCGAGGGGGGCGCGACAGTCATCGTGAAGCTGAGCCCGCAGCGATGATGCGGCCTGCCTCCAAAGAGACTTTGCAGAACGGCGAATGGAAGTCTGACTTCTCGAAGACGGTTACCCTGTATCGCCCGAGAGTTTGCGGGCGAGGAGTGCCGGCGCGAGACGTGCCAGCCAGCTTGCCTGCTTCGCCCTTCCCACCAGGATGCAGTCTTGCTCGGCTTCCAGGCCGGCGAGCGCACTTCGTGCGAATTCGTCGGCTGAGAGCTTCTTTCCTTCATCGCGTCCCTGCGTCATCGCAGTATCGACCAGAGGTGGGACAAGATCGACGGCGCGAATGCCGAGCGGATCGAGTTGGCTGCGCAGGCTCGCGGTGATGCTGCGAAGAGCGGCCTTGGTCGCGCAGTAGACCGGAGAACTCGCCCTGGGGACGTACGCCAATATGGAGGTCACGTTGACCACTGCGGGTTCGTCACCGCGGGCGAGATGGGGAAGGGCGAGCCAGGTGAGTTGGATCGGCCCGGTGAGATTGACAGCGATTTCCCGACCAATGCTTTCGAGCATCTCTGGCGTTCCCGCGATTCCGTTCGTGAAGTCGAGTGATTGTTGAATCCCTGCGTTGTTGATGAGGATGTCGAGGCCTCCGAGTTCGGCGGCGCAATCTTCAAGCAGTTCGGCCATTCCCTCCCGATGTCCCAGGTCGCAGACCGAGCCCACCGCGCCGGGCAGATGCTCGAGTGCGTGGTCGAGTCGCGCCGGATCGCGGCCACAGATGAAGACCCGAGCGCTACGACCCAGCAGCGCGCGTGAAAGCGCCCAACCTATTCCGGCAGTTCCACCCGTCACCAGCACTCGTTTGCCTTGGATGCGCATCGCGATCTCCCGAAACTTGCTTCGACCACGACCATCGTCCTCTTGTGAATCGGACTCTTGCATTCTCGCGCCAGTCTATTGAGGCAATCCGCCAATGCTGCCGATGCCGGAGCGGATCGCTACGATGGCGGACTCCAGTGTCCCGATATGTCCACGCGTTCATCGCCTCGGCGCCGGCCGAGTGGCTTCGTCGCAACGGCGGGCTCCCCGAAGACCTGGCGGTGAGCACACTCGACAACCCCGAGGGTGTGCCCCTTGCTGTCCAGCGCCAGATGCTGCGCGAGGTCGTCCGGCGTGGGGGTGAGAGCGCCTTGTTCGATCTACCTGCCGCGCTCGCAGACGCAACCGACCAGCCACTGCTCTTCGTCCTGCTCAACTCACGGGACGTCGATGACTTCATCGACAAGGAGCAGCGCTTCGGTCGGTTCTTCCATTCGGATCACAGGGTTCGGGTTCTGGAACGCGGCGAGCGGACCGTCGAGTTGCAGCATCGAGCGGAGAGTGGAAAGCCTGTGCGTGAGGAATCTCTGTTGGTTCTCGCTTTCCATCTGGCGATGTTCAAGCGAATTGGATGCCACGGGCTTTGCGCTCGCCTGCCTGGCAGCGCGTCGCCACACCAGCAGGTTTTCCATGAAGGAAGATCAGTACGGGAGTTGCCCCCCGGCGATTGTGGGCGCTGGCGGATCGAGTGGCGAGAGTTCCATGCCCTTCGTGAACCGATGACGGGCCTCGACGAATTGTTGGTCAGCAGCTCTGGAATGCCGGATCTCAGTACTGGCGCCGACTGCGCCGTGCGCGTCGAACGCCTTGTGAACGGCGACCTTGCTCGCCGCTGGACGGTCTCCAATGTGGCGAACCTGCTTCATACATCCGCGCGGACCCTGCAGCGCGAACTGTCGGCTTGCGATACATCGTTCTCGCAACTAGTCGATGCGGTGCGTGTCGACGCGGCCGCTGAGTTGCTCACTGGCTCGACACGAAGCGTAACCGAGATCGGCTACATCTGCGGATTCTCGGATAGTGCTCACTTCAGCCGCCGCTTCAAGGCACGAAAGGGAACTCCACCCCAAGCATGGCGCACAGCGATTAGCGCCCCACCATCACAGATGCGTGACGACGAGTAGCCCCAACAACAAGCCCAAGGCGACTATCCAACCGCGTCTCGTGATGCGAATGCCGGGAGTCGTTCCGGTTCGTGCACCTCGCAGCAGCTGGGAGGCAATGAGAAGAAGCCAGACGGCCCAGAGATCGTGCATGACGACATTGAGGGGGCCCAGCACCGCGAATCGGCCGCCGAATTGCTCGACGCTATAGAGGGCGATGAGAGCCCCGATCCCCATGCCAAGCCATCCCAGTCTTCGGTCGAAGCGGTGACTGCGAGCAAGTAGTGCGCCCAATCCCAGCGTCCAGAATCCCTGCAGTACAAACGCGAGATTTTCTCCGACCGCGACTCCAGCGTAGTGGTGGAGGGCTTCGAAGGTGACGACCGCCGCTTCGCGGCGCGCCACGCTTGCTGCCGGGTCGGCCGCAATTTCGGAGAGCACCGGAACCACGAAACACCAGCGAATGAATCCAAGCGCCTGGCAGAAACCTGCCAGGACTCCGGCCTTACACGTCAACCGTGCGAGGGCAGGATCATCTGGCTCGAATACCGCTTGGAGCAAAAGGGCGAGCGAGGCAAAGGTGAGCCCAGAGAGCGTGAAGGCGTAATAGACCGCCACGATCAACGACTGCCGCGCACGAAAGCGCTGCAGGATTTCGTCGGCGGGCAATCGAAGCACCTCGGGAAAGTCAAATGCCGGGGCGAGCGCAGAAAAGGCTGCGAAGAGCAGGACCACATGCGCGATGAGGAGCCACGCGCTGAACCGCTGCGTGGACGACGCAGGAAGTTGTGTGGACATGATGTTCCTTCGCATTTCGATGGGGCGGGCGGCTCCATCATCACGCTACCGGGGTGCATCCCTGCCGCCCTGAACGGCCGCGCCAAGGCACTGCACGAGCGCGCCACGGACGTCCAACTGCGAAGAACCTGGGCGGCCGAGAGTTCGTTGCCCCAGCTCCCAATGAGAAGCGGGCTTTGGATATGACGTACGGCGTCAGTCAGATGGTGATCGTCTGCCAGGTTCCGCGCCGGAAGCGGGCGAGCAAGACCATCGCGGCCAGGAACGAATTGACCGCGCAGCCCGTCCATGCGCCCAGCAAGCCACCCTCGAGGGTGACACCCAGGAAATAGGCCAGCGGCAGATAGACCAGCCATGCCAGGCTGGTCGTTGCCAGGAGTGGCCATCGCGTATCCCCGGCGCCGCGCAGGCTTCCACTCGAGATATTGACCATCGTGTCGAAGACCTGCAGCACCGCCCCGACGAGCATGAGGCTTGCGCCAGCCTCCAGGAGTCCGGGGTCTTCAGTGAAGAGCCGAATCAGGAATCCCGGTGCACCGACGAAGAGTGCGGCCAGGCAGAGGCTGACGCCGAAGCCGATGCGGATCGCCGATCGGTGGGCACGTTCGGCAGCGGCAAGATTGCGAGCGCCGATGTATTGGCCCACCAGTGTCGATGAGGCGATGGAGAGACCACTCGCCAGCATGATCGAGATCGAGAGCACCGCAATCAGCGCCTGGCTCGCGGCGATGGAGGTACTGCCCATGTGTGCGACCAGCGTCGAGAACACCGCAAAGGACGACATCCCGAGCAGCCACTGGGCACCGACGGGCGCGCTCGTCCACAGGAAGCGGATCATCTGGTCCGGATTCGGGCGAATCCATGCCGTGGCATGGCGGCGCCGAACCCCGGGTCGCATCAATGCGCGGAAGATCAAGATGACGGCGACCCAGTTGGCGATGGCCGTGGCGTAGCCGGCACCGCTGACACCGAGTTCCGGAAGCCCCAGCCTGCCGAAGATCAGCCCGTAGTCGAGCACGGCGTTGATGCCAACGGCGAGTAACGTGATGTGGAAGGGCGTTCGCGTATCTCCGATGCCGCGGAAGAACGCTGCACCCACCGCAAACGCCACGCCAGCGGGCGAGCCCAACACGCGCGCCTGGACGTACGAGGTCGCCAGCGGCCGGATCTCCTCGGGCGGCGCAAGCAGGTCCATGAAGGCCGGCATGCACAGCGCGAAGGTGCCGATCGCGAGCAGCGTCAGGGGTAGAACCGCGTAGAGCCCCTGCCAGAACCAGGCGCCCGCGGCAGCTGGCCGACCGGCGCCGAAATCCTGGGAGACGAACGTCTGCACGCCTTGCGTCGTGCCAACGAAGAGGGTCAGCGCAGTCCACAGCCAGATGCCGCCGAAGCCGACGGCGCCGAGTTCGCCAGGGCCCAGGCGCCCGACCATGGCGGAATCCATGATCTGCATCGCCGACATCGAAAGCTGGGTCAGGACGATCGGGTAGGCCAGGCGAATCAACTCCGAGGAGCCGCCTTGCAGGGTCACCGGAGGGACCGGTGGGGAAAGGGACGATGCGGTCATACGGATTACAGGGGGTGCATCAGGTCGGGGAACACTGCCGAACACGGACTGGGCTACTCGAGACGCTGCACG
>JAAELW010000375.1 GCA_024226235.1 bacterium
CGGATCGACATCGTCGAGAACCGCTTCCTGGGGATGAAGAGCCGCGGCGTCTACGAGACCCCGGGCTGCACCCTCCTGCTCCACGCCCACCGGGCGGTAGAGTCGATCACGCTGGATCGCGAAGTCCAGCACCTGCGCGACGAGCTGATGCCGCGCTTCGCCGAGATCATCTACAACGGCCTGTGGTTTTCTCCCGAGCGCGAGGCCCTGCAGTCGTTCATGGACTCGGTCCAGGTGCGGGTCAATGGTGAGGCGCGGCTCAAGCTCTACAAGGGCCACGTCGGGATCGAGGGCCGGCGCTCCGACACCCACACCCTCTACGACGAGAAGATCGCCACCTTCGAGGCCGACGACGTCTACGACCAGGGCGATGCCACCGGCTTCATCAAGCTGCGCGCTCTGCGCCTGCGGACGCTGGGAGCGAAGCGGATCTCGGAAGGCGAGTAGTGAGGGCCGACCAGCCGCACGGGAATAAATCCCCGTGCTACAGAAGGGAAAGCCCGCTGAAGCGGAC